>NZ_JAWOWJ010000003.1:0-440160 GCF_033340495.1 Vibrio sp. 1249-1
TCGTTTCCGCTCGACTTGCATGTGTTAGGCCTGCCGCCAGCGTTCAATCTGAGCCATGATCAAACTCTTCAATTTAAAGTTTTTGATTCCCTAAATAAATAGGGGGAGGCTCAATGAATACTGACTTCAAAACTACTAATGTAATTTTAAAGCTATTATCGTTCCAACAGAACGATAATGAATTGACTGTGCCAAGTCCGAAGACTTGATTGGTCACTTCGTATCATTGAAACCTAATTTGATACCTAAGTATCTAATTGGATTATCATCAACGAGTGCCCACACAGATTGATAGGTCTATATTGTTAAAGAGCTTGCTTCGTAAGCTTTGCTATCGAAGCGGAGGCGTATTCTAAGGAATTAATTCTTAGTGTCAAACACTTTTTTAAATTAATTTTTAGAAGCTTTTCTTTCGCCTCATTGCCAACCGCTTTTGCGTTTCCGCTTTGCCGTGACAACGGAGGCGCATTATAGGGAGATGATTTTTCTTGGCAACCCTTTTTTAGAAAAAAACTTAAAAAAAAGCGTCGAGTGATGAAATCTCACTCAAACGCTTATTTTTAGCACTTAGTTGTTAATTTAAAGTAGCAAATAGGCAATCAATATGTGTCTATCCAAGCCTCTTCAAAGCTCGCGATATCCAGATCCAGTGATTGCGCCGCTTCTATTTGTTCAATTGCCTCTAATTCTTTATTTACACTGCTCATCGTCAATGTGTTGTTGTCTAACTCAAACACCTGACTTTGAGTCGTATAGTAGAACTTAAGGATCATCAGCGCTTTTACATCGTGCCCAGCAGAAGCCGCTTTAATACTTTTCAGTTTGCGAAAGATCTTGTTGTGCAGCTGCTTGAGTTTCCAGACATACAACACTTCTTCCATATAAGGGCGTGTTTTGAATTGGTTCAACAAAGACAGTGAAGTAGCTAAGGCAAGCACAACACCAATTAAGTTCCAGTGAAAGTTCCCCGTCGACTGTTCAGGTACTACATCTGTATTACCGAACAAAACGATCAATAGCGTACTAAAAGCAAGAGAAGAGATAGCAAGCAAGGCAACAAAGCCACCAATCACTAGGTTGACCTTCTTTCTATAGACTTGTTTGTTTATTTTTTTGATTTCCATATTCCGCTCCTAACAGGTTGCCTCTATTCTAACCAGCACACTCCGCACGACAATCGAAGCTTTGTAAGTAAGTTCACATTTGCTATTAAACTCGCATCCCTTCCCTGCTTGGGTATATACTTCCGCGCATTCACTCTTCCTATATAGAGGCTAAATTCATGCGCTCTTTTGTTTTACGAGCTCGCGCGGCGCCAACCACCAGCAAAGCACTGTTAGAAGGTGTTGGTAATGAAGCGCATACAGAGATTCTTGCTCATACCATGATGAACACTATGTTCGTTGCTCAATCACACCGTGAAGATGTGGTTGTTCACTTGGTTTTAGAAAGCACAAAAGATTTCTCACGCACCATTACTATTCGCTCTAACGACATCACCAACATTGGCGGCTTCCATGAGTCAACCTTGATTGCAGCAGTGGCTCGCGCTTTGGATGCTTCGGTTGGTATGGGCAAAGAGCAACTTCGTGAAGTCGAACCTGGTATCACCGTTCGTACCGTCAGTTTTGAACGACTAGTGCAAGAACTGGCAGAAGATCACCAACTATATATGTTGGATAAAAAAGGCGAATTTGTTCGTGATGCAGAAATCGGTGGAAACCCATGTTTCTTGCTAACTGACCATATTCCGATGCCGAAGAAGTCTTTTAACAGCTTGAAGCGCCTTGGCACAGAGAAGATCAGCTTAGGTCCTAAGATGCTTTTCGCTTCTCAGTGTGTGGTATTGATCCACAATGAGTTGGACATTCGCGAATTTTAATTCTCGCGAGTTAATCATTCGATAAAAGAAAGAGGACTCCATTGAGTCCTCTTTTTGTTTCTATAGTAATGCTAAGTTTACTTACCACCAATGCTCAAACGAGCAAAACGAACGTCTGGCGAGAAGAAAGTTCGGCTATCGTTAATTAGCTGAGTATCACCCACTGCCTCAACTTCTTGCAGCATCTTGTAGAAGTTACCCGCTACAGTGATACCACGCACTGGTTGAACGCGCTCACCATCACGGCACAAGAAGCCACTCGCACCAAATGAGAAATCACCACTCACTGAATCCGCACCAGAATGGACACCTTGAAGTTCGACTAACTCTAGGTACTCACCCGCTTTTACTTCTGACGCACTGCTGTTACCTGTCGCAATCACTTTGTGATTCGCTGATACGTCTAGGCTCGATTTTGCACCGCGAGCGGCACTTGCTGTCGAGATTGCGCCCAAGTAACTTGCGGTCTGGCTGTTGTGTAGCAAGGTTTTCAAATCACCATTAGCAATCATCACATTGTTTTGAGTAGCGAAGCCTTCACTATCAAAACTTGCGATTGCCATACCATTTGGCATGTAAGCCGTATCAGTAAAGGTAATTAAATCACTCGCAACACGTTGACCAAGCTTATCACCCAGTGGCGTAATGCCTTTCATCGCGCTTACGCCAGAGAAAGCACTGCCGAAAGCACCGAATAAACTTGCTAGCGCATTGATGTGGAAAATAGCAGGGTAGTTACCCGTCGCAACCGGTGCGCCTTCAAGAAGATCACGAGCAAGGTTGTAGCCACCTTCGATACAGTAAGCTGGATTCAACTCATCAAAACGGCGACCAAGTGACATTCTACCCGCCATTGACTGTTTGCCGTCTTTTTCAAACAAGGTATACGCGTAACAAGTGAACGAGCGCTCGAAGTGTTGACACAATGTGCCTTGAGTATTGGCAATGATCAGTTGTGTTTCGCCATCGCTGTAACCATTGTAAGGTGCGCTAGAAGCGTGAGGTAGCGCTACTACGCCTTGCTCAAGTGCGAGAGACAGTTCGATTTTTTCGTCAACAGAAGTTGTATCTTCTTGCGCAATCTCAGCAACATCAGTCGCGATTTGGCTGTTCACGCAGCTAATCGTCTGATGTTCATCTTGCTTGGAAAAGCGAGCGCTTTGGAGTGCGTTGGTCAGCATCAAATCTAAGCTTGGTTGCTCTAACGACTCAGAATAGCTTGTTGCAACGCGCGCATCTTTCACAATACGAACACCCAGAACTTGGCTTGAGCTTACTTTGTACTCATCCAGCTTTCCTTGGTTCGCTTTCAAAGAAAAGCTGCTGTTACGATTTACAATGACGTCCGCTTCTGCACCTTGGCGTTTTGCTTCTGATAGGACGTAATCAACCGCATTAAGAAGTTGTTGTTCTTGGCTCATTAGATACCGCCTCCTACCAGAATGTTATCGACTTTCAGCGTTGGCTGACCGACTGTTGTTGGTACTGAACCACTTACGGAACCACACATGCCCGGCGCAAGCGCCATGTCTTTGCCGACCATGCTGATTTCTTTTAACACTTTTGGACCCGTGCTGATCAGCGTTGCTGTTTTCAGAGGCTTGGTGATTTTGCCATTTTCAATGAGGTAGGCCTCACGAACGGCAAAGTTGAACTCTCCCGTACCCGGTTGAACCGAGCCGCCGCCCATCTTCTTCGCATAGATACCACGCTCGATGCCTGTCAGCATGTCATCAAGTGAATGCTCGCCTTCTTCGATAAAGGTGTTACGCATACGCGAGGTTGGTGCGAACTTGTAGTTTTGACGACGACCAGACCCCGTAGGTTCGTAACCTGTCTTCATGCCCCCCATTTTATCGACCATGAAGCTGGTAAGCTTACCGTCTTTGATCAATTGAGTGCGCTGAGTCTTCATGCCTTCATCATCAACATGAATCGAGCCCCATTCGTTAGTCATGGTGCCATCATCGACTGCATTCACTGCGGTGTGAGCAACCATTTCGCCCATCTTGTCGTGGAAGACTGATGCTTTCTTCGCAACTGAAGTGGTTTCTAACAAGTGACCACATGCTTCATGGAAGATAACGCCACCAAAGCCGTTACCAATCACCACCGGCATTTCACCCGATGGACAAGCATCCGCGCCAAGTTTTACTAACGCTTGCTGCGCGATAGTTTGACCTAGCTCTTTGGCATCAAGCTGTTCACTGAATTCCCAACCAGCAAGAGCGCCAGGACCTTCCATACCAGAAGACTGCTCATTACCTTTTTGCGCGACAGTGTTACCAGCAACACGAATGTAGTGGCGAGTATCGTCAACGTGTAGACCTTCTGAGTTGAAGATAGACACTTGTTGTTCACGCTGAAGCACGCTGCCAATAAACTGGCTGATATGCTCACTCTCAGCACGTGCGGCTTGGTCAACTTTCAATAGAAACGCGATTTTTGAATCTAGGTTAGCATCCTTACTTAGCGGCATGCGGCAACCATGTTGGATTGGGTAGCGGTTCAAATTCAAAGAACCCGCTGACGCGATTTGCTCACGCTTGTCTTTTGCAGCAAGCAGCGAGGTTACGCGCTTTAGTTCGGCTTCATCTGTGCTGTTAGTGTAACCGTAAAGCACCTTATGACCGAAAAAAAGACGAATACCGATACCAAAATCGATACCCGAGTTAACCTTATCCACTTCACCAGATGCGAGCTGGACAGTGTTGGTTTGGTGATGTTCAACGAATAGTTCAGCGAAATCAGCCCCCAAAAAGAGCGCATGATCGATCACTGACTTCGCTGTTACAGAATTAAGCATGAAGTCTCCTTGCTCGATGATCGTCTTAGCCATCCTAATTAACTGTGAAAAAGTTCAACAAAGTTAAATTGGCAACACGTTAAATTTTAACAGTTTTTTAACCTTGTTTTATGCTAATCCTTGCTTAACGAGACCACGATTATTTATTAAATATTCCAGGTTCTGCTCATTCACCAGAGCGTTGCACTAGTAAATTCCACCCAGCAAACCATTTAGGTGCTTACTTTATCACTCACCTCGCATAATTGAATACTCATTATAATTACGCTCAAAAAACGTATCCCTTCCGCAATGGTCCTGCTATCATCCGAACGAAATAGTCGGGGGGCCACACGACAAGTGTTGGCTGAGATCGAAATTCGAGACCCGTTGAACCTGATTCAGTTAGCACTGACGTAGGGAACTATGCACACTTTGCCTTTCGTCGCCCCTCTTAGGTAAGCGATAGCGATCGAAAAATCGATCTATCTGCAACGGTCAAAGTCAGTTCCTATACGTCTTGTAGTAGGAGCGACCATGACGCAGCAATCACAACCTCATTCACATCACACGCCAGCCTTGCCTACCCCTATCGTATTGACCATCGCAGGCTCAGACAGTGGTGGCGGTGCAGGTATTCAAGCCGACATCAAAGCGATGTCCGCAACCGGCAGTTTTGCTTGCTCGGTAATCACGGCGATTACTTCACAAAATACCCAAGGCGTTTCTGCGATTTTCCCCATTCCTCTCGACCATGTAGAGAGCCAACTTGATGCAGTATTTACCGACCTCAACATCGTGGCAGTCAAAGTGGGCATGCTGGCAGATTCCAACATCATCAAAGTCGTTGCAGACAAAATTAAACAATACCAGCCAAAACACCTCGTGATTGACCCTGTGATGGTGGCCACCAGCGGCGATCTATTACTGGAACAGTCGGCAATCAGCACTTTAAAAGAAGAATTGATTCCGCTCGCAGACATCATTACCCCTAACCTACCCGAAGGCGCAGCATTGACGGGTAAGCCAATGCCTCAATCAGAATCTGAAATGAACGATATGATTACCGACCTTCGTGCGCTTGGCGCCAAAGCTATTCTGCTCAAAGGCGGTCACCTTGAAGAAAATGAAAACAGCAACGATCTGCTTATCATGCAAGACAGTGCCGAGTTAATTAGCGCCAAGCGATTTCCAACCAAAAACACCCATGGCACAGGCTGTACACTTTCTTCCGCCATTACGTCTTATCTTGGCCAAGGCAACAACCTACACAAAGCGGTGCACCTGGGTAAGCAGTACATCAGCCAAGCTATCGCACACGCTGATGAATTGGATGTAGGTAAAGGCCATGGCCCTGTGAACCACTTTTTTGCGGGTCATACTTATGTTCGCTAACGCGATTGGCATTCAGCTTTCCGAAGCAAGTCTGCAATACAAAGACAGTCAAACACCAACATTAGCAGGGTTGAGTATGACCATCCCTGCTAATCAATGGACTGTGTTACTTGGTCGCAGTGGTTGCGGAAAAACGACGATCCTTCGTTATCTAGCCGGGTTGTTAAACGACAAAGTCGAATGGCATGGTGAATTAACTACGACGGATGGCATCGCCCTACACGAACGTATCGCCTACATGGCACAACAAGACTTGTTGTTGCCGTGGTTAAATGTGTTAGACAACGTCTGCCTCAGCACTCGATTTTCTCAAGAACAAGCACCAGAGCAAAATAGACAACGTGCACTGACTTTACTAAGCCAAGTGGGACTCGCCGATTACGCGGATGCTAAGCCAGCTCAGCTCTCTGGCGGCATGAGACAACGTGTTGCCCTTGCTCGCACTCTGATGCAAGACAAGCCTCTAGTTCTGATGGATGAGCCTTTCTCTGCACTGGACGCGGTTACTCGTCATAAGTTGCAAACCTTGTCTGCCGAATTGCTGAAAGATAAGACGGTTGTTCTGATTACCCACGACCCACAAGAAGCGGTGCGATTAGCTCACCAACTCTATGTGTTGCAAGGCACACCTGCGCAAGCTCAGCACTTGGTCGTTCCAGACTCCAAGCCGCCCCGAGTTCTCGATGGAGAGTGCGCCGCGCTTCAACAAGCGATTTTGGATCAATTGGAGAAAGACTATGAGTGATATGACTCAGTACAACTCCGTTTCGGCACGTATTAGTAAAAAAGAACGCGTGACCCATCCGGCTCTGCGCTTAGTTATCAGCACAGCGGTGATCTTGGGGTTGTGGCAGTTGGTCGTGGTGATATTCGACATGCCAAGCTTCATCTTACCTTCACCAATTGAAGTGCTGGATAGATTGGTCACTCGTTACGATGTCCTGCTCAAACATACTTGGGTTACCGCGCAAGAGATCTTATTTGGCTTGGCGCTTGGATTATCGATGGGTTTGCTGTTCGCATTGCAAATGCTGATGTTCGAGCCGCTGAAGCGTTGGTTATTGCCTATTCTGATTGCTAGCCAAGCGATCCCTGTGTTCGCCATCGCGCCAGTGCTCATGCTTTGGCTGGGTTACGGCATTGCATCAAAAGTAGTCATGGCGGCGATCATCATCTTTTTCCCCGTCACGACATGTTGCTATGACGGCTTGCGCAATACGCCAACAGGTTACCTCGACCTTGCCAAGACCATGGGCGCGTTTAAATGGCAGCTACTTCGTCATATTCAATTGCCAGCCGCACTACCAACTTTAGCCTCAGGTATTCGTGTTGCCGTCGTTATTGCGCCAATTGGAGCAGTGGTCGGTGAGTGGGTAGGTTCAAGCGAAGGCTTGGGTTATCTGATGCTCCAAGCCAACGCTCGCATGATCATTGACGAGATGTTTGCGGCGCTGTTTATCCTCGCCGTACTGTCTATCTCACTCTACTTCATCACCGATAAGTTATTGAAAAAAGCCATCCCTTGGGAAAGCAAATAATTACAGAAAATAACCAAAGAAAATTGGGAAAGAAAAGGAAGAACCCCGTGAATAAAAACAAACTTATGAGCGCTGCTGCTCTACTCGCTTCAGTGGTATCAACCAACGTTCTTGCCGCTGAAAAAGAGATGACACTGATGTTGGATTGGTTCGTCAATCCAAACCATGGTCCTATCGTGATTGCCAAAGAGCGTGGTTACTTCAAAGAGCAAGGTTTGAAGGTCAACATTCAGGAGCCGGCAGATCCAAGCACGCCACCTAAGTTGGTCGCGGCGGGTAAAGTCGACATGGCGATTTCTTACCAACCAAGCCTAACCATCGATGTCGCGGCTGGTTTGCCACTAATCCGCTCTGCGACTTTGATTGCTACGCCACTCAACACGTTGATGGTGTTGGACAACGGTAAGAATGAAAACCTTGGCGACTTAAAAGGCAAGAAGATCGGTATTGCGATCGCAGGCAACGAAGAAGCGACAATCGGCACCATGCTAGCGCAAGAAAACGTGAAGTTTTCTGACGTACAAATCATCAACGTAGGTTGGGCGCTGTCTTCGTCTCTTGCGTCTGGCAAGGTGGATGCGATTTGGGGCGGTCTACGTAACTTCGAAACCAACCAACTGGCACTAGAAGGTTATAAAGCTAAGGCCTTCTTCCCTGAAGAACACGGCGTGCCAGCGTATGACGAGTTAGTCTTCGTAGCCAATGCAAAAAACTACGACAAAGAAGCCATCAAGGCATTCAACAAAGCACTAGAGCAAGCGACCACTTACATCGTTAACCATCCAAAAGAGTCGTGGAAAGAGTTCGTGGCTTATTCACCAGACACGCTCAACAACGAGCTTAACCAACGCGCTTGGAACGACACGCTAACTCGTTTCGCTCTTCGTCCATCCGCAGTAGATCTGAAACGCTACGATGATTATGCGCAGTTCATGTATTCACAAAACATCATCGAAACACTGCCAAAAGCGAAAGATTACGTACCGAGCTTTGACTAATTCTACTGACCTTAGGATCTAAGCCTAGGGTCTTTTGATAACGAGATACTCATAATGAAATACCAAGATTTGATCGACGCTTGCCGCCAAGATTGGCAAGAATACACTGAGCATGCTTTCGTGCAGCAATTGGCGCAAGGCACTCTGGCTCAGCCTTGTTTTCTGCATTACCTAAAGCAGGATTTTCTTTTCCTAAAGCAGTACGCACGAGCTTACGCATTAGCGATCTACAAAGCACGTACTTTGGATGACATGCGCCGTGCCCTACCAAGCGTACACGCATTGCTCGATTCTGAAATCGCCCACCACGTGACTTACTGTGAGCAATGGGGACTGACAGAATCCGACTTAGAAAACGAGCCAGAAGATTTCGGCACTGTGGCTTACACCCGTTACGTATTAGATGCTGGCATGACGGGCGATCTTGTTGATCTATACGCGGCACTAGCGCCATGCTCCATCGGTTATGCCGTAATCGGTAAGGTGCTGATTGAAGATGAAAAGACCGTAATCGAAGGCAACCCATATGCAAGTTGGATCAACCTCTACGGTGGTGAGGAATTCCAATCTGGTGTCGCAAAAGGAGCAGAACACTTTAATCAGTTGCTAGCAGAAATTGATATCAACAGCCAGCGCGGTCAAAACCTGATTCAGGTATTCAAAACCGCAACGCGTATGGAAGTAGCATTCTGGCAACAAGGTCTGAACGCTCAGCAAGATTAATCGGAGAGTCTCATGTTAATTGAACAAATCACCCAAGCATTAACCGCAGTACGCCAGCAAAAGCCGTTAGTCGTCAACATCACTAACTACGTGGTGATGAATAACACAGCAAACGCACTATTAGCGATCGGCGCTTCTCCAATCATGGCGCACTCCAAACAAGAGATGGCAGAGATGATGTCGTTCGCTGGCGCACTGGTTATCAACATCGGTACCCTAGACAGCGTTTGGACACCGCGCATGAGCTATGCCGTAGAGCAAGCCAATGCCAACGGTAAAATCGTTGTACTCGACCCTGTCGGTTGCGGAGCAAGCTCACTACGTACCGAGACATCACGTGAGATCGCACGCCTTGCCGACAAGTTGATCATTCGTGGTAACGCCTCAGAAATCATCGGTCTCGCTGGCGAACAAGCACAAAGCAAAGGCGTCGATGCGTTAGACAGCAGCGACGCAGCACTTGGCGCAGCGAACTTCTTAGTTTCAGAGTATGGTGCAAGTGTGGTGATTTCTGGCGAGACTGATTACATCATCACGAAAGAGCAAACTGTGCAGCTAAACCACGGTCACGAGATGATGCCATACGTAACCGGAATGGGCTGCACACTAACGGCACTGACGGGTGCTTTCGCTGCTGTTGGTGATCACTCCGGACTTGCTGCCGCGGCGGTACTGGGCGTTGTGGGTGAAATTGCGGCTGAGCAAGCGCGAGGGCCAGGCAGTCTGCAAATGAACCTGTTGGATGAGCTTTACCAACTGGATGAAGAAACACTGGCAAAACGCCTAAAACTCCAAGTGAGTTAAGCTTTCTCTAACAAATACCGGCCTCTCACTCCCTGTAGATGAGAGGCCCAAAGGAAACAAAATGAACGCCTATCGTTTATATTTGGTCACCGATGACCAACAAGATTTAGCCACACTAAAGCGTGTTGTGAGAAAAGCCGTGCAAGGTGGCGTGACCATGGTACAAGTCCGCGAAAAACACGGCGATGTGCGTGCGTTTATCGAACGTGCTCAAGCCGTGAAAGACATCCTTAAAGATACCAATGTGCCTTTGATCATCAATGACCGCGTTGATGTTGCACTGGCAGTTGATGCCGATGGGGTTCACCTCGGGCAATCAGACATGCCCGCAACTATCGCTCGTGAGTTGATTGGACCAAACAAAATCCTCGGCTTATCAATTGAGACTGAAGATCAGCTGGCAGAGGCGGATTCTCTGCCCATTGATTACATCGGCTTGAGTGCCATCTTCGCTACGCCGACCAAAACCAACACCAAAAAACACTGGGGTATTGAAGGTTTGAAGATGGCGCTGAACACCACGTCTTTACCAATCGTCGCTATTGGTGGCATCAACGAAACCAACATTCCTGCCCTGAGTGCGACAGGTGTACATGGTTTGGCTTTGGTTTCTGCCATTTGTCATGCAGAAAACCCAACCAAAGCAGCAGAGTACTTACTTTCTCTGATGGATTAAGACCCCAACGCTTAAGGATGAGCGCCTTTACCCTCCGGATAAATGTCATCAATTCATCACTCAACCTTCATTCTCTCGTCAAATTGACAGAGCGTTGATAAGTTTTTCACGCCAGATAACGTAAGATAAGCCCCTTATTTTCACGTGGTTGAATAACCCTCAATAAAAACAAAACGCTCTCAATGAAAACCAAAAAATATGGATTGATGATGCTCGCCTTGTTTGTTCTTGGCATCATCCCAATGTCGCTGTTTGGCTCTTATCACAATCTCACTTCACAGGTGCCTGAAAGTCTGGGTATTACTTTTACTTTGCTCACAGATTCTGCTGGTAGCAAAGGTTTTTTAATTACGTTAACACTGCTACTGCTTTCTTTATTTCGCTTTAAACCAAGTCGCATTGAGTGGATACAAAAACTCTCAATGTTAGGGTTGTTACTGGTGATTGGTTTTGCCAGCAAAACGGGGCTAAAACTGATGACAGAAAGCCCGCGTCCCTACGCCGAACTGCTTGCTGCAGAGCAATTGATTGAGCACCCAGAAGCGTTTTATCAGTTGGATACAAAGCAGCAAGCCAACGTAATTAACCAGATTTCTGAACACGTCAGTGATTGGCGAACGCGCCATTGGCAAGGCGAGAAAGACTATTCTTTCCCATCCGGCCATACGATTTTCGTTTCGATTTGTTTGGCTTTCTTTGGTGGTTTGTTCTTACAGAACAAGTGCTATATCTCTGCACTGTCATTGTGGATGTGGGGAATGAGCGTCGCATATAGCCGCTTATGGCTGGGCATGCATCGCCCTGAAGATTTAATAGGCTCGGTCTTGTTTGTCGCGATTGTATTTACTTTACTCCCGACATTTCAGATTAAGAAACAGATGCCGTTTGTTTCTCTCGCTTCGCGCTAATGTGAACGATGACTAGATAAAAAGAAGCCAGCGATTCGCTGGCTTCTTGCTTTCAATCGCTACTTTTTTCTAGCCATTTCTTGGTGGTTCAAACGCTGTTAGTTCTAATTCTGGGCCAGTGTATTTTTCAATACGAACCAGTGCCGAGTTCGCCGCACAGCCGTTTGCAAGTCGAGAGGTCGGAATATCCAACGTTAACACGTTACAACCGCCGTTCTTACAAATGCCGGTTTTAGGATCCAGATCCGGCCAGCCGCCTTCATGAATACACACTGAACCTTGCTTGATTCGGTCAGTCACTTCTGCACCAACCAATACTTGGCCACGGTTGTTAAACGCACGAACTAAATCGCCCGTTTTAATACCACGCGCTTTCGCATCTTCAGGGTGAATCCAAATAGGTTCACGGTTTGCAATTGCGTACTCTTCGCGAATCTTCGCGTAGTTAAACTGGCTGTGTAGACGATGCGCTGCGTGCGCGGTCATTAGCTGCAACTCGCCGTCTTTTGCATTGCCAGTGTACTCGGTTGGTGCCATCCACGTTGGGTGTGGAGGACAGTCTTCCAACTGATAACCTTCAATGGTTTTCGAGAAGATTTCGATCTTACCACTTGGTGTACCGAGTGGATTCATGATCGGGTCTTCACGGAAATCTGCGTAACGAACAAACTGTGCGTTCTTCTCGTTCCACTTCATCTCGATCAGTTGGTTATCTTCCCAGAACTTGCTGAAGTTCGGCATTGCTACGCGAGAGCCACGGCCACCTTGTTGCGCCGCCTTGTAGAAGCCGTACAGCCATTCCATTTCAGTTTTGCCTTCGGTGTATACGTCACGGCCACCCGGAGCTAGCATCTCTGCCATGTCCGCGAATACATCGAAATCATTACGCGCTTCACCTTGCGGCTCAACCACTTGCTTCATTGGCACCAAGTGTTGGTTACTGTAGTCACCCGTCATCGTTAAGTCGTTACGCTCGAACGATGTGGTGATTGGCAGAACAATGTCCGCGTGCTTCGCAGCCGCCGTCCAGTAAGGCTCTGAAATCACGATCAGCTCAGGCTTTTGCCACGCTTTGATCAGACGGTTGGTGTCTTGGTGGTGAGTAAAGTTCGCACCACCTGCCCACCAAATCATCTTGATGTCCGGGAACGTCAGTTCATGACCGTTATGATGGTAGGATTGACCTGGGTTTTCCAACGCCTCGACAATACGCGCCACAGGGAAGCTTTGCACCGCGCCAGACACCGCCCAGTCGTTCCCCGCAGAAGAGCCGCCACCCAGCGATGCCGAAATCGCAGGAAGTACGCCAGCATCACGAGCAGGGTTACCACCGTTTGAGTAGTGGTAAGAGAAACCAAAACCACCGCCCGGTAAACCGATCTGACCCAACATCGTTGCCAGTGTAACCAGCATCCAGTGACGCTGCTCACCGTATTGTTGGCGCTGCATGCCCCAACCCGCCATCAGCATGGTGCGGTTTTTACTGAAGATGTCAGCCAGTAGCTCAAGTTGCTTCGCAGGTACGCCACAGATTTGTGATGCCCATTCTGCTGATTTTTCTACGCCGTCTTCTTCGCCCATCAGGTACGCTTCAAACTTGTCGTAACCTGCGGTGTATTTATCGAGGAAGGCTTTATCGTGCTTACCTTGTTTCACCAAGGTGTGTGCGATACCCATCATCATTGCCACGTCGGTCATTGGGTGAGGAGCAATCCACTCCGCATTCTCGCCAAAGAACTCGATGGTTTCAGAACGAATTGGGTCAATCGCAATAACCGTCTTGCCTGATTTTTTCAATTGATGGAAGAATTCAAGACCAGCACAGTCTGTTGAGCTCCACGCGATTTTTAGAGTGTTGATTGGGTTTAAGCCCCAAAGCACAACCACATCGCTGTGCTCTAATACCACTGGGTACGTGGTTTGTTGCTCGTACACTTCGATAGAGCCCACAACGTGCGGCATGATGATCTGCGCAGCACCCGTTGAGTAGTCACCCAAGTGGCCTGAATAGCCACCCGCCATGCTCATGTAACGTTGCAGCAAGGTTTGTGCTTTGTGCAGCACGCCACTTGAACGCCAGCCGTAAGAGCCTGCAAACACAGAAGCCGGGCCATATTCTTTGCGAATTCGCATGTGCTGTTCGTGGATCAGCTTGTAAGCCTCATCCCAAGACACACGCACAAACTCATCACTACCGCGCACACCTTCTGGCGACGATGGGTTTGCCAAGTAGCCTTTACGTACCACTGGGTACTTCACACGCGCCTTGGTATGCACTTGGTCAGGACCGGTGCTTTGTAGGCTGTTTGGTACCGTTTGTGGCAATGCGTTCGTGGTTGAAACCAGCTTACCGTCTTGCACTTCACACAGCATTGGGCCCATGCGGCCCGCTGTCAAAATGCCCTTGCCACGCTGGTTTGAAGACGCAACAGACATA
Source organism: Vibrio sp. 1249-1 (assembly GCF_033340495.1). NCBI lineage: Bacteria > Pseudomonadati > Pseudomonadota > Gammaproteobacteria > Vibrionales > Vibrionaceae > Vibrio > Vibrio sp. 1249-1. The sequence continues at coordinate 14,147 of NZ_JAWOWJ010000003.1, forward strand.
GGTGCAAATGAAGTGAATGCCATTGCACCAGCCGCCATACCAGTGCCTTTTAGAAATCCGCGACGGGTCATATTAGTCATAATCTTATCCTTCTATTTATCGTTAGTGACCAACCACATCTTTCGCGTGGTGCTGGAAGAACTTGGTTAGAATTTCTAGGTTCTCGGCTGAAATATCAGTTCGATCACCCATACTTTTCGCTACCGGTCCCCATGCATTCACTGTGAAGTGATTTGAAGGAATTTTCGCGTGACAAGTTGCACAGTAAACGTTGTCCAACTCTTCTGCGTATGACCATACGGGTTCAAGCGTGTCTACAACTGGAGAATCAATAGCACCTGTTAGAGAAACCGCGCGCCATTCGTTGCCGTAAACATCTGCCTCAAATTCACCAGTTTCAAGCGCTTGTTGGCCTTGCTCTGTTAGCGTTGCTACGATGGCACGTTGACCTTCTCCCATGTAAAGCACTTGCTCTGCGCCTTTCATTTGGAATGCGTTCAACTTAACAGTGCGGTTGTCGCCTTCAGAGCTGATTACTTCCAACTTCGTCGTTGGGTTAATTTTACCCATCTCACCCATTGTGATTTCAGTCACAGGGTAAACGACTTTGGCACCAGGTGATGTTTTTGTGGTGAAGCTCATCAACGTTTCAAATGCCTTGCTGTCTAGCTCTGCTTCTGGTGCAAAGTGCGCCACACCTTTATGACAATCGATACACGTTTGATCGTTTGCTTTCGCGTAAGCGTGCATCTTCGCCGCATCACGTGATTGCTCAAACTCTTCCATTGCATCGAAATCATGACACGAACGACACGTCGCTGAATCATTTTCACGGAACTGAGCCCATACCGTTTCAGCCATATCTTTACGATGTGCTTCATATTTCTCTGGCGTATCGATCTTACCTGTCACAAATTCATGGTAGATGTCTTTCGACGCGCGAATTTTGGTGATCAGGTAATCCATTGGTTCTTGAGGAATATGACAGTCAGAACATTCCGCGCGAATGCCTTTCGCATTACTGAAGTGCACTGAGCCTTGGTACTCTTTGTAAGGGGTTTCCATAGAGTGGCACGAGAGACAAAATTCAGTATCTGAGGTGTAATGCATTACTGCCGCACTCCCCCCCAAAGTTAACCAGCCCACACCAATGCCGGCAGCAACCAGCAGTGCAACATATCGTTTTTTTATTGACATAATTAGCAACACTTCCAAATAAAATGTAATTATAGGTCGCAAATTACTACTTTATGGGTAGTCCTCTCTTGATCCACATCATTTCCGTGTTGCTCTGTATGCCTCAAGTATGAAATTTTGTTATTTGCATCTCAAAGATGAATATATGGCAATAATCCATTACCCAGCCAACTATTCACCACATAAATCACTTTTATGAATGCAACTATTTGATTAAACAGATAAGAGGATGAGAGACTGAATCTCCACATTGATGCAGTAAGGACACGCATGTCAGTTTACATCGAGACGCACAGAAGCCAATTAAGACCCATCAAAGCCAGTGACTGGGAACTCTTTCAACGATTACTTTCCGAACAAGAGGTTATTGCGCTCTGTTTCGATCGTCCCAGCGAAACAGAAATAAGAGAAAAATTTGCTTCGCGATTATTACCATGGACCCCAAATTGCCAGCATTGGCTTTGCCTTGTAATACTCGATAAGCAATCTGAACAACCCATCGGCATCACTGGCTTTGCTATTGAAAACGGTAAGGCAGAGGTAGGTTACTTACTTTTGCCGGAATTTCATGGCCAACAGTTTGGAACAGAAACTCTTCAAGCGCTTCTATACTGGGCAACCTCGACACATAACATCAACCACTTTTCCGCGACGGTCACTGAAGGCAATATTGCATCAGAGCGTGTCCTGATAAAATGTGGTTTCGAACTCATTGAGGTCATTCCAGACGCATACCAAATTGGTGGCAAACCCTACGCCGATAAAATCTACTCACTACATAAATAAGGACGTATTTTGAATAAAGTAGTCATCATTACCGGCGCAAGCCGAGGCATTGGAGCCGCAGCGGCAAAAAAGCTGGCCGAGCAAGGCTATCGCGTTTGCGTTAATTACCGCACTCAGCAAGAGGCCGCCGACCAAGTTGTGGCAGAAATACAAGCAAACGGTGGAAAAGCGATTGCCATCGCCGCAGACGTAGCCGATGAGAAGCAAGTGCTCTCCTTGTTTGATGAAACAGAACGTGAATTTGGTGCAGTGACGCACTTGGTCAACAACGTTGGCATCCTATTTACTCAATCGCCTTTGTCTGAAATCAGCTTGGAACGCTTTCAGAAAGTAATGAACACCAATGTGAATAGCTGTTTCCTCTGCTGTCGAGAAGCGGCGAGGCGATTCAGTGCAGGCGGTGCAATTGTGAATGTCTCCTCTGGAGCGTCGCGCTCAGGCGCGCCATTTGAGTATGTCGATTACGCCACATCAAAAGGCGCGATGGATACCTTAACTAAAGGGCTCTCGCTAGAGTTGGCAGAGCGCAATATTCGCGTCAATGGCGTTCGACCTGGTTTCATTTACACTGATATGCATGCCGACGGCGGAGAACCAAACCGAGTAGATAGACTCAGCCCTCAAATTCCTCTTAAACGCGGTGGCACGGTAGAAGAAGTGGCAAATGCGATCGCTTGGCTATTAAGTGACGAAGCCTCTTATGTCACGGGATCATTTATCGATATTGCAGGGGGCAGATAGAATGCAAGTCCATATCCGACAAGCAACTCCCGATGATTTAGACGAAATTTTTCAGCTTAATTTTCAAATTAATTCACTGCATTTTGCAAATGCGCCAGAAGCCTTTGTTGCGCCTTCAGAAGCTGACCGCGAATTTCTTGCACAAGCACTAGAGAACAAAGAGCGACTCTTTTTGATTGCCGAACGCGAACAGCAAATTCTCGGCTTCTTAACCGCGATGATCACCCAAAACGACACCATCAGTTTTCTGATCAAAGACCCAATTTGTCGCGTGGGAACAATTGTTGTCGATGAAGCGCAAAAGCAGCAAGGAATCGGCCGCCAACTGCTCCAAGCCTGTGAGCAATGGGCGCGCGATGCCAATGCCACACAAGTTCGATTGGAAGTGATGGAACTCAATCAGCCAGCACAGCGCTTTTACGATAATCAAGGTTTTAAAACTAACTCACGCATTATGCTGAAACATTTGTAACGATAACGACAATTAAGCGCTTTTCACGACTAAACCCACCTAAATCGCATTTATCGATGCAATTTACCCCCTGATTTTAGAAAAAGACGATATGATGTGCGGATAAGGAGATTCGAACATGATTTATCTTTTCGATTGGGGGAACACCTTGATGGTAGATTTCCCTCACGCACAAGGAAAAATGTGCGATTGGGAACACGTAGAAGCAGTTCCTCAAGCCAGAGAAACACTGGCAATACTTTCCCAAAATCATCCCATCTACATTGCGACCAGTGCATCTGATTCCAACATGGAAGAGGTTCAGCGTGCATTTGTTCGCGTCGACTTAGACCAATACTTAAATGGCTATTTTTGTTTTGCCAACCTCGGTATCGCTAAAAACCAACCTGAGTTTTATCTCGCCATCGCAAAACAGTTAGGGGTTAACGTGAGTGGAATAACCATGGTTGGCGATTTACCTCACAAAGATATTTACCCTGCGATGAAAGCGGGCGTAAACACAATTTGGTTTAACCCAACGGGCGCTGATGCACCAGCCGAAGCCATTCCTAACCAAATTCGTTGTTTATCTGAGCTTATCCCCTAACCGTTACTAACCTGCACTAATCAAGGAAGATGAATGCAAATCAGATCCATCAAGGTGAGCGATATCGCGCGCTTCACCGCGCTGTGGAATCGAGTGTACTCCGAAGGGGAATTTTTGATTTCTCCTGCACCCGATAACGCAACGCTTCGCAGAATCCTGCAACGTGTGGAAAACGAGTCCATCCCTCAGTTTGTCGCGTTTGACCGCCAAAAACTTATCGGTAGTGTTGAAATCTACCCAGCTGAGATGTGCGGTTACGAAAGAGGGCAACGCCTTCGCGTCGGTATTCTTGGTATTCACATCGACAAAAACTACCGAGGCAAAGGATTGGGGCGGAAACTATTGGCAGTCGCGATCGCACGTGGTTGGGAATTTGGTTACGACCAAATCGCACTCTACGTATACACAACCAACACACCAGCGATTGCTTTATATGAACGGTTTGGATTTGAACATCAGGGGGAACTTGGGGAAGTGACCTTGCCAAATGGTAAAGTCTTGATGAGTCAAAAAATGGTATTGTATAAAGCGCAAAGCCCTTCGAAAAACCCCGATTTGTAGACTCACGATAACCGTTGTTCGCAACACTTATTCGGGATTAACACCCTTGCGTCACATACCCTCGAACAATTGAATCGTTAGAGGCTTGATTCACGTAGTAGAAATAGCATGCTTCTTCTGCCAGTGTGTAACCTTGCGGCCAAATGTACACCACGCGATCAACACCCGATTTATCTAAGAACTGATAATCAGGAATAGCGACAAAATGAGCACTGTTTGGGTGCTGCTGACCGATGATGCAAAAATCACTGCCTTTGCACGGCACGTCAATTTTCGAATAACCTCTGGCTGGTAGATCGATTTCTAACAAAGCTCGAATACTATCGGCACTCGCTTCTGGCATGCCTTTGCGTGTTTTGACATGTCGGTCAATGTAGTGAACGTGCTCTTGGCCGTAAGCGTTATCAATCACTGATTGAGCATGAAAGAATTTGAGAGCCGTACCCAAAGAAGACTGAGAACTGTGCAGCATCGCAGCGTATGCTTGGCGATGAATATCGAGTAGTACTGGTAAAGCAGCTAATGCGATGAAAGCCAAAGTGGTAAGCACTATGGTGATTTCCATCAGCGTAAATCCCTTTGATTTCACGTTTCTTATCTCAACTAGCCCAAGACAATAGCCCCACATCCATGTGAGACCGAGCCAATATATCGCCAATTTCTTACGATTAAAGGCTTAAGGGGTAAGAAGAGACAAACACCACTCAAACTTGAGAACAGCAGCCAAAGAGCAGTGTAACAAAACGACGCTATGTGTCAGATATTAGACGGTTTTTACTCTCTAGTTACTGAGTAAAGGCACATTATTTCGCACCAGACCACGACGAACATTCGTGCACATTTTGCCAAAACGACGAATCTCATCGAACTGCGGAACAATGCCGCGCTCCATGGCTGACTCCCAATAAGTGACTTCTGAATCGACCATTTCCAACAATTTCTTCGGACAGCCAATGCACTGCCCTTCTGGTCCACATACAAACGTTTCTGGTTCATAAATTGGTAGTTCCGCTTTTACTTGCTCGATGATGCTACGCATGGCGGTCATTCGATCTGGCTTTACCTTCATCATTCTGCTCCACGGATTAAGATGAAGCAGATTGTACCCACTGATACGCAAATGTCCCTACCCAATTTAGGTATATTCTGTTTGAATCGATTTCTTTATCGTCAGATCCGGCTTTTTAACCACCAAATACACCGCCGTAGCTGCCAGTACGAAACCAGAAATCCCCATCCAATCAAATGACTCTCCAAACGCGAGCCAAGCCTGAATCGCCGTCGTTGGCGGCACCAGGTAGAATACAGAAGCTACGCTCGATGCAGCACCGTTCTTAACCATGTACAGCAGCAGTAGAATAGCTACACAAGAGAGCACGACGACCAACCACAACACAGTCAAAATAAACTCCAGTTCCCACTGCACTTGCATGGTTTCAAACTGCATCGCAACGGGCAGAAACATGACGAGCGCGGCCAAATATTGCACCGTCGCACCACCCACCATATCCACTTGTTGGCAATGTTTTTTCTGATAAAGCGTCCCTAGCGTGATACCAACCAAAGCCAACAAACACAAACCAATGGCCAACACTTTATGCTGCTCGGATTGCCACTCCATTTTGCCCATCAACACCATAGCGATACCGACAAAACCAAGAGCCAAACCCAACCATTGCGAGGGTTTAAATTCCTCACGAACAAACACCACCAGCAAAGCCGCGGTTAAAATCGGTTGAATACCCACCAGCAACGAACTCAACCCCGCAGGCATACCTAAGGCGATAGCGAAATAAGTACCGCCCAGATAGAAACCGTGGATCAATGCACCAACCACACAGCTGTGCCATAAATCTTTTCCTGTCGGCAACCTTCTACGCAATACCGCCACAAGAACCAAAAACAATAAGACATTGAATGCCATACGGATAGAAAGTAGTGTCGCTGGCTCGGCATATTGCAAACCAAAACGCGCACCAACGAATCCAGAAGCCCAAAGGATGACAAATACAAAAGGGATGGCTCGGATTAACATGATCGCCTCACTCACGCTTGTTTTATGTTTTGAGATACTGCTAATGTAATTAGGTACAGTGTTTTCAAAAAGTGACAGATGGAAGTGTTTTTATGGGTACAGATTTATTGGGAAGCGGTGAAGGGAATAAGTACCTCGTGGTGGAAAAACACCTCAAACAAGCCATCAGTGGTGGCGTTTATCAGGCGGATGATCGACTGCCCTCCATTCGCTCGTTGAGCCAAGAATTAAACGTCAGTAAAAATACCGTGATTCGTGCGTATCAAGAGCTGGAAGCACAAAACTTGGTGTACTCGGTTCCCAAATCGGGTTATCGAGTTAAAGTCGCTTTGCCGACCTCTCGCTCAATTCCGGATCCGACTCGCGTGGATTTGCTCTCGATCTGCAAAGAAATCCTTACTTATCCTGAATACCAAGAGCGTTTGCCTACCGGTTCTGCCCACCCAAACATTGACTCCCCCGCGATCAAAAGCTTGTACGCCGAGATCGGCCGCCACAGCCGGCAGCAAACGCATGTACCGAGCCATTACCAATTACCACCCGGTGATCACCTCTTAATCAAACAACTAGCGAAAATCACACAAGATTTGGGCACGCCAGCCAAGTTGGATGAGATCATGGTGACGCACGGCGCGCAACAAGCCATTAGCCTAGCGCTGCGCGCAACGACACAAAAAGGCGATATCGTCGCGGTGGAGTCCCCTTGCTATTTTGGCAACTTATTGATGCTAGAATCACTCGGCCTCAAAGTGGTGGAAATTCCGAGTTGCCCACGCGACGGTATGTGCCCCGAAGCCTTAGCAAAAGCAATGGCGACATGGGACATAAAAGCGATCATCGTAACGCCAAACTTCACCAATCCAACTGGTGCCATGATGCCGCTAGAAAAGCGTCAACAATTACTATTGGCGTCCGGCAATATTCCTATTATCGAAGACGATGTGTTTGGCGGGTTAAGTTATGATAAGCCGTTGCCAAGCTTGAGATTGCTCGATGACAAGCAACGCGTAATTTACGTGAATTCGTTATCCAAAACGCTCGATTCGCGTTTGAGAATTGGTTGGATGTTGGCGGGGCGATATCGAGACCAAATTGAACAATATCTACTGTGTGAGAACATGGGCAGTTTGAACCTGATGCAATCCGCCGTGGCAACGTTTCTAACGTCAGGCAAGTATCGAACGCATACTGCGCGAATGGGTCGGGTTTATCAAAACAACATGCGACGATTTATCCAGATGCTTCATCAATACTTGGATGAATACGAACCTCTAAAAAATCGATACCAGATCAACGCCGTACAAGGCTCGTTCTTACTTTGGTTGCGACTGCCCGAAGACACGGACAGCTATGCGTTGTATCAAGCATGCAATAAGCACAGAATCAGCCTACTTCCCGGCACCGTATTTGGCACTCAAGGGCAATATCGGCATTGCGTACGCCTCAGCGTGGCAAACTTTGGTCATGAAACCGATTGGAGTCAAGCGATGCAAACACTGGCAAAATTGATAGCAAAGCATGCCTGTTAACTCGCTCTTGCTAAATGAACTTATGCCGACATACGCAAACAGGTAACAACAAAAAACTCCACACAAAGGTGGAGTTTTTTCATATCGTCATCGCCTTCAGTGCGACTTAATTTGCCACATTCTCGCGACGTTTTCGGCTAAATTAGCAACGTTGACGTCGGCCTCTTTCATGGCCTCAGGTAAGCTCATCGCCCTTGGTACACAAGCAAACACCGCATCAATGCCGCACTCATAAACCGCCTGATAGTTGTCGCCCACACAGCCTGCTAATGCAATGACTGGTAAATTACTCTGCTTGGCCACCTGAGCAACGCCCATCGGCGTTTTGCCATGTGCGGTTTGATGATCGATTCGACCCTCGCCTGTAAATACGATATCCGCATCCGCAACATGCTGAGCAAGTTTGACCGTTTCAAGCACAATCTCAATTCCCGGTTGCAAACGTGCTGGCGTGTACCCGAGCAAGGCCGCGCCCATACCACCAGCAGCACCCGCCCCTTCACGAGTCAGTACATGCTTACCCGTCGCTTGTTCCGTCAACTCGCCAAACTTGCGCAATGCGTTATCGAGCAGAGTAACGTCTGATACGGTCGCTCCCTTTTGCGGGCCAAAGATAGCCGACGCGCCTTTGTCACCACAGAGTGGGTTATCAACATCGCACGCTACCAACACTTCGCAAGTTGCTAAACGAGGGTCAAGACCAGAAATATCGATGGACGCAAGCGCCGCTAACCCGCCTCCATTTGGGGTAATTGCATGACCAGATTCATCAAGAAACGCCACCCCCAACGCGGTCAACATGCCCACGCCACCATCATTGGTAGCGCTGCCGCCCAAACCAATGATTAAGCGTTGAATACCTCTATCTAGCGCGTGTTTGATCAGCTGTCCAGTACCAATGCTACTGGTCAGTTTTGGGTCGCGAGCGTCACTCGGCACAAGGTGCAACCCACTGGCCTCCGCCATTTCAATAACCGCGGTTTCGCCGTCGCCGAGGATGCCATAAAACGCTTCAACATCATTCCCTAATGGCGCGGTCACCGTTGTGAAGACTTGTTCGCCTTGAGTTGCATCTATCAAAGATTGAACCGTGCCTTCGCCACCGTCTGCGACCGGAACCGTAACAAACTCAGCATCATGCCATACGCGAACAAGACCCGTTTTGATCGCCTCGCTCACTTGTTTGGCGGTTAAGCTTTCTTTAAATGAATCAGGTGCAATTACCACTTTCATACGTATTTCCAGAGACTTATAAGAGAACGAGGCTCAAAATGTACACCAATGCCATTGCCGTGACACCTTGAACGAGCGTAGCCATGGTTTGCGCGCGGTACGCTAAGCCCACCGACATGCGGCTAAACTGCGAAACTACCCAGAAGAAACTGTCGTTTGCATGAGAAACCGTCATCGCACCAGCACCGATCGCCATCACCGTTAATACGCGGCCCATTTCTGAATCGAGCCCCAATTGCGTAAGCATAGGCGCAACCAAAGCCGATGTGGTCACCAGCGCAACCGTTGACGAACCTTGTGCCGATTTTAGCGCAGCCGCAACGATAAATGGCATGAAAATACCCACGCCCAGCGCCGATAACGTCGTACCCAAGTATTCACCTAGCGGCGTTGCTTTTAATACCGCGCCAAATGCACCACCCGCACCGGTAATCAAAAGAATAGGCGCAGCAGCCGTAATACCTTGGCTGATTCGCTCGCCAAATTCTTCAATCTTGTTGTCTGATTTGAGTAGGCGAACAGAAAGGAACAGGCCAATCACCAATGCCGTTAGTGGCTGCCCTAAGAAAGTCAGAACATCAAACACAAAACCTTCGCCCAGCGGTAGGCTTGGGAATTTCGCGATAGAGCCAAAACAGATCAATAAGATAGGAACAAAAATAGGAGCGAATGCTTGGCTCGCCGTTGGCAATTTGCCGTAAGACGCTTTGAGTGCTTGCCAGTCTTGCTGAATTTCTTCTGCGGCTTCAATGCCATCTGGTTCAACATGTTGGAATCGGTTCGCCCACAACATCCCCGCTAACGCCGCAACCGCTGCAACAAACACACCCACACCAATCACTAAACCAAGGTTAGATTCCAGGCCTAAGTTACCCGCAGCGGCAATCGGGCCAGGAGTTGGCGGCACAAACGTGTGCGTTGCGTATAGGCCAGTTGCCAACGCCACACTCATCGCAACGCTTGAGGTTTTTAAACGCTTAGCGAGTGATTCTTTGAGCGAGTTCAGAATGACAAAGCCTGAATCACAAAATACTGGAACAGAAACGATGTAACCGATGATGCTCATGGTCAATGTTGGGAAACGCTCACCCAACACTTTGATGACCGTATCGGCCATGGTGATCGCCGCACCACTTTTTTCCAAAATAACACCAATGATAGTACCTAAAACGATAACCAAACCAATGTAACCAAGGATGCCGCCAAAGCCAGAAGCAATGGTTTTGGCAATGCTATCTGCCGGTAAGCCGTAAGCAAATGCCGCAAGGAACGCCGCGATGATCAGCGCTAAAAAGGGATGTAATTTGAATTTGGTGGTCGTGAGCACAATAAATGCGATCACCCCGAGCAGGATTAATATAAGGTTCATGATAACTCCATTTATTCTTATTTTGCTGAGCGAGTCCGTGTTGGCTCACTCAACATGTAGGGACGCATGAATTATTAATCGTTTGCTTTAGAATTCCTTTAGGCGGAGTGACAAATGATGTGGTCAAAAAATGACGCGTATTGTGCAGATGCACAATATCACGACATTTTTGAGAGCCGAGTCGCAATATAAAGCTCCGCTAACCCCACAAAATTGGTAGTTGGTAGCCCTGTTATCTCGGTGATTTTCTCTAACCGATAGCGCAGAGTGTTCCGGTGAATAAACAGCATTTTAGAGCATTCTGTTACATTGCCATTGCATTCAAACAGTGCATCTAGGGTTTTCAATAATTGCCCAGATTTGTCTTTCTCTTTCAACCGTTTCACACCATCAATAATTTGTTCACCTTGCCAAATATCCGCCAACGGCGCTAACAAAACAGGCAAACGAAGTTCATCGAACAGGTACTTACGTTTCTCTGGGTAGAACTGCTTGCCAATGGCTAATACCTGCTTCGCGCTTTGGTATGACAACGCGACATCTTTAGGCTCATTAAACAGCTGCCCTAGCGCAATGTGAAACGTATGCGAATCGTGATCGCTTAAACGCGACATCAACTTATCAATGCGCTCACTTTCAACTTGGCTATCCCACTGCTTGGCGGAATGACACGGTTTCAACACCACAATTTCATTCACCGAGACAATCGCAACTAGGTTGTTACGCTCTGGGTATTCAAGCAGCTCAACAATATTGCGCACACTCTTCATGCTTTTTGAGGCCGACGGCGTCGAGACTTCAATCACCGTTGCCACCCGTGGTTGAGTAACATCGATAGAAAGACGCATCGCCCAATCTTTCAGCTCTTCATCGGTCAATTTCCCATTGATCCAAGCCAGAATAAACTCTTCGCGATGACGTCTGTCCCACTGAAATTTTTCCACCAGCGCGGCTTGCTCGATTGTCAATTCAGCGGTCATTTTAACCAGTTTGGCAAAATCTCGGATTTTCTCCGGCTCGCCTGTGACACCAACAATACCGACCACGTCACCATGTAATTTCAACAACATATTGATACCGGGTTTGACACCCTGCAACGTCAAACATTGCTGCTCATTAAGCTCTAGCGAATCGCCATGATTCAGCGCCAGTACCGCGCCATCATGCACTTGCCCAACACGTTTAGGGTCGCCACTGCCAATGATGATGCCTGCCGAGTTCATCACATTCACATTGTGACCAATGATGGACATGGTTCGATCAACAATTTGTTGTGCTAAGGAGTGGTCGAGAATCACCATTTCGAGTTTCCAAATTGACCGTTTAATCACTCAATAAATCACAAATGGCAGACTATCGCGATGCTGCGGTTCTAAATAACGGAAGCAGCTCAAAGCATTATCCAATTAACCATATTAAAAAGTGGATTGAACCTTCATTTTTAGCAGAGGGTTATATACTTAGAACAAAGGTTACCAATGCATTATTCACTGTGCATTGATGCCACTCGTCTACCTACAGAGGAGAAATCAACATGGAGTTACGGAATAAATCGGGGGAAGTTGCAAATATTGCTGATAACCTCACTTTGAAGGAAATCACAGAAATGGGCTACACCGTAGATTTATGCGATGAAGCATTTGCCCCTGGAGAACATTGGAAAGCGGAAGGTAAAACGCAAGGTATGGGCGAGTATCCAGAGGAGTAAACGTCCTGACGAACCAGCGCAAAAAAGCGCTCCAAAAACAGAAAAGCCGAGCGACTTAACGCTCGGTTTTTTACTTCTGAACTTCTTGAATAAACAAGCTCATCTCTTCTAGATAATTGCCGTTTGAGCATCCCCAGTCGGTGACCTCAATCAACTCTGTAACTAACTGTCCAGACTCATCATCTTGCACTCTCTGCACAAACGCTTCAAAACGTTCCAGTTGTGCCTGACTCTTAACTCCATGCACGGCATATTCTACAAGCAAGCCGTTGTACGTCTGCCAGCGCTGATCGCCCGCAACATCATTGCTTAAAATCACAGAACACTTTTGTTGAATGCTTTCAACCGCATCATTTCTTGGTGGCGCGACTGTGGAACATCCAACTAAAATCGTACCTACCGCCAATAACGTAACTTTTGTCTTATTTATCATATCGTTTCCAACTGTATCGCCACGATATGGAAATCTTATTACACCTGATAAGGATCATCGATAGCGCACCGCAGATTAATTACTTAATAAACTGTAAACTCCATACCAGTCTTAACACTGCAAGCTCATAACTCCTATTAACTCACCCAAATGTAAACAAATAGTAAAATCACCTTTACGCGATGCAAAATCGACATATGAGATTAGCGTTCCTATCTCGCGACCAAGCGTGCAATAATCAACTGTCTACATAACGAAACCATTTGAAGGATCAAAATGACCGCAACGGATTATCTCAACGACCTCAATCAACGTTACCTTGCGATTCACCGCACCAAAGAAGATTTCTTTTGGGAAACTTACATGGGGATCAGCGATGACCATGATGGCTCGACGCAAGCACAAACGGCATGGACAAGCTTTTTAAGCAACGCCGAGCAAATTACTGCCATCAAACAACAGCTTGAAGCCGCGGACTCAATTACCGACCCACAAGAGAAACAACAAACCATTACGGGTCTATCTGGTTGGCTGGCGATGTTTGAATCTCACGCTATCGAGGGCGAAAAAGCACAAGCGTTGAAAAATCAGCTCATTGCCTTTGAAGCTGAGCTCTTCGAGAAAAAACAGAACCACGTACAAACATTTACCGATGAGAACGGCGAGCAAGTAGAAGGTTCACTGCCCGTATTAAGCTCAACCATTCGCACCAGCAATCATGAAGAAGTTCGCCAATCGGCTCATCAAGCGTTGCTGAACCTTGAACAATGGCTACTGCGAAACGGCTTTATTGAACTGATCAAACTGCGCAACCAGTTCGCTCGCTCACTGGGTTATGCGACTTTCTTTGATTACTCCGTGCAAAAAACGGAAAAGATGAGCTCTGAACAGCTATTCGAAATTTTGGAAGATTTCGAACAACGCACGCGAGATGCGCACCTAAACAGCTTAGAAAACTTGGCGAAAGAGAAAGGCGAAAGCGCACTAGCAGGCTACAACTTTGTTTACTCATTCGCGGGTGACGTAATGCGTGACCTTGACCCATACGTGCCGTTCTCAAAATCTCTGAGACGCTGGGTAGAATCATTTGGTCGCCTAAATATTGATTACTCTGGCGCGACGCTAACGCTGGATTTACTAGATCGCAAAGGTAAGTACCCGAACGGGTTCTGCCACGGCCCTATCCCTTCTTTCTATAATCAAGGCGAATGGGTCGCAGCGCAGGTGAACTTCACCAGTAATGCCAAACCAGACCAAGTGGGAAGCGGCTACGATGGCATTAACACGCTGTTCCACGAAGGCGGCCACGCAGCACACTTTGCGAACGTAAAAATGAACGCGCCTTGTTTCTCGCAGGAGTTTGCGCCGACGTCAATGGCTTATGCAGAAACTCAGTCGATGTTCTGTGATAGCCTGTTAACCGATGCCGATTGGCTAAAACAGTACGCACTGGATGATGAAGGGAATTCTGTGCCTGATGAGATTATTCAAGCAATGATCAACAGCCGTCAGCCATTCAAAGCTTATGAAGAACGTAGCATCTTGGTTGTGCCATATTTTGAGCGCGCGTTGTATCAATTGAGCGATGACGAGTTAACGCCAGAGCGCATCACTAAGCTCGCTCGCGATTGTGAAAAACAGATCCTTGGTTTGGAATGCAGCCCTCGCCCACTGATGGCGATTCCACATTTGCTATCCGACGAAGCAGCTTGTGCGTATCAAGGTTATCTACTCGCGCACATGGCGGTGTATCAGACCCGTGCATACTTCCTTGAGAAGTTTGGTTACCTGACGGATAACCCAGAAATTGGCCCACTGCTGGCAAAACACTACTGGCACGCAGGCAATCACTTGTCGCACAACGAAACCATTGTCAGCCTGACTGGCGAAGGCTTCAATGCCAAATACCTTGCAGACGTGTGTAACCTGTCGCCAGAACAGGCATGGGAAGTGCAGCAGAAGAAAATCGACTCACTTGCGACGCGAGAACGAGCATCAGTCGCTTCACTGAACGCCGCGATTAAAGTCGTCGACGGCAGTAAAGAGCTGGCAAGCAACACCATCTCTGACGAACAAATGTGTGACGATTTTGAACGTTACATCGTAGAGACTTACGGTCGATAAAACACAGAAAGCCAGGAGCTCGCCTTCTGGCTTTTTATTCTTTAGCTAATGCAATAGGAAGGAAGATCCATGTACCAAGAAGTCATCAAATTTTGGTTCGAGGAGCTATCGCCCCAAAATTGGTTTGAAAACAACCCAGAACTGGACAAGCGTATTACATCGCGATTTGCCTCGATATTAGAACAAGCCGCTCGTTGTGAACTGTTTAATTGGCGTGACAGCGCACAAGGGCGATTGGCCGAAATCATCGTCCTCGACCAGTTTTCACGTAATGTGTATCGCAACACCCCAAAAGCGTTTGCACAAGACCCACTCGCATTAGCATTGGCTCAAGAGGCAATTCGGTTAGGTCACGACAAAGAATTAGCGCCTGAGCAGCTAAGTTTTTTGTACATGCCGTTTATGCACAGCGAATCTCGCCTCATTCATGTCGAAGCTGAAAAATTGTTCCGCGCATCAGGGCTTGAAAATAACTACGATTTTGAGCTAAAACACAAAGCCATCATCGACCAGTTTGGGCGCTATCCTCATCGCAATGCGATACTGGGAAGAAAGAGCACTCCCGAAGAGTTAGCGTTTTTGCAACAACCTGGGTCAAGTTTCTAAATAACAATGAATAATGAGTTAACCATGAGAGACCACGCAGTATGCTGGCCATGCTTGCTAAAACTAGACGGCGACGATGAGCTGATCTACACGCATTCCCAGTCCGACTTAGACTCTGAATGCGAAGCCCTCATTTTTGGGCAAGATGATTACGTTATTGACTCAAATGGCAACACGTTCGAATTGAAAAACAATGGTTCGAACACCACTCTTTTACACCCAAAAGAACGAACGCTGTCCGTAGAAGAGGTTACGTCATTAATCCAATCGCATGAATTCAGCCTCGCGCAACGGTGCATTATCAAGATTCATTTCACCTCGGTGAGGCAAGCTGTTGAGGCCTTAGCTCACTAACTCAATCCCAACACCCACATCATTAAATAAAATTATTATTTTTATAATTTATGATAATTTCATGTAATCAACATCACGCCATATACTCTCCCACATCGAAACAAGACAACGTTCAAACACACATGTTGGGAGCAAACAAATGAAAATGAATCATGTCGGTATTATGGTCGGAGATATGGACAAAGCGGTTGAGTTTTACACGCAAGCGCTAGGTCTAAAAGTCGTTATGGGCAACACGAAAGTGATTGAAGAACGCGAAACGGCAATTGGCAGAATGTGTATTGCGGTCTTTGGGGAAGGCTTTAAAGGCTTCAACATTGCGCACCTTGTGACAAGTGATGGCATCGGCCTTGAGTTATTCGAAATGAAAGAACGTCAAGAGCGCCATGAAGTGGATTTTTCTCGCATCGGTATCTTCCATTTCTGTTTACAGACAGACGATTTTGAAGGTGCTATCAAACGCACCGAAGCACTAGGTGGCAAAGTTCGCATGGACATCATGCGTTACCACCCAGAAGACGATAATAAGCCTGCGAAAATGGTTTACCTAGAAGACCCATTCGGCAACCTATTCGAGCTTTACTCACACACTTACGAAGAAACTTACGCTTCTGATTACGAGTAATAGCCCCATTCATATTCCAAAAGGCTAGCAATACGCTAGCCTTTTTTGTTTGCTTTGAGTTGCAGTGTTTCTGCACTCGCTCTAGCAAAAAAACATCTTGAATTTGATCATTTCTCTCACCACTTTTAAGGTCACTTTATACTTACCTCAACACAATGCAAAAAGGAGTGAAGCATGCCCACCAAAAATCCAATCGCCATCAAAGCGCTTGATCATGTTGTATTAAGGACCTGTAACCTCGATGCTATGTTGCATTTCTATCGAGACATTTTGGGCTGCCCTGTCGAACGCGAAGTAACGGAACTTGGTTTAACTCAACTTAGGGCAGGTAACGCATTGATTGATGTAGTGACGGTAGACAGCGAATTGGGCCAACTCGGCGGTAAGCCACCAGTTCAAAATGGTCGTAATATTGACCATTTTTGCCTGCAATTGGCGCCTTTTTCCGAGGATGAATTACTGGAATATCTGCGTTCGAACGGCATTGAAACCGAAGAGTTTGCGAAACGCTACGGCGCACAAGGATTCGGTCGCTCACTCTATATTCATGATCCGGAAGGAAATGTCGTCGAGTTAAAACCTCAAGTGATTGATGAGTAAGCGAGTAAAAAACCTTGTTATATTCTGAAAATAACAAGGTTAACTTCTAAAATAATTATTGAAGTAAGAACATATTATTAAGTCACAATTCTAGCTGGCTCACCTGTTTCTTTTTCTCGCCACCATTGTTTATTTATCTGTTTTTTATGAACGTAAAAACTCTCCCCCGGCATTGGCGTCAGCAGCGTTATATGTTCTTTTTGACAATGGGCAAGCAAATCTAAAATCGGTTCGTCCCAACGGTGAGTAAATAGCTCGTATGTAGCCCAATGTACTGGCAACAGTTTTTTCGCATTTAAATCGCGAAACGCTTGCACGGTATGATGAGCCTGCATGTGCCCCCAGTTTTCGACCGGGTAACCTTGGCCTTTCACATCGGCAGCCACTTCCAAACAGGCAATGTCGATTGGTCCACATCGCTGTGCGATCTCGGAAAAGTGCGAATCGTAAGCTGAATCGCCACTAAAATAGAGCGTCTCTTCTTTGCCTTTGATGACCCAAGAAGCCCACAGGGTCGCGTTTTTATCGAAATAAGTACGACCCGAATTATGGTTAGCAGGCGTACAAATCAGTTCGATTCCAGCATAGTGCACGCTATCCCACCAATCGAATTCCACGATGTTGTCTGCGCAAACGCCCCACTTTATCAGATGCTTGCCAACCCCTAAGGGTACATAAAACGTCACGGGTTTATCGGCGTAGAAACGTATGGTCGACGCTTCTAAATGGTCGTAATGATCGTGCGAAATCACGATAATTTCAGGAATCGGTAAACAATCTCTGGCATGGGTATTGGGAATATTGCGTTCAAACCACGCTTTTGCGACGAACGGAGAAGCGTAATCAAATACCGGATCGGTCAGAATTCGAATGCCATCGACCTCCACCAGCATAGTGGAATGGCCCAGCCAAGTAAGGCGCATCGATTCACTTCGCTGCGCAAACTGCGTGGGTTGAATTGGGGAATGTGGCAGATGCTCGTTAGGACTCAACGGTGTTCTACCACCAAGATAACTCCAACACACCTGCCAGAATGATTGCGGACTAGGGACATTTGGCATCTCGTTTTTAACGCGGCCGTTTTCAAATTGAGGCGAGTGGTGAACACGGTGCGCCAACTGCGCATGGTAGGTTTGAGGCGGAATCAGTGAACTTGGCTTTTGTGTCTTTTGTTCACTCGTTAGGTATGTGCGCTTAAGTATCGTCTCAGACATATCGTAGTTTTGTCTCACTTGCGAACGCTCAACAGTAGGTTTATTAAAACGTGCGTGTATGTCTATTTCGTGACCAAAATGAGGTGTAAGATGAAGATTCAGTTTCAATCAAACGTCTTCTATTTAAGGAAGCGGTTCTCAAACCTTCTGAATACTGCGTCGGTTTGAAAGGAGAAAACTATGGTGACTTGCAGCCAATACGATTTTATTGAAATCGCCTGTATGTTTAAGCTCCCTATCGAGATCACGCTAAAAAATGGTGAAGCTCATCAGGGCAACGCGTTCGACACAGGCTACGACATGCAGCGACAAGAGTGCTTGTTTTTAGATATGGATGGTGAGCACACCGCCTTCCCGACTGAACAATTAGTCGCAATGCGCGCGCTCAAAGCCAATCCGCATTTTGATGAAGTGACGTTTGAGTAAACGTCCTTCTTTCACTGACACCGTCCAATAAAAAACGCCTCTCAAGCTGACACAACTTGAGAGGCGTTCTCTTACACGGTTCACCTGAACTTGTTGTTATTCACGCGACTGGATGAAAACCAACATCGGCATCATGATCACGAACATCACTCCCACAAGCTGGAAGGTGTGCACAAACGCGACCATTTGCGATTGCTGCTGCAACATCTGTTGGTATTGGTCTAACGCAACCGGGTCGGTAATGGAAAGCCCCTGATTGGCCGCCCAGTCATGCAAGTTAGGATTATAAGGATTAATACCCTCTCCCAGCGCATGCCATTGCTGCTGACTATCACGATATTGGAACGTGGTGGCGATAGAGATACCAAACGAACTACCAATCGTACGGAACAGATTGTAAATACTTGCCGCCGCGACAGATTGCTCTTTCGGAATCGTTAAATACGCCAAGGTGGACAGCGTCGAGAAGGTTAAACCAAGCCCCATGCCCTGAATCATACTCGGCATCACAATCCAAAATGTATCGATCTGCAGTGAGTATTGCGTCATCAAATAACTACCAATCCCGATGCAGCTCAAGCCAAAGACTATTTTGATTCTGGGATCGAATTGCGGATTGAGCTTAATCACCAAAATCAACATCGCCGCTGACGCCAACCCACGCGGTGCCATTAATAAACCAGTGGTTGAGACCGGATAATCCAGCAAGCTTTCCAACAGCATTGGTTGTTGAGTCGTCAGGCCAAACATCGCCATCGACACCACGGCAATCATCAATGACGAGACCATTAGATTTCGGTCTTTAAGCAGCCATAATGGCGCTATTGGGCTTTTGGTTTTCCAGCTGCGATAAATCCACATCACCGATCCCATGACTGCGAGTAATATCGCGGTCTGGATCATGCGTGAGTTGAGCCAGTCTTCTTCGTTACCTTTATCCAACACAAACTGCAGCGCGCCCACACCTAACGCCATGTAACCGATGATCCACCAGTCAAAGTTAGGTTTGGATTTGTTGTCGATGTGGATATAACGATAAATCAAAGAGGTACAGATCAAACCGAATGGCAAGTTAATGTAAAAAATCCAGCGCCAGTTGATGTTGTCGGTGATCACCCCACCCACGACTGGGCCCAAAATAGGACCAAGCAAAATGCCGATGGAGAAAATTGCCATCGCTTTGCCTTTTTGCTCGTACGGATAAATCTGCACTAATGTCGACTGCGCCAATGGAATCACCGACGCGCCGAAAGCGCCTTGGATAATGCGAAATAGCACCATCTCTTCAAGAGACTGTGCTTGCCCACAAAGCGCACTGGCAATCACAAAACCGATCACAGCAACCAGCATAACTTTGCGTTCACCAAAGCGCGACACCCAGAAACTGGTCATCGGAATGAAGATCGCTTCCGCCATGCTGTAACCCGTCAGCACCCAAGTAATTTGGTCTGCCGTTGCGCCCAACGCGCCCATCATGTGCGATAGCGACACGTTCGCAACGGTCATATCGATTAACACCATGATGGCAGAAAGCATCACGGCGACGGTGGCAATCCCCCGTTTGTCTGCCGTAATTTGATGGCTCATTGCACGCTACTTTGCAAATCAATAGTGACTTCTGAGCTCGCACCCACGCGAAGTTGCGGCGCATCGGCCGGTACTTCTAATGCCAAACGTACAGGGAAACGCTGTTTGATTTTAACCCAGTTACCCGTTGCGTTTTCTGGTGGCATCAAGGAGAACGATGTACCACTCGCAGGCGATAGTTGTTCTACCGTTGCTTTCCACACCACGTCTGGGTACATATCAATCACCACATCCGCATGCATGCCAGGTTTAATATGCGTAAGATCGGTTTCTTTAAAGTTCGCGCGTACCCAATAGCTGTCTTTTAAAATCACAGGGAACAGCGTTTGACCCACGCTAACGACCGAGCCTACGTGCGTATTGATTTCACCGGCAATGCCATCCACTGGTGACGTAATGTCGGTGTAGCTCAAGTTCAGCTCTGCTTGCGCTAACTGTGCTGCCGCTTGTTGAACAACCGCAGCCTCTGCGCCTTCTTCACCACGGTTCGCAATGGCTTTTTCTACCGTCGCACGTGCTTGCTCTAGGCTCGCTTGGGCATTGGCGAGTTTGTTTTTCGCCGTATCTAAATCTTGGTCCGACGCCAGTTTGCGTTTCACTAGGGAATCCGTACGTTTGTACTCTACTTGCGCTTCTATCAGGTTAGAGCGCGCCGCATCTAAGCCCGCAACAGCTTCAGTTACCTGCTTATCGGCTACGTCATGTTGCTGGACCGCCAATTGGTATGCCGCTTTTGCTTGCTTCACTGCCAACAAATATGGGCGTGAATCTATCTTCAGCAGTAGGTCACCTTTGTTAACGGATTGGAAATCTTTAACATCCACAGAAACCACTTGGCCTTTTACCTGAGGCGCTACCGACAGAATTTTTGCCCTAACGTAGGCATCTTCCGTGCTTGGGTGACTGTCTGAATACTGCCAAGACCAATACATCGCACCAAATGCGATAACACAGAGAGTAAAGAAAAGAGTTTTTACCAGCTTAGATCTGGAGGAGGAATGCTTTGCGATGTCGTCGCTCATTTATATTGTCCACTTGTTCAATTATGTGATCAGTGTAGGACTTTTCGATCTTCCGACAATAAAATGATCTGCAAGGTAAAGATCCAATTTTGCATGTTGCTAAGTGGAGTAAATGATGTGCAATCAAAACGAGGATAAAAAAGAGGGGCAGTCCCCGTAACCGCCCCCAAAGTCATGCCAATAATAGTAATGTGCGTGTAACTACTGGTTTTTCTTAGAACTTGTAACCGCCGCTGATCATAAATACCCAAGGGTTAATTTTGACGTCGGTTTTTTGCTTCACTCCACCTGCTTTATAAGTTGCTTCTGTCTCAATGTTTGCGTACCACGCAGCGGCGTTGAGGAACCATTGATCGTTGATCATGTAGTCCACACCAATATTCGCTGCTAGACCGAATGAATCATCTAATTTCAAATCTGACAGGTCAGCGCCTTTACCCGTACTATTGAAATCTTCATCAAAGAATATGGTGTAGTTCAGACCTGCACCAACGTATGGACGGAACTTACTTTGAGACTCGCCAAAATAGTACTGCACCATTAGCGTTGGTGGTAAATGTTTGGTTTTCGCGATATCACTACCAACCAAATCTGTCGAAATGTCGTGGCTGAATGGTGTTGCTGCTAGAAGCTCTAAACTGATGTTGTCTGTGAACATGTAGCCAAACGTCAAACCAAGCTGCGTATTTGAGTCAACTTCTAACTCTTCTTGAGAACCAAGAATCTTATCGCTGCTGTCGTTTGGAACGACAGACGCCGCACCAACACGAAGAACGAAGTCACCTTGTTTATGAGCGAAAACACTTGGTGACACGAGTGCAGCAACCACTGCTAGACTGCAGATTGTTTTTTTCATTTTTATTTCCTTTCGTAGGGCTTCGTTATGTCGTACCCAAAGGGGTGCCTACTAACTGATCTGAGATTTCAAGTAAACTCAGCGCCTTGAAGCACACGGGTATCTATATCTTTTTGAGCTGTGCGCAATCTAGCACATAGAAACCCTACTATTTTGATGGAAATCAATTTGTGAAAAATATAGGTTTTTTGTATGGAGAAACGCCATATTGATCAACAAATTATGCAAATAGGATACAATTCTGTAATGCAAACTGTGCGTGTGAGTTGCCATGCATACCCATAAATGCGAATCCTCTCGTTAAGGCTCGTAGCCAGCAAAAACTTTTTTCGTCCTCTACGTCTTCTATTTTCAAAAAACAACCCACTTAAAACGCTCGTTTGCCCCCTTAAAATCGCGATTTGAGGGGTTTGTAAAGCACTGAAATACAAGAAGTTATTTTTATGGAAAATCAGTCACTTGGAGTGCTAGTCTGCTCGCAGCTAAGGAGAAGACATGTTAAAAACCGATCTCATTTTTGAACGAGAAAACTTTTCTCATCACGATTTTCAGAATGCTACCTTTAAAAACTGCCACTTTTATATGTGCTGTTTCGACCATGCCGATCTGCGCGATGCTAAGTTCATCGACTGTCGCTTTATCGAATCCAAAGCGCTAGAAGGGTGTAGTTTTCGCTTCGCGAACTTAAAAGACGCTAGCTTTACGAACTGCATGTTGGCGATGAGCCTGTTTAACGGCGCAAATTGTATGGGCTTGGAGCTGCGTAAGTGCGATCTCAAAGGGGCAAACTTCCAAGGTGCGAACTTTGCTAATCGCGTCAGTAACACCATGTTTTTCTGTTCTGCTTTTATTACTGGCTGCAACCTCACCTACTGTAACTTCGAACGAGTGTTACTAGAAAAATGTGACCTCTTTGAAAACCGTTGGAACGGTGCGAACCTCGCAGGGGCAACTCTCAAAGGCTCGGATTTATCTCGCTGCGAATTCTCGCCAGAACAATGGGGAACCTTTAACGTTGAGCAGTGTGATCTGACTCATGTCGAACTAGACGGGCTGGATGTTCGCCGCGTTTCTCTGTTTGGTGTTAAAATTTGTGATTGGCAACAAGAGCAATTGCTTGCGCCTTTTGGACTGATCATTCTCTAAGGAAAGGCCATGAACCTGTTTAAAGACTTACCGAATAACCTCGACGAGGAAGTGTTCGAAGACCTGCTGACCCACAAAAACCTGCGTATAGAACGCATTGTCTCAACGGGGCAAACCTCGCCCGAAAGTGGCTGGTACGATCAAGAAGAACATGAATGGGTCTTGGTTCTTAAAGGAGCAGGAGAGCTGACTTTTGAATCAGGTGTCGTGCAACGACTTGAGGCAGGCGATCACGTTACGATTCCAGCTCATACCAAACACAAAGTGAGCTGGACTGACCCAACGCAAGAAACCATCTGGTTGGCGGTGTTTTATCAATAAACACAAAACGATCTTAAACCAAAAAATAGGCGCTGAGTTTGCTCGATACTACTAAGCCGTCACTGGCACTGTTTGATTTTGATGGCACCATCACCCGAGAGGATATGTTTAGCCTTTTCCTCCACTATTCTGCTTATGGCCTGCGCAAACGAGTAGGAAAGGTCGCTATCATGCCATTTTATGCGCTGTACAAACTCGGAGTGTTACCCGCTCGTGTTATGCGCCCTCTCAGCAGTTTTATTGCATTTTCAGGGAAAGAAACGCAGAAAATTGAAGCGATTGGCACTCAGTTTGCCCATGAAGTGATCCCGCTGTACTTACGGCCAGAAGCGATGGACAGGCTGGCTTGGCATCAACACCGAGGCGATACCATCGTAGTGGTGTCGGCATCACTCAATGCGTATCTCAAGCCTTGGTGTGAGGCGAACGGTTACCACTTGCTGTGCAGTGAACTGATCTCAGAACAGCCAAAACTGAGTGGCTTTTACCAGCAAGGTGATTGCAGTTTAGAAAGAAAAGTCTCACGCGTGAAAGCGGCGTTTTCGCTCGACGAATTTGCGTCTGTTTATGCCTACGGTGATACACACGAAGACATTCCGATGCTAAAACTGGCAGACTACGCGATGCTCAACTGGAGCGAGTGGAGAGCAAGCGAATAACGATATGTGCTCTGATTTTCAAGACAACCACTCAACCAAAGTGATCGTTTTAGACTGAAAAAACAAACCCTTCTCACATAAGAAGGGTTTTATTGATCAGGGCCCAAATAACTGGCTTAACGCCATACACCCCATTGACCCGTTGTGCCTGGTTCCTCACCAGACGTCCACCACTGGGCAGTCCATTCTTTGCCGTTGTGCGTCACCACATCACCTTGGTTGTAAACGGCCGTCTTGTCCCACAAGTTGGTTGGTTCAACTGGTGGCGGTACATCCGCTTTGATCAGTGACAACGCATAACTGAAGTCTGCACTTGGCGCTAATACTTGGTTTGCATTCACGTTCTTACTATCGAACATGTAGTGATTCATCTCTTGATGCCAAATGCCCACATACCAATCGCCCGTTTGCTGCGCGTTAAATTGATCTGCTATTTCTGCCGCCCAAGTAGCCGTATTGTTTGTGCTGATTGGTAGTGAAATATCGACAATTTCATTCCCCGTCGCATTAAACGTACGAAAACGGATGGTGTCACCCGCTTCTACTGGTCCGAAACCTTGCTGAACAAAGTAGCCTAGAGATGTCAGATTATTGCCCGGTTCGGTTGGATCAACAGGGTCAGTCGGTGGCGTCGTGCCTGTTCCGTTTAACGTAATGTCACTACAGTTGTAGAAACCTTCCCCAGCGACATCAATACGCTGCCAACGAGTGTAAAGTACCGCATCGCCCGAACGATCAGCAGGGAAAGTCACCTGAATACGGTAGCGTTTTTCCGCATCAACATACACATCACCTGCGGTGTCGATCAGCTCTAAATCACTCCAAGTAAGAGGTTTTGAATCATCATAAGTTGGCTTGGTGAGATAGAATTCCCAGTACGATGGGTTGTGCGGCGCTTTGCCGTAAAACACCAATTCAATCTGGTTATTTGCATCTGGCGTAACATTGGTGCGCTGCCAGTTTGGAGAAGGAATGTTCAAGCCTTTCTTAGCTGTATCGCCAGCAGAACATAGCTCACCGTCGCGAACCACGGCTTTCACATGCTCCATATCTCGGTAATTTGGTACGTTTGCTGCAATTTCGCTACGCTGCACAAACGGATACGCGCCAGATTCATCAAAAGCCGCTTTACACGCTTGGTTAGGGATCTCGTTGGTCCAAAAGCCACCGTCTAAATAACACGTATTTTGACGAGCACTTGGAAACTCTACCCAGCCGTGGGCGTTGACGTTAAATGAGCTCAATGCGGCAACAGCGCTTAAGCTCAAAAGAGGAAGTGTTACATGTGATTTCATCGTTCATCCTTAATTTTGCTGACTCGCCGCTCTGAAACACAAGCGGTTTAAGCAAAACTAGCAGGATGGGATTATTTAGAAGGTGAGAATAAATATGGAAATTGTAAGAGTGCCATCTGCTTTCCAGCATTTGTTGTGAACCATTCTCATACTCGACTGACTCTTTCGAGTCACTTCAAATTCATGTGCCACAAAAACTGTCACCCTCGTTTGGCTATCGCTCGTCTTTTGGTGTGTCCATCACCACCATCGTTGTGATCGACTTGACGTGTTCGCACTCACCCAACACATCAGCGTGAAACGCTTTATAAGCGGCGAGATCTTGCGTTTCCACACGCAGCAAGTACTCGTTCGCACCAGTGATGTTGTGACATTCCACCACCTCGTTTACAAAACGCACATGCTCTTCGAAACCCAACTGCGCCTGCTTAGAGTGCGAGGCCAAACCAATCGACACATAAGCGACAAAACCCACGCCAAGTTGCTGATTATCCAGTACCGCTCGGTAGCCTTTGATCACGCCTTTACGCTCTAAATCTTGCACTCGGCGTAAGGTTGCAGACGGAGATAAACCAACGCGTTCCGACAGCTCCACATTGGAGATTCTTCCGTCTCGTTTGAGCACTTGCAATATTCTTTCGTCAAATCTATCCATGATGATGTTTCATTGCTTATTTAGTTTCTAATCATCAAATAAAAGCACAATATTGACCTCAGTTCTACTTATAGTTGTTCTCAACTTATCGAGAACTGATTCAAGGAACAATCTATGGAATATCATCAACTGGGCGCTTTGGCGTTGTTCGCTTTTGTCTCCACTTTTACGCCGGGTCCCAATAACATTATGTTGATGACCTCAGGGGCAAATGTCGGCTTTAAACGCACTATCCCACATATGTTGGGCATTACCTTTGGCTTTGGTGCCATGCTAATTTTGGTGGGCATTGGCTTGATGAGCCTGTTCCACGCATATCCAATTACACACTCCATTTTAAAAGTATTGAGCTTGAGTTATTTGCTGTACTTGACGTACAAAATCGCCACCAGCGACAAAACCGAAGCAAAACACGATTTTCGCCCGATGTCTTTTTTAGGGGCTGTTGCATTCCAATGGGTGAACCCAAAAGGTTGGTCGATGGCGTTGACGGCCATTACGGTATACACCAGTGGCGGTTCTTGGCTCGAACTGACTTTTATCGCCGGTATCTTCTGTTTAGCCAACTTGCCATCGGTGACATTTTGGACGGCGGCAGGTATGCAATTGCAGCGTTGGTTGACCACCGATAAACGCATTAAGGGGTTCAACTACAGCATGGCCGCTCTGTTGCTTTTGTCTACGATTCCAATGATATAAGTCCATTTATGGTTAAAAAACGACTCACTTTACGTAATTGGGAAAGGACAGATACTGCATTTTGCTCGAGGCTTTGGCGTTAATTCACAGTGTAAATTTGTTTAAAGACGCTACCCTCTTGTTAGGGAACTTGATAATCTTTAAATGAGAAAGAGAATAATTATCGAGTAAAGTAACAATGAAAAAGAAGCCTCAACCTAAAACGCTTGTTGTCACAGACACAGAAACCATCACTCCAAACATGCAGCGCATTACCTTGCAAGGTGAGGCGCTGAGCCACTTTCCTCGTGACTGCGAAGGCAGTTACATCAAATTACTGTTTAACGATATGGGCGGCGCGGATCTGAGCATCCTGTCAGAAGACGACCGGCCGATCATGCGCACCTACACTATTCGACGCTTTCATCCAGAAACCAGTTCAATCGAAGTGGATTTCGTCCAACACGTAACGCAAGATCTGCAATGCGGATTTGCAGCGCGTTGGGCAATGGCCGCGCAAAAAGGCGACACGATAAGCATCGTAGGGCCGGGTAGCATCTCCAACTTAAATACTGAGGCGGATTGGTTCTTCATGGCTGCCGATATGACGGCACTTCCAGCGCTTTCTGCGAAAATTCGTACGTTGCCAGAAGAGGCCAAAGGCTATGCAGTGATCAGCGTGATTTCTCCAGCCGACATTCAACCCCTAAACGCGCCCGCCGGTATGGAGTTGATTTGGCTAACTGAACAGCAAACCTTGGCTGATAGCGTTCGCGAACTCGAGTGGTTAGATGGTAACGCTTCGGTATGGTGTGCGTGTGAGTTCGATTCAATGCGTGCGCTGCGCCAATATTTCCGCAACGAAAAAGAAGTCGATCGCGAGAATATCTACATCAGCAGCTATTGGAAGCAAGGCGTGTCTGAAGATGGGCACAAAGTGATTAAACGTGAAGACGCGGAATCCAACCAATAGTGGTTCATTTATTTCCAGTTCAAGCGCTTATCCCAATAAAAACGCCCGGCATCACCGGGCGTTTTAGCGACTTCAGTTGTATTAAAGTTCATGAAAACTCTAATCCGCTAGTTCCTGCGCTAAAAAGTCGATCAACAACCTCACTTTGGGCGATAAATTTCGGCTTTGTGGATACAGTGCCCAAATGCCTTCACGGTCGTCTCGGTAATCGGTCAGCACCTCGACTAGCTCACCGTTATCTAGGGCTTCTTGAACGTAATAGTCCGGCAACTGCACTAAACCCAAACCACGTTTGGCGGCGCCCATTAGCGCAAAACCACTATTGCATTTAATCCTCCCCGACACACGCAAAGACTTATCACGTTTATTTTCCTTAAAATGCCAATAATCGACCGAACCAACCAAGCACTGATGTCGAGCCAGTTCGGATAATGTGTGAGGCTCGCCAAATCGCTCCAAATACATAGGGCTAGCACACACGTAATTTTGACGCGACGAAAGACGCTTTGCGATCATGCTGGAATCTTGCAGGCGGCCAAGACGAATCGCCACGTCTACCCCTTGCTCTATCAAATCCAGTTTTTGATTGGTCAGAACTAAATCGAGGTCCACACGCGGGTACTTCTCCAAAAACTGATGCAAGAGCGGTGCGAGGTTCATTTCCCCATAGGTCACAGGCGCTGTCACACGCAGCAAACCTCGCGGTTCGGTTTGCATTTGCGTTACAGCAAGCTCAGCTAATTCTAGCCCTTCGACCAAGTGTTTGCACTGCTGATAATAAAGCTGTCCAGCTTCAGACAGAGAAACTTTTCGCGTCGTGCGATGCAGTAACTTAACCGCAAGACGCTCTTCAAGTGCCGATACACGGCGACTGATTTGTGCCACTGACGTTTTCAGTTTAGCCGCGGCAGCTGTAAAGCTGTTAGTTTCCGCTACGGCAACAAACTCGCTGACTCCTTCCCAATTCGCCATGCTGTATTCCTGTCGACCTCTTCTAGACAAATAGTGATTACATTGTTCTCGTCGCGCTACGCTTTGAAAACTGGAAAACTTTACGCGTCAGGTAACGGACGAAGTTCGTCGTATTGCGCATCAAGCGCAATGCCAAAATATTCTTTCAACGCATCCAGGTAGGTTTGACCTGGCTCTAGCTCTATTTCTGTTAGCTCTTCATGATTGGTGCATCTGAGTGTGTAGTTAAGCAGCGTCACCAACCCACTTTCTGTCGCTCTAGCAGCGACTCTTGCGCTAGTAAAACGCGAATTAGGCGAAGTCGAGGTAAAGAAGTTGCTACATGCAATGTCACCAGCACACACGAACTCTAGGTCAAAGCTGTATAGATTGCTCCACACGTCCGTTCCATCGGTTGAAAGCACTTGGAGGAAATAACCAAACTGAGCATCTTTGACAAAACGGAAGGTTTGTAAATCCGTCTGAATCACTTGGTCAAGGATAAATGGCAATGGCGCTCGAGGGGTATTGGAGCCAAAACCCACATCGACAATCCATGTTTGTTCCTCTAAAGTCACTAACGTGATTTGATGACTACGACCTGTTGGTGTACCAGACACATGTACACGCCCTAGCAAACTTCGCGCTTCAAACCCAAGAGTGTTGAGCACATCAAGCATTAAACCATTTAATTCAAAGCAGTAACCACCGCGAGAGTGGTACACGGTTTTTTGAATAATATCTTCAATCTCAACAGAGACGCCTCGCTGCAATGCGATGTCAAAATTCTCAAACGGCAGGCAACGATGCTGCGCCACGTGAATTCTGTGCAATGACTCCAAATCGGCGGGCAATTCACTAGGCAAGCCTAGCTTGGTTAAATAGGCACTCAGATCCGTCTTATTCATAATCACTCTTACTTAGCTGATGGTTTGACAGTTTTCTACTTTAGCCCCTCTATCTAACTTCAGGTCAATCACCTTTTCCATTTCCCTTCCGCTTTAAGGAGGCATCGCACTCTTTTTACACGCTCACCTTATCATTATTACGCATATGTAAAAATCATTTTCAAAATGGACGGATTATCATTTTTACTGAAACACCTAAAATGAGCACCAACAAAACGACGAAGCGCGGTAAGCAAACCTTAACTACGCTTATTACGTCACTCCATATACTGAAAATATAAAGGAAACATCCAATGTCGCTTGAAATCAAACCTGGTCAAACTCACATAAAATCAAAAGCAATGGTCGCTTGGGCTGCAGGTGAGCCGCTTAAAATGGAAGAAGTTGATGTACAACTTCCAAAAGCCGGCGAAGTGCTAGTACGCATCGTAGCAACTGGTGTTTGTCACACTGACGCATTCACACTATCAGGTGACGATCCAGAAGGTATCTTCCCTTCAATCCTTGGTCACGAAGGTGGCGGTATCGTTGAAATGGTTGGCGAAGGCGTAACAAGCGTTGAAGTTGGCGACCACGTTATCCCACTTTACACTGCTGAATGTGGTGAGTGTAAGTTCTGTAAATCTGGCAAAACGAACCTATGTCAGGCCGTTCGTGAAACGCAAGGTAAAGGCCTAATGCCAGATGGCACAAGCCGATTCTCTATCAACGGCGAAACTATCTTCCACTACATGGGTTGTTCTACTTTCTCTGAGTACACGGTTCTTCCAGAAATCTCACTAGCGAAAGTAAACAAAGAAGCACCACTTGAAGAAGTTTGTCTTCTAGGTTGTGGCGTAACCACTGGTATGGGTGCGGTATTAAACACAGCTAAAGTTGAAAAAGGCGACACAGTGGCAATCTTTGGTCTCGGCGGTATCGGTCTTTCTGCAATCATCGGTGCTCGCATGGCTGGTGCCAGCCGCATCATCGGTGTAGACATCAACGAAAGCAAATTCGACCTAGCGAAACAACTTGGTGCAACTGACGTAATCAACCCACAAAAATTCGACAAGCCAATTCAAGAAGTGATTGTTGAAATGACAGACGGTGGTGTTGACTACTCATTCGAATGTATCGGTAACGTAAACGTGATGCGCCAAGCACTTGAGTGCTGTCACAAAGGTTGGGGTGAGTCAGTCATCATTGGTGTTGCTGGTGCAGGTCAAGAGATCTCAACTCGTCCATTCCAACTGGTAACTGGTCGTGTATGGCGTGGCAGCGCTTTCGGTGGCGTTAAAGGTCGCTCTGAGCTTCCAGAAATCGTAAACCGTTACATGGCTGGTGAATTCGGCTTACAGGAGTTCATTACCCACACAATGGGATTAGCAGACGTCAACAAAGCGTTTGATCTGATGCATGAAGGTAAGAGCATCCGAACAGTTATCCATATGGATCAATAATGCTGCCTCAGGCTCTCCTTTTGGGGAGCCTGAATTCCTTCTGCTAATTAGAGAGTTTATTCATG
Source organism: Vibrio sp. 1249-1 (assembly GCF_033340495.1). NCBI lineage: Bacteria > Pseudomonadati > Pseudomonadota > Gammaproteobacteria > Vibrionales > Vibrionaceae > Vibrio > Vibrio sp. 1249-1. The sequence continues at coordinate 45,304 of NZ_JAWOWJ010000003.1, forward strand.
ACCATTGAAAATGTAAGCCAAGCCAAAGTGTTTGGCGGTTGGCACAAGCAATATACACACGAATCCAATGCCCTAAACTGCACCATGCGCTTCGCGATATTCTTGCCACCTAACGCAACGAAATCAAATCCCGTACCCGCGCTATACTGGCTCTCTGGTTTAACGTGTACCGATGAGAACTTTATGCAGAAAGCGGGCGCATTTCGTATGGCGGCCGAGCTTGGCATTGCGATCATTGCACCAGACACAAGTCCGAGAGGCGAAGGTATCGCTGACGACGAAAGCTATGACCTAGGAAAAGGAGCTGGCTTTTACCTTAATGCGACGCAAGCACCTTGGTCACTGCATTACTGTATGTACGACTATGTGACTGAGGAGTTGCCTGCGATCATCGAAAGTAACTTCCCAGTCTCTGACGTGAAGTCAATTTCCGGTCACAGTATGGGCGGCCACGGAGCGCTCACCATTGGTCTGAAAAATTCAGAACAGTACCGTTCTATTTCAGCGTTCAGTCCAATCAGTAACCCAATGCAATGCCCTTGGGGACAAAAAGCCTTTACTGCTTACTTAGGCAAGGAGCTTGAAAGCTGGAAGCAATACGATGCAAGTGAACTTCTAAAACAACAACAATCACCATTACCAATTTTGGTTGATCAAGGTGATGCTGATGGCTTCTTAAATGAGCAGCTTAGACCGGAAGCGCTGATTGCTGCGGCAAAAATACACGATTCAAACCTAACCTTGAGAATGCAACCAGGCTATGACCATAGCTATTACTTCATCTCAAGCTTTATTGAAGAGCACCTCAACTTCCATGCAAAATATTTGTTTGCATAGTTAATTTAAGTAAGCTCATGAAATAAAAAATAAAGTCACCAAAACTAGGTGACTTTATTTTCTTTACGTACTAACAAATACATATCTGAATATCGATGATTTAAATATGTAAAATAATGTAACTTAAGAACAAATTCGACGTCCATTTCTCGCCTTATTAAATTCTCATTTCCGACACAGTATCTTTATTAAAAATGAAACAAAGTTGCACTAAAAACCAATTAAATACCGCGAAATCATTACGAAACTCTACCATCATCCCAATACTCTGAGCTTTTAATTAAGAAGCAACTTAATAACCTTGACGTGACGTAAACCGACAGTTATTTTTGAAACATAACGTATTATAAAATCTCATCCGGTTGGCTCTATAATTATAAATAAATTACCGCTAGCACCTTTGTCCTAGCTAAGAAAAAAGAATAAAACTCAAAAGGGCATATGATGAAAAAGATAGTCGCGCTAGGTCTGTTTTTTGTTGCGCCATTCTTGTCTGCAAATACGATCGTATTTAGTAGTAGCCAGCAGCCTAGTGTCATACTGGAACTGGAAGAGATCCAAGCTTTACCTACCACTAGCTACACGATGACATTGCCTTGGCTTCCTGCCTCGTCAGAGTTTTTAGGCGTTAAACTCAGCACGCTTCTTACACACGTCTATGGAAAGGTACCAGAGCAGGTTGATATCAGCAGCTTAAACGACTATCACTCGACATTGTCCCGACAAGATATTCTTCGATATCAACCAATACTGGCTTATCAACAAGATCAGAATTACATAAAAGTCAGGAATAAAGGCCCTTTCTGGGTGATATATCCACTCAATCTCTATCCAGAGCTAAACTACAATAAATATCATGCGCAAATGGTATGGCAAGTAAATGAAATAAAAGAAAAATAATAAGAATGAAGTTATCAGAACCCTATTCTAAGAAACAAAGAATATTGCAATATTCTACCACCAGCAAAATGCTGCTGGTGGTGTTTGCCGTTTCTTTGCTTCTCGCGAATGTCGTGCTTTTACAGCAAACACGTTCACTCTCACAAAATTTTAATAACGAACAAAAACAAGCGACTTGGTTTTTATTCCAACTCTCCAAAGAACTATCAGAACTTGTCGGCGAGGCCAGACGGTTAGATGAAAACGTATTGAATATTGATGGTGCAGAGCTTCAATACGAGTTAGCGTGGAGTCGCTTTGACTTATTGACCAGTAGCACGAAAGCCAATAAGTTCTTTTCTCGGAACAACATGCACCTTTACTTCATTAACCTTTTTGAAGAGTTCAAAGAGCTAGAAAAACAACTAGTAGAAGCTAGAACAGGTGATAGCCAAGCTGCTGCTGCATTTTATCGTTCAACTCAAACACTATATTTAGGCTTAATAGACTTCGTTAATCAAAACTTCCGTCTAAGCAGTAAAGCTTATGAAGCACAAAAAGGTCAAACCCAGCGCTTAATGCAAGCACAATATATGTTGTTTGCGACGTTCGTTTTGTCGATTATCTCTCTAACTTATTTCTTTTATCGTGAATCCCATTTTCATAGAAAATTGGCGCTCAGCGACCCTTTGACGAACCTAGGGAACCGCAATGCACTATTCATTACCCTAAACAAATTTACTCAAGAAAAAAGGCCCTTTTCTCTCTGGATTCTAGATTTAAATGGTTTTAAAGAAATCAACGACACACACGGACACCAAGTTGGCGACACTGTACTGCGGGAAATCGCTAGGCGGCTTAATTCTATGACACTCAATGATTTTACTGTTTATCGCATGGGAGGAGATGAGTTCGCGGTTATCCTTGAAGGTGAACATCTCAATGAAGAGAACGTACGTGAGCAGATAAATACCGTCTTTGATGCACAAATATTAAACTCCGATAAAGTCTCAACACTTTCAACAAGCATGGGCTTAGCGCAATACCCTAAAGACAGTGACAATGTTGACTTTCTTATCAGCATAGCGGATAAGCGCATGTACAAAATGAAATTTCAACGTTAAACGGTATATATGATGAGAAAGTTCATGCAAGTACTGCTTCTACTGGCAGTCATTGCGGCAGGTGTGTTGGCTTGGGTATTTATTCCATCGCACGAAACCATCGGGCAAAAAACGCTTGAGCAGGCACTCAACGACGACTACAGCCTAGTTGGGCATCGAATCTACTCAACCGATCCGGATGCTGGCAACCGATTCGGCTACTTCGTATTGGCAACGGGCCAGAGCATTGAAGAGCAAGAGCCGTTTTTGGTCACTTCGGATCAGTTTATTCGCATGGAGAAAACGGGTGATAATACCTTGTCTGTGACCGTCAATGGCCGTATTTACCATTATCATAACGACTTGTGGGTGCCAAAATCAGACGGGAAATTGCAACACTTTTTAGTCAGTGCAACCGCCAAGTACGTACGCTAAAACGGGAACCTTACTCCCCCCAAAAAAACAAAGCCCCGCATACACTGCGGGGCTTTTTACGTGAAGAAGAAAATAACATCGAAAGAATGAGCGTTACTTCGCTAATACTTTCTCTTTAATCACTTTGAGTACCCCTGCCTCTTGGTTGCTTGGCGCAGAATAACGAGCAATTTTCTTAATCTCTTCGTGCGCGTTGGCAACCGCGTACGAATGCTCACTGACTTGCATCATTTCGAGGTCATTGAGGTAGTCACCAAACGTCATAGTTTCTGCCGGAGTAAAATTCATCGTCTCTTGAAGATGCTGAATGGCCGCACCTTTAGAGGCCTCGGCATTCATCACATCCAGCCAGATTTTTGCACTCACCACGACTTTATGCGTTGCGCCAAACTTTGCGTTCATGGTCGGGAACAGGAGCTCTTCCGAACCGTCAAAGTGACAAATTGCTACCTTAATAAACTCGTCTTCGACCTCAAGCAAATCCGGCACATATTCACAGCGGTGGTAGTACTTTTGAAATTCTTCCAGCGATTGCTGATCATGCGTTTCGATGTACGCCGAGCGCTTGCCACACAATACGATGTTCGCCCCGTCAATTTCACGAGCCGCTTTCACAATCTCCAACACTTCCGCTTTAGGAATGGTACAACTGTAGAGCTCTTTGTCTTGGTACATCACTAAGGTGCCGTTTTCAGCCACATACAACAGTCTGTCTTTGATTGGCGCGAACGTGTCTCGCAGACTGTAATACTGACGACCAGACGCAGCGGAGAACAAAATACCTTGCTCTTCCAGTTGCAAAAACAGATCGAAAAACTCCGGATCCAAACGACCGTATTGGTCAAGCAATGTGCCATCCATATCGGAAGCAATAAATTTGATGCAAACTTGTGACATTAACGAAAACTCTAAATGATGCTGCGAAAATATATCCATGTAAGGTACAGGATCTTGTATGAATCTCAAGTCGGGATGACGACGCTTTTCGCATTCACCAAGGGTGCTGTTTAAAGTAATCTTCACTGTGATCGATGAAAGCTCTCACCGCAGGAGACAAGTGTTTACGTGATGAATACAGCGCGTAAATGTTGAGATCATTTGGCTTCCAATCCGGCAACACCGACTCAAGCTGACCCGATTTGAGATAGATATTGCTCAAGTAAGTTGGCAACATCGAAATACCCATGCCTTGTAAAGCGCCATGCAATAACGCCGTGGCCTCATTGCTGGTTAGGCGACACTCAATTCCCACCGATTCGAACTGGTCGCCCTGAGACAAATGCCACACGTGACGCTCAAAGTTTTTGTATCCCAAACAGTCGTGTGAAGATAAATCTCGCGGATGCGCGATCGCGTGGTGAGTTTGTAAATATTGCGGTGATGCTACCAACACCGATTCGCACACCGCAATCGGCTTACCAATCAAAGAAGGATCGGGATCTGACGCAATTCGGATCGCCAGATCGATGCGTTGTTCGGTTAGATCACTCACTGAATCTTGCAGATCTATGTCGATATACACTTTGGGGTGCTTTTGCATAAAACTGTTTACTACGGGGATCAACTGTGAGAATCCAAATGAAGTACTAGACGCAAGACGGATTTTTCCGGACAGCTCACCATCAACGGCAATGTTCGACGTTAATGTATCGGCCTGTTTTAACCAGCGCTCAATCTGAGGCAAGCTGCGCTCCCCTGCGGTGGTGAGGGACACCTTGCGCGTGGTGCGGTGTAACAAACGAGTTTGCAGCCAGTTCTCCATCGCCTCTACATAACGAGTTACCATTGGCCGAGACATGTCTAACCGCTCTGCGGTCGCGGTAAAACTACCAGAATACACCACATCCACAAACACTTTTGCTGCCGTTACTCTGTCCATACATTTGCTCGAAATAAGAAATAGTGATGCACATTATTGTGTATTTTTCCGAGCGTATCAATTTCCTAATATAGCTCCCGTTCCCAAGCCATCGTCGCTTGGCCCCAAATTCTTTAGGAGCTTATTATGAAAAAATTCACTTTGATTGCTGCATCCGTTTTAATGGCAAACCCTGTCCTAGCGGCAAACCACTCTCCCCTTACTCTTGAGGTTTACAACGCCGACGGTAACAGCTTCCACGTAAACTCAACCTTGGTATACGGTGAGACTGACGCCATGGTTATCGACACTGGATTCACCAAAGCTGACGCGATGCGCATTGCCGCTAAAGTTCTGGACTCAGGCAAAACACTTAAAACCATTTTTATCAGTCAAGCGGACCCAGATTACTACTTTGGCGCAGAGGCCTTACACCAACAGTTCCCTGATGCGCAGATCATCACAACGCCTGCGGTTCAAAAAATTATTAAAGAGAAATTGGCTGGAAAGCTGGCGTACTGGGGACCAAAGCTTGGCGCAAACGCACCGGTAAAACCAGTGATCCCTGTCGCGTACGATAAAGCATCATTAGAGCTAGAAGGTCATAAGATTGAAATCCGTGGTAACCATGGCACATCAGCACACCGCCCTTACCTATGGATTCCAGATAACAAAGCGATTCTAGGTAACGTAGCCGTGTACTCAAACGTACATTTGTGGATGGCAGATGCCGCAGACCAAACCGCCATCAATGCTTGGGAGCAGCAACTTAGCGAGATGCTTGCGCTTAAACCTCAAGTGGTCATTCCTGGTCACATGAAAGCAGGCACAAAGCTGAACGCAGACACCATTCGCTACTCGCAACAATACTTGCAGGATTTTCAGCAAGCGAAAAAACACAGCAATAACAGCGTTCAACTCATTGACACCATGTCTGCGAAATACCCAGAAGCTCAATTGCCAATCGCGCTAGAAATCGGTGCGAAAGTGCATACTGGTGAAATGTCATGGTAACCGTGCATTACTTCTTCGATCCCATGTGTGGTTGGTGCTACGGGGCATCACCACTCATCGAAGCCTTGATGGACACCTCTCAATTTAAGGTAGAGCTTCATCCCGGCGGTATGATTGAGAAGCGCGCGATTGAATCTGAATTTCGTCAGCACATCATCAACAGTGACGCTCGTATCTCAACCGAAACCGGAGCAACGTTTGGTGAAGCATATCTGCAACGCGTGAAAAGCGAAGATGCGTTTGTTCTTGATTCTTATCTACCAACACAAGCGATCTTGAGTGCGGAGAAAATGGGGCTGAATCCATGGCACATGCTAAAGGCCATCCAATCTGCGCATTATCAGCTCGGGTTAAAAGTGAATGAAGCATCGACGCTCAAAGCCATTGCAGAATCGCTAGGTTTAGCAAGTGATGCGTGGGAGCAAAACATGACGTTAAGCGAAGCCGAACTAGGTGAGAGAATTCGCTCTAGCCGACAATTGATGCGCCAGTTGCACGTTGGTGGTTATCCAACCCTGATTGCAGAAGTAAATGGCGAGTACCTGACCTTGCCGCACTCGGCCTACTACGACAAACCAGCACAGTGGAAGCTTGCATTACGAAAACTGCAATAAACTCTTCCCCACTCGCTCTTGTCCTTAATCCAAGAGCGAGTGCCAACACCGACATGGCAATCCTGACTCAAACAGGTACAATCCTCGCTCGAATTTTTACTCGCGCGGATACCCACCATGCACTCGCCTGAACATTGTTTTACTCGTTTTACTGCTGATATTTCTGGCTATGAATTGCCAACGCAGTTTACGTTTCCGTTCTACTACACGCCGCATCCTCTTTGCGTTATGGCCGCAAAGCAATTGCAACAGCACTTATTAGCGCAAACCGACTTCGAACACGATTTTGGTTTGGTTAATGAAGAAACGGGGCGAGGCAAAATGTTTGGCGTATTGCTGGTAAAAAGCCCTCAAGGCGAGCTCGGCTTTTTAAGTGCGTTTTCTGGCAAAATTGCTGACCAAAACTTGATTCCAGGATTTGTCCCTCCTGTGTACGACATGCTGACCGATGAAGGCTTCTTCCGCGCAGAAACGGATGCCATCAACGCCGCCAATGCGGAGTACAAAACCTGTGCCGCGAATCCGGAATTAGCGGATCTTAAAGCGCAAATACAAGCCGACCGAGCCGCTTATCAGCAAGAGGAGCAAACACAGCGCCAAGTGATGATTGATGGCCGAGCAGCACGCAAGCGACAGCGCCAACAGGGCGAGCAAACGCTCAATGTCGATGATCTAAAAATCTTGTTGGATGAGTTGGGTAAGCAAAGTGTCGCTGAGAAAAACGTTCTCAAATACTTAAAGCAAGCGTGGGATGAAAAGCTTGCAATCAAAGAAGCGCGATTGGCCGAGTTAGAGCAGCAACTTGCTCATCTGAAAGAGCAGCGCAAGACACTCTCCAACGCTTTACAGCACAAACTGCATAAACAATACCGCTTTCTAAACAACCATGGCGAAGCACGCGACTTGGTGGACATTTTTACGGACACCACAAACCCAATACCACCAGCAGGTGCAGGGGAATGTGCTGCGCCAAAACTGCTTCAATACGCGTTTAAACACGGATTCAAACCGCTGGCGCTGGCAGAATTTTGGTGGGGTGTGTCGCCAAAGTCTGAAGTTCGCCAACACAAAAAATTCTACCCATCGTGCAACAGCAAATGTCAGCCGATTTTGGGCCATATGATGCAAGGGCTGGATGTCGAACCTAATCCATTGGCGGAGAATTGGGCAGAAGACAAAGAACTAGAGATAATCTACCAAGACGACGCTATGGTCGTCGTCAACAAGCCCTCGGGCTTACTTTCAGTGCCTGGTAAAACTATCAAGGACTCTGCTTATACGCGCCTACAAGCGATGTACCCTGATGTGGAAGGGCCGTTTGTGATTCATCGCCTCGACATGGCGACCTCTGGCATTTTGGTGTTTGCCTTAACCAAGCGCGCGAACAAAAGTCTGCAAAAACAGTTTATGGCTCGCGGCGTACAAAAACGTTATATGGCACTGCTCGAAGGCGTATTAAACGAGCCTGAAGGGGAAATTTCACTGCCAATGCGTGGTGACCCAGACGACCGCCCACGTCAACTGGTGTGTTTTGAACACGGGAAACATGCAGAAACCTACTGGCAACTGATTGAAGTCAAAGATGGGCGCAGCAAGGTATACATGTATCCGAAAACCGGGCGTACTCACCAACTACGTGTACACAGTGCTCATCACATGGGGTTAAACATGCCGATGGTTGGTGATGGTTTATACGGCGAAAAAGCCAACCGCTTACACCTGCATGCTGAGATGCTAGAGCTGGATCATCCATACAGCAAAGAGCGCATGGTGTTCAAAGCTGAGTGCGAATTCTAACGTCTTCCCGATTTTAAATAACAAAAAGGCACTGACTAACAGTGCCTTTTTTGGTTTCTAACAACAGAATAGGCGTGATGCGCAATACCGAAAACCGTTAGCTCACCTTAAACTTGGTCCACACCTGAGAGCGCCAACGTCTTGCCATGATGATACCACGTACCCATTCATCGAGTGCGATTGCCATCCAAGCCCCTAAAACGCCATAACCCAAGTGGATGCCAAAGATGTAAGAGAAAAGCACGCCTAGTCCCCACATACTCAAAATCCCCATTTGCACTGGGAACTTGATGTCACCCGCGCCTTTGAGCCCCGCGATAAAAATCAGGTTAAACACACGTCCGGCCTCGAGCAAAATTGAGCCCATGACTAACGAACCTGCCAATGCGAGTATCTCTGGTTGATCGGTAAATACGCGCAGAATCTCTTCTCTAAACAGGTAAATCAGTGTGGTTGCCGCCGTTGATGCCACAAATCCCACTAAGAAGTAGATTTGTACGCGTTTTAAAATGCTGCTCACCCAACCTTTACCGATGTAGTAACCAGTCTGAATTTGCGCAGCCTGACCAATTGCCAGCGCGAAAGCAAACGAGAAACGGGCAATGTTTTGCGCATAAGTGAAAGCCGCTAACGATGCCGTCCCCATTTGCACCACAAAGTACACAATGCAGATTTGCGCCACGTTGTAAGACAGCACTTCACCCGCGTTCATACCGCCGATTTTTAAGATTTTTTTGTAAATCTCTGCCGGTACTTGTTTCATAGTCGACATTGGTAGTTCAATGCTACTGCGAGCGAGAATAAACCATAACATTAACGTACCGATGACTTGGCTGACGACGGTTGCTATTGCCACGCCTTGCACACCATACACAGGTAAACCGAATGGCTGGTAAAGCGCAATATAGTTACCAATGATGTTGAACACACCCGAGATCAAATTCACCACCATTGGGGAACGTGAATAACCATGACTACGCAGAATAGTTGTAAAAACAACGCCAATCGTAACGTTAAACGTCATCGCACCGCTTATCAGCAGATATTCATGAGCGTACTGCTCAACTTGCGCTTCCAAGCCGTAATACGGGAGTAGATATATCGCACCAAGCACGGCAATCACACTCAATAGCACACCGACGAGCACAGACAACGCAATACTCGCAACACCAACGCTCACTGACTCTTGCTCGCGTCCAGCGCCATTGTATTGGGCAATCAAAATCCCCGTACCGCTACTGACAAACGTCGAAACGATGATTAAAAAGAAGGTAATCTGCGTGATCACACCAACAGCGGATACGGCTTTGTCTGAGTAGCCACTCAGCATGAACACGTCACTGGTTCCTAAAGCCGTCCGTAGCAAAATTTCGACAAGAATTGGCCAAGCTAATGCCACGATGGACATTCGTTGGTTGATGTTTTGGCTTTTAGGCATGCTTGTAACCTTTCCTACAACTAAAAACTGCCTCACAATTTTGTGAAGCAGTTTAAAAATAGTGACTCGAACGAAGCTCGATATGAGGTTGTGATTTAGCGCGGATTCTAGTCGCATATTGGTCATAACGACAACAATATTTCGCCCTGTTTCGGAAAAATATTTCTAATGCATTTTCGAAACGACATATGCCTTGACGATACGTAGAGCAGAGATTGGTGAACAATACTCTCAATCAACGAGCACCGAACAGAATTAGGATAATCAATATAAATGCGTCTAACTAGATACATTACTTTGAGTTATCAGTCCAACCATATAGAGCTATGAAGAACCGTCATGAAAACCTGCATGCGCCACCATTCCTCTTTGAACACTCGCACCAAATCACACTGATGGCTTTGCACTAAAAATGACTGATATCACATTTGGAAACTTTGTTGTTCTATTTATCGCGAAAATACCGCCTAGAATAAGCGTACACGTTAATTAAGCAAGGATACGTAATGTCGACATTGGCTGGGGCGCGCTTAGAAGAAATGGCGGACATCCGTTCAACAAGAAAAAAGAAAATTGTCTTTTTATGCTCCAGTATCGCCGCTGCCTGTTTAACTTATGGTTTCATTGCTCAATCACTTGAGAATAACTGGGGTTTAAGCTTTTTCCATGCTTTGTGTGCCTTGGCATGCTTAGCAATCAGTTATGTAATAAAAGTCCAGCGGCACCATCAATACGCCGACTTATGGCTAAGTGCTGTCTTAATGTTCGAAGGGTTATTGTTACTTCTGTATAACGACGCTCCGTCAGGCAAGATGCTATGGCTATATCCTATTGTCGCCACTCTGGTATTAATTAATGAGTTTAAGGTCGGTCTGTTGTTCAGTGGCACCTACATTTTACTGATCTTTTTTGGGGTCGCTTTTTTAGATCGACTGCCAACAGCCACAGAAATCATAGAGCGGAGATTGATGCTGACCCTGATAGCGACCGCGTTTGTGTGTCACACGTTCTCGTATTACTACACGAAAGTCCTCAATTACATTCAAACACTGTATCGTGAGGGGATTGAGGAGTTAGCATATTTTGACCAGCTCACTGGGCTTGCCAATCGCTGGAGCTTTGAGACTTGGGCGCGCGCAAAGCTCGATGAAATCAAGCACTCATCTGATGACAGCATCACCGCATTGGTCTTTCTCGATATCGATAACTTCAAGCACATCAACGACACCTACGGGCACGATATTGGTGACCAAGTACTTCAAGCCTTCGCCACTCGATTAAAAAATAACATTCGCAACAAAGACAGAAAAACCGATAAACATGACTACTCCATCGCTCGATTTGCGGGCGACGAGTTTGTAATCATGCTTTACGATGTAAAAAGTAAAGATGACCTCGACAGCATCCTAAAACGGATCGTGAATCTGTTTCCGACAGGTTACCGAAGCTACGATATGATTAACGAGTTAACGATGAGTGTAGGTGCTGCTATCTATAAGCAAGATGCAAAGGATTTGTCTGAATTGACTCGATGTGCAGATAAAGCAATGTACGCAGCTAAACATACTGGTAAAAACCAGTACGCCTTTTATGAGCACTGCAATACGGAAGAACAGTCAACATCTGATGCACCAGCGGTACCAGAAGCTTGCTAATGACTAAGCGAACACATGCATCACCCAAAGCCCCACAACGAGGAATACGATTAACCACACTACTTGCAACGTTCTGTTCGGCTTGTCTTGCTGACGAGTGGGGTGATCTTTAAACGCACGGCCCTTCATTTTGCCCATTAAGCTCTTTCCTAGAGCACGTCGATAAAATTCACGTCTCTTATGAGCGGCATTGGCAACTTCGGTAAAGCGCTGTCTTTGCTCATTGGTGAGATCTTTGTCCTCGTAACGAGGAGGGAGATCAGAATGCTTGCGTTGTACTGCCATCACTTCCTCCCTGGTCGATGGGTACATTTTTATTAAGTATATACCCAAATAACCAAAAAGATGCGTTATAAGTGAAGCACATAGACGAAAAAACCACCCGAAGGTGGTTTTATGACGAGCAACAAATGAACGCTAGAAGTACTCACATAAATACGCAGTCGCTTCTTTCACTTGAAGCTCAAATGAAGAATTACCTTCCACTTCAAAAAACTCACCACTTTGATAAGTCGTCCAATCGCTCTCGCCAACACGCTTGACCACAAGCGCACCTTTTACAACCGTCATACGCTCTGGTGCTTGAGTACCAAACGTGTACTCACCAGGAAGCATCACACCAACGCTAACATCCTGATCTTTCTGGTTAAAGCCTAGTGATTTTACACTACCAGCAAAATAGCTATTTTCCTTAATATTCATTATTGGTTTCCTTATCAAAAGTCCGCTCTTTTTTACCTTGTTTCTTTCCGTTACTCAAGCTTTGAAAGCCATTAAACTCAACGTAGTAACGCACATCCTTTGCTACTGAGCGAGAACCTCTTTTCGCGAGGATTAATCAGGCGACCTAAACCGAGCAAGAAAAACTGCGAAGTAATGAATGTGAGCAAACAACAAAACCATCAATAAGATGTGTATCTGAATGTAAAAGTGGACATTAGATCATAGTTTCGTCGTCTCAATGGCGGGATTGTTTGTTTTTAAAAAGGAAGGTTTCCACCATGTTAAAAAAGTGGAGAAAATTAGATCTATGACGGACTCGACTCGCCGAAGGCGAAAAGCACGACAAGAACCAAAACTTTCATTTTTGGCTCGCCACCAATCCAAAATCCTCAAGAGTACATTTGTCTGCTTCGGGATGGGTCTGTTGACGTTTTTTGGCTATCAAATCCACCTCTCCTATCAAGACCACATTGATCCGGAAAAGGTGTACGGCGAATGGATTGAGATTGGCGCGCCACCCTACCAAACAGAACGTCTCGTTTTCACTGAAGATGGGGTATACCGAAACCATCGACTTATTACGACGGAATTTGAATTCGATGGCAAGGTCATCACGTTGAATACCGGATTAGGAAAGACCGCGTATCAGATCTCGGGCTCTCATCTTTCACCTCAAATACGCCGTATTGAACCTCTTATTCCAGATCAGCGATTCATTCGTAAAGGATTTGAGCATACCGTTCAGGGCTCAGAAACCGGCGCAGCCTCTAAACGTCGTGCCGCGTTGAGTGAACACTTCAGCCGTGACTAGTACGTCTTCACGGCTATTTTTCCTTTCAATTCTCTTTCTATATCAATGAAACAAAACCTTAATAAACAACAAAATAAGGCCTTCATCGCATTTAACTAACTCGTTACTGAGTAAACAATAATTTTAGTTTCTGCTGAGATTTTATAAATTATTGACTCAGTCTGACACTTTCTGTGTAACAGAGTGCGAGTTTTAGTTAAGTTCTCTCAAGTGCCTCGAAAACCGTCTTAATTTTTTTTGACGAAAAAAAACTCTCTGAAATGCTGAGTGTGATGCTTTTGCACGTGGAGTAAATCCAATCATCTTATCTGGTGCAAGAGCAGCCTATGTTCTAGGTAGAACATGAATCCAAGGATTGAGAGAGAAGTTATGATTCGATTTAACCTATGTGCAGCTGGAGTTGCTTTAGCGCTATCAGGCGCTGCAGTTGCGGCTCCAACCGCACCAAGTATCGATATGTACGGTTCCAACAACCTTCAGTTTTCTAAAATTGAACTCGCGATGGAAACCACGTCAGGCTACTACGACATGGTGAAATACCATGAGCAAGCGAAGATCACTGTTAAATTTAACCAGTGGAGTGGCACACCTGGTGACACTTACAACGTCTATTTTGATGGTGTAAAAGTAGCAAGCGGCCCTATCACTGGTAGCCAAACGACAGCTTCGTTTGAATACGGCCAAGGTGGCTTATACCAAATGGAAATCGAAGCATGTGATGCGACAGGTTGTGCGAAAAGCGCACCAGCTGAAATCACGATTGCAGATACCGATGGTTCTCACCTGAAGCCATTAACGATGAATGTCGATCCAAACAACAAAACCTACAATACCGATCCAAGCGTCGTGATGGGTACGTATTTTGTTGAATGGGGCATCTATGGCCGTGACTACACCGTCGATAATATGCCGGTCGACAACTTGACTCACATCCTTTACGGTTTTATCCCAATTTGTGGCCCAAATGAGTCTGTGAAGTCTGTTGGCGGCAACAGTTTCAACGCGCTACAAACTGCTTGTACAGGTGTGCCTGATTATGAAGTCGTTATCCATGACCCTTGGGCTGCTTATCAGAAGAGCTTCCCACAAGCTGGTCATGAATACAGCACGCCTATCAAGGGTAACTACGCAATGCTAATGGCATTGAAACAACGTAACCCTGATCTAAAAATCATCCCATCGATCGGTGGTTGGACACTGTCTGACCCATTCTTCGATTTCGTGGACAAGAAAAACCGAGACACATTCGTCGCATCAGTTAAGAAGTTCCTGAAAACTTGGAAATTCTACGACGGTGTTGATATCGACTGGGAATTCCCTGGCGGCGGCGGTGCAGCAGCCGATAAGGGCGACCCTGTAAACGATGGCCCAGCATACATCGCACTGATGCGTGAACTGCGCGTAATGCTTGATGAATTAGAAGCTGAGACAGGCCGTACTTACGAGCTAACGTCCGCTATCGGTGTCGGTTACGACAAGATTGAAGACGTAGACTACGCAGATGCGGTTCAGTACATGGATTACATCTTCGCAATGACTTACGACTTCTACGGCGGTTGGAACAACGTTCCTGGTCACCAGACTGCGCTTTACTGTGGTTCATTCATGCGTCCTGGTCAGTGTGACGGTAGTGGCGTTGATGAGAACGGCGAACCGTACAAAGGTCCTGCTTACACAGCAGATAACGGCATCCAACTTCTTCTTGCTCAAGGCGTTCCTGCGAACAAGCTAGTACTTGGTACAGCAATGTACGGTCGTGGCTGGGAAGGCGTAACTCCAGATACGCTAACCGATCCAAACGACCCAATGACAGGTACTGCTACAGGTAAACTGAAGGGCAGCACAGCGCAAGGTGTTTGGGAAGATGGCGTAATTGACTACAAAGGCATTAAGTCATTCATGCTAGGTGCAAACAACACTGGTATTAACGGCTTCGAGTACGGCTACGATGCACAAGCAGAAGCACCATGGGTATGGAACCGTACTACGGGCGAGTTGATCACATTTGATGACCACCGTTCAGTGCTAGCAAAAGGTAGCTACGCGAAGTCTCTTGGTCTTGCTGGTCTATTCTCTTGGGAAATTGACGCGGATAACGGTGACATTCTAAACGCGATGCACGAAGGTATGGCTGGTGGTGTGGTTCCTCAACCAAACCGTAAACCAACCGCAGCCGCTGGCGCAGATCAATCGGTAACAGGTCCTGCAAATGTGGTTCTAGATGGCAGCCTGTCAAAAGACTCTGACGGCACCATCGCAAGCTACGCTTGGGAACAAGTATCTGGCACAGCAGTGGTACTAACAGGTGCAAACACAGCGAAAGCAAGCTTTGATGCAGCAGAAGTTAGTGTTGAAGAGCAATTAACTTTCAAGCTGACGGTGACTGATAACGAGGGTGCAGCGGCATCTGACCTCGTTGTAGTAACAGTGAAACCAGCAGGTGTTGTTGACCCAGTGAACAGCGCACCAGTAGCACAAGTTGTTGCTCCAGCAACAGCAAACGCTGGTGACGTTGTGGTTGTAGATGCATCTGCGTCTAGCGATGCAGACAACGATACCCTGACATTCAACTGGACTCTACCTCAAGGTCTGAATGCAACGGTTGAAGGCTCTAAAGTCACGCTCACTGCTGCGGAATACCCGCAAGACACAAGCTTAAGCTTCACTGTAAGTGTGAGCGACGGTAAAGCGTCTTCATCGGCAAGCGCGACAGTGGTTGTTGCACAGCACGCAACCGATCCGAACCCTGGTACTTGTGACAACGCATGGGATGCGAGCGCAGTGTACACAGGTGGTAACCAAGTGACTCACGCAGGTAAAACGTGGGAAGCGAAATGGTGGACTCAGGGTGACGATCCTAGCCAATCTGGCGAATGGGGCGTTTGGAAAGAAGTTGGCGTAGCTAACTGTAACTAATTTCAGCCTTGCAGACGTTCTGCTAAATAAACAAAGGACAGCTTCGGCTGTCCTTTTTGGATTTAACCTCTTAACGAGGAGAGCAACACCAGAGACGAAAAAATCTGAGGTGTTACTTTCAAATCGAATTAGCGCAAAACGGAGCGAATCAATCAGTAAAAGTAAGGGTTACCAAGCACTATCGAGCAAACGGTCAAAACTACTGAAGACTTGCTCACACTTCATCACTCGACCATGCCCCTGACCTTGTGTTGTCACTAACTCAACGTTTTTAATCTCTTCAGCCGCTTTTGCCGAGACACTGTATTTGGTGAACTTGTCTTGCTCATCATGAATAATAATGGTGTGAGACGGACGCTCAGACAAACGCTTCATCGGATCAATGGACTGTAACGGATAACCAAATTGGTCTTCAACTTCTGAAACCACAGCATTAAAAAGCTTCATCGAGTAACCGGAACGTGCAATGCTACCGAATAAGTTCTCTACGTAATTTAATACCGGAGCAATAAGCAGCAAAGGCTTGTTTTCTAACTTACTGTGCCTACACTCAAGAGCAGAAGCGGTGCCCATGCTGTGCCCAACTAGGCCAACAATATCCTCGACCGTATCCAACACATCTTCTAATCCTCTGACAAACCCCGGAATGTGCCCATACTGCCCCTCACTCTCACCATGTGCCGGATGATCGTACGCCAAAGCAGTAAACCCTTTCGACGCAATATGTTCCATCAGTGGATAAAACTGACTTGCCGTTCCAGACCAACCATGAGTTAGCACCCAAATAGGTCCAGATCCCAAAGTATAGGTTTTGATGATGCCTGCATGCCCTTTAATTTCACCTTTGATAAGCCCTTGAGGTTCAATATTTTTAGGTTGCGTACGAGCAGGTGTCAGAAGAAGCTTGCGCGCGGTCTTCTTTGCATGTGACGGGGCCAGTGTATGGTGTAACCGAGTACTAATGTTCACCAAACTGCGCTTAATACTGAAACGTTGCGATGTATTAAAGTAAATTTTTTCACTCATAATCATGTCCTTAACTATCAGCTTTGCACAAAATAGAACGGTCGTGCTTTTTACGCTAATAAGAAAGAGCGAACTCAGCCGCTCTTTGTGATTTTATGTCTACGAATCTGGGAAGCGAATAACCGATATTAGCCTTTCCAGCGAGAAAATAAGTTGTCGATCCCTTGCCAAAACAGACGCAAGCTTTCTTGCTCACCTTTAATTGAGTAAAAAACATGCGCACTCAAATAGAGACCGTACAAATCAAACGTTGCTTGGCGTGTATCTAAGTCTGCTGCAAATTCTTGCTTCTCTTTGCCTTTCGCTATTTGGATCTCCAAATAACTCAGCCAAGTGTCTATGGATTTACGCAGTCCGGCCTGAAGCGGGCAATCTTTATCTGCCGTATCATTCCAAGCGTCAAGAAACATACAACTTCCTTGGAATGCGTGATTCCAAGTCATCCAAGAGTCGAGCAACCCTCGAATTTTACGCTCGATATTGCCATCCCCGAGTTCTCGAGCAGGCTCAATAACCCGATCAGCGAACACTTTATTGGCGTGATCAAGCACCGATAGCTGTAAATTCAACTTCGAATTAAAGTGGGCAAACAGACCACTTTTCGACATACCGCATTGCTTGGCTAACTCTCCAATCGTAAGACTTTCTAATCCGTCTTCGCTGGCGATCTCAAAAGCCCGCTGCAGAATAAACTCTTTTGTCACTTTTCCTTTTTGCATAATCTTATTTTTAGCACGATCGTTCTTTTTTGCAATCTCGAGTTAACTGGTCTAACCATTATTCAGTGCTATTTTCGACTCACGAATCAGGTATTGATTGCGTTAATAGGTTAATAATTAAGAAGTTTGAAGTAAGTCTTAATTTTCAAAACAGCTTCAGTGTAAGCGCAAGTCTGTTGACTTTTTCACGTATTACTTCAGTAACAACCTGCTATTTTCACCTAAGTTTTTTATTTAGGTAAACAATGTAATGGCAAAGAAACAAAAAATAGCCAGCTTAGAGTTTGCACGTATCATTGCGATGCTTGCGATTGTGGGTTTGCATTGCCAGATGGCACTGACGTACTGGCAGTGGAATGGGATACCATGGGTTGGCTATATGCTCAACCAACTGGCTCGTTTTGCTGTTCCGCTGTTCTTTCTCATCTCGGGTTATCTAATCCAGCCGAAGTTGAGTCATTCACCTATCGATACTCTTAAGAACTACGCCAAACCGTTAATGAAGGTTTGGCTCATTTGGAGCATGATCAGTTTACTGATGCCATTCCAATGGCAGACGGTCGCTGAGGCTGGGTATCTCGCCGAAAGGCAAGGTTATTGGGGGTACCTAATGTCAACCCCGATCAATTCACTCATCGAAGGCGGACTCGTTCATCTGTGGTTTATTCCGGCTCTGGTCATTGCCGTAGCGTTAATTGCCTTTCTCGTGCATATCAATATGGCGCAACTGATACTGCCAACCGCAGTATTGCTATACATATACGGTGCCTTTGCTGGCAGTTACGCGACCATTACCGACCTGCCAGCGCCTTTCTTTACTCGTAACGGGCCTTTTTTCAGCACGTTGCTAGTTGCTCTAGGTTATTTCGCACGAGAAGTGCAGTGGCGGTGGTCGCGAAACAATACGGTTCGATGCATTATTCTTGGCATGGCACTGCATTTTGGTGAAGCTTACTGGCTGATGCAACATGACATCGCTTTCAACTCGCACGACTTCCTATTCGGTACCGTTATCTGGGCTGTAGGTGTCTTTATGTGGCTTTTGGCTCACCCTCATTTTGGCGACATGCCTTGGGTCTTCAAACTATCTCCTAGCGTGTTAGGAATATATGTTAGCCATCTGCTTATCATAATTGTCATGATGAATGTCGCTGAATTTATCGGGCTGCAACACCTCGCGAAAGATGTGTTTATTTATCCTGCAACGATTGTTGCAACCATACTGCTTGTGAAAGCAATTGACGCTTCACCGTTGAAAAAATGGCTCCTACGCTAAATGCATTCAGCTCTAGATATAGCTAGCTTTAACTCAAAAGGGTTAGAGCTAGCCAGTTAAAAATGAGATTTCTCTCTCACTGACCAATTTTTGACTTTCTAATCCTTCAGAATTTGCTTTCACTCACAAAAAACATTGTTCATTTCCTTTAAATTGGCTCGACTATTACAACATTGCTCATTAAACGGAGGCTGTATGTGGGCAGGTCAAGGACTCGTTCCTTTTTTAGAGATTAGTCACTGGTTAACTTACGGTTTATATGCCGCTGCGGTTTTATTCGGCGCAGCAAGCATTGCGTCACTCAGAAAATAGTGGCGCACACTATCATTTCCTAACTCCTACTGTTAATTCGAGCTCTCTCACAACTAACTCATTCATTTGTGGCTAATATTTCTCCAACCAGACAAAGGAGAAATGTCTATGCCAATCTATCCAATTGTGGCTTTCTGCTGTTTGTTGTTCTCTAGCGCCACCTTTGCTGCATCAACCAATGAACTGAACCTTGTTAATTCTGGTGTCGGTTACGCGGCTCTGATTATCTTTTCGATCGCTTACATACTGGTTATGTTGGAAGAGTATCTGAAAATGAGAAAATCCAAGCCAGTGCTGCTCGCTGCAGGATTAATTTGGATTCTGATTGGCTACACCTTTGCTCAACACAATCAGCCTGAAATCGCCAAATCCGCACTAGAACACAACTTGTTGGAATATGCCGAGTTGCTGCTGTTTTTGCTCGTGGCGATGACTTACATCAACGCAATGGAAGAACGCAAACTCTTCGATGCCTTACAGGCGTGGATGGTTGGTAAAGGTTTTGGATTCAAAAAGTTGTTCTGGCTGACGGGGTTTCTCGCTTTTGTCATTTCACCGATTGCCGATAACTTAACTACGGCCCTTTTGATGTGCGCTGTAGTGATGAAAGTCTCTGGTGATAATCCTAAGTTCGTCAATCTTGCTTGTATCAACATTGTTATCGCAGCCAACGCTGGCGGTGCATTCAGCCCATTTGGTGATATTACAACCCTGATGGTGTGGCAGGCCGGTCATGTCAGCTTTGCTGAGTTCATTCCGTTGTTTGTACCGTCATTGGTGAACTACTTGGTTCCCGCATTTTTGATGTCACTTTTTGTTCCAAACACAAAACCGAATACGATTCACCAACACGTTGAGCTAAAACGCGGGGCAAGGCGTATTGTCGCGTTGTTCATTTTGACGATTGCCACCGCAGTCTCTTTCCATGCTGTGCTGCACTTCCCACCCGTTATGGGCATGATGATGGGCTTGGCCTACTTACAGTTTTTCGGATATTTTTTGCGTCAAACTCTTAAACACTCACTCGCAAAAAAAGCAGCTATGGCAATTGCCAATGGCGATGATCAGGCATTGAAGCGCTTAGGCTCAGTGGTTCCGTTTGATGTGTTTCATCGTGTGTCTCGAGCCGAATGGGACACCTTGTTGTTCTTCTACGGTGTTGTGATGTGTGTTGGCGGTTTAAGTTTACTTGGCTACCTCGAACTGGTTTCAAACGTCATGTACACGCAATGGAACCCAGTCTGGGCAAACGTAATGGTTGGTGTCCTATCTGCAATTGTCGATAACATTCCGGTTATGTTTGCTGTACTGACCATGGAACCAAGCATGTCGATGGGCAACTGGCTACTCGTCACATTAACCGCAGGTGTCGGGGGCAGTTTGCTTTCCATTGGCTCCGCGGCAGGCGTCGCTTTAATGGGAGCCGCGCGTGGACAATACACCTTCTTTGGCCACCTAAAGTGGGCTCCCGTCATCGCCTTGGGTTATGCCGCCAGTATTGCGGTACACTTGTGGATGAATAGCGGTTTATTTACTTAAAAACACCTAGAATTAGTCACTTAACTTGCAATGTAACCTAACGGTCGGATGGATGGTTAACGCCATCCATCACTTCAATCGCTCCCAACTCATATGGGTTGACGCCCTCTAAGCAGCCGACATTATAGCCATACTCACTCGGGTCAGAACGACGCTGATGGTGCGTATAAATACCGCACTCGCCACAGAAAAAGTGCTTCGCAGTGTGTGTATTAAATTGATACTGCTTCAAGACTTCTTCGCCTTGCACAATACGAATACCGTTCAAAGGTACAGACGCGACAATCGCGCCACGACGTCGACACATAGAACAGTCACACCGTCTCGGCTTCTCAATACCATTGGGTAACGCCAGTTCCAGCTCAACTTTTCCACAGTGACAACTCAGTCGATGTAATGTGCTGATTTGGGTGTTGCCAACTTTCTTAATCATAACTTTTCCTTGTTGTTTTTTTATCTGTGTACATTATGTTAAACAGGTTAATATCATCATAATCTCGTCCAAAAACTCGACATCCATCACTTTTCGCGACATTTTATTGGCCGATTTGTTAGTTGCTATTTTGGCGATTGTCTATCGCGTCCGTGAGACGTGTTATCTCCGGCGCGGTTTTTAAACCAAGGAAATTAATTTATGGACAAAGATCATAGCCTAAGAGAGAACCTCTTGGCTCTGACGCTCGGCAGTGCGTTAGTGTCACTTGGGGTGATATTTTTTAGCAAAGTAGGATTGCTCACTGGCGGTACGGCTGGCTTGGCGCTCTTCCTAACCAAAGTGAGTGACTTCAGTTTTGGTCAGATATTTTTCGCTCTTAACCTCCCTTTTTATATTTTATCTGTGATGCGCATGGGTTGGCGCTTCACTATCAATACCTTTATTGCGGTTTCGATTGTCTCTTTTGCGGTCGATCATCTGCATCATGTGATTGAGATTTCACGAATCGAACCTTTCTATGCGGCACTTTTGGGTGGTGGACTGATTGGAATCGGTATGTTGGTAATTTTCCGTCACAAAATGAGTTTGGGTGGCTTTAACATTCTAGCGTTGTACCTTCAGGAACGTTTTGGAGTTCGAGCGGGTAAAGTTCAAATGGCGTTAGATTGTGCCATCGTGGTGATGTCACTGTTCATTGTAGATGTGCACCTTATCGCTCTATCTGTTCTAGGTGCCATCGCAACGAACTTGATTTTGGCGATGAACCATAAACCAGGACGATACCAAGCAAAAGCGCAAGCAGCATAATCATCGCTGCATAGTCAACAACCCTAAAGCCCCCAGCCAGTCGCTCGGGGCTTTTTTCATTCAACGCTAAGATCACGTCAACGAGCTCGTTTTGCAGTGCTGCTGCATCTCTTCATCCAATTTAGCTTTATATTTCTGACTAAGATGGAAGTGTACTTGCATCAACAAGTCATGTGCGTGGAACAGCTCAAACGCGTCGCTACCATTTTGCTGACAAATAGCCTCACAGCGCTCAGCATGCACTTTGGCTTCTTGCGGTTTATCTGCTTTAAGCAAGCTCATCGCTAAGCGATACTCTGCGCGCTCTTCTTGCATCCAACCCCCTGCCACTTTCCAATAGTCTAGCGCGAGTGTCGCTGCTTCTAGCATCTTCGATTTTTCCATGCACGTGCGCTCAGCCAGCGCTTCGTACTGACATGCTAAGTTGTTCGCAGTGATCGCGATAGCGCGCGCTAATGGCCCTTCTGCATCGTTCGGCGTCATTCCTAACGCTGCCTTCACCAACCATTGACTCGCCAGTTCAAGCTGAACAAGTGCAGAAAGTTCATTCGAAATCAAAGCGTAAACTCGGCGTTGTTCTTGCTCTTCCAATAATTCCATATTGTCAGTGCCATCTACGAAATAGCGCGCAACGGCAATACTGCGTTGAAATGCCAAACTCTCGGCAACCTTGCGTTCATCAAAGTGCTCTAAACAAGTAAGAAACTGTTCTGGGCACTGGAGATGCCCAATAGCGGTATGCAGCATCAATGCGAATATTCGCTCGATTTGGGTAACGTCTTCCACCTCGCTCAGAGCCGTTTCTAGCTTAGCATAAACTTGTTCGGGATTTTCCTCGTGATGCTGCCAACACTCACTCATGAAGGCATCAAAATCCGTTTTGAAAGGCATGTCCTTATTGTCCTTTTTCTATTCGTATAACGAATATGAAACTCTACACTATCGTTACCCCTGTGTAGCACGCTTAATCCCAATATGAGAATCGCCTCACTTAAAGCGGTGTACCTTGCTCCAGCGCGAGCAAACGTTGTTTGCGCTCCACTCCACCTGCATACCCAGTCAGTTTTCCGCTTTTGCCAATAACACGATGACAAGGTACCACGATAGAAATCGGATTCTTCCCGTTTGCTAACCCAACAGCACGCACAGCTTTAGGGTTACCTATCGCATTCGCGAGATCTTGATAGCTCCACGTTTCCCCATATGGAATGGTCGTTAGTGCCTGCCAAACTTGATTTTGAAAATCAGTGCCTGTCGCTGCAAGGGGCAAGTCGAATTCGTTGCGCAGACCAGCAAAGTATTCATCCAGTTGGGTGACAGCTTGGCGCAAAACCGGATGCTGCTCGTCTCGCACTCCCAGCTCACTAGGCTTAGTGGTGCATGTTTCAAACCAAATGCCAAGCAAGCCCTCAGCGTTCGATTGGATAGTCACCGTTCCTAGTGGACTCGGCATTTCGGTATAAAATGTTTTCATGATTGATTCCATAAGTGAAACGTCGCGTAGCTTCCCCAAGGGGCCGCAGTGTGCGTATTCAGTGATGGGTAACGCTGCATCGCCTTTTTCACCACTAAGTCTTTATCTAGAAAGCAATCGGGTTGAGATTGCCCTCGCAGTTGAGCATAACTGACGGTCCAAGGTCCAATGCCTTTCAAAGCTAGCCACTGCTGGGGGTCAGCTTCTGAGTTGTCCTGCATAAACTGAGCGAAGCGCACTAGCGTCTCTTTACGACTTTGCGGCATGCGCAAAAAGCTCACGTCGGCGTTTGCAATATCACTGGGAGTCGGGAAAAAACGTTTTTCTGACTCACCACTAAGTGTGGCCACCAATAAGTTAAGTTGACCAATCGCAGCTTTAACCGACACTTGCTGGCCTAAAATCGCTCTAGCCCCTGCTTCCCATGCATTCCATACACCAGGAATACGAATACCTTTACTCGACACGAGCCCAGGCGCGACATACTCCAAATGCTGCTCAACAGTACAAATATCAGCGTCAAGATCGAACATACGACGAATGTCAGACACCAAGTTTTGCAGCTTCGTTACGTCTTCAATTTCAAACGCCAGTTCTAAGTATCCTTCACCTTTTGTCGCTTTAAACCAGGCTTTGCTGTCATCCAAAAAAACGTTGCGCTGATAACTCTCATCACTCACCAGCTCAACCCCCTCAACCGCTCGCAAACGATAGAAGTCCAACATGTGCGACCAATTCAACTCACCTCGATAAGGTAAGGCAATTCGATTGCAACCCGCACCATCAAACTCTTTACGGCGTACTTGAGAAGGCGTTAGTTTGAGAAACTTTTGAAAAGCATCGTTAAAGCGGCGCGTACTGTTAAAACCTGACGCAAACCCCACGTCGGTGACCGACATAGAGCTGGAGTGAAGCAACTGTTTGGCGAACATTAGTTGCTGATATTGCGCATACTGCTTGGGTGACATACCTAGATACTGCTCAAACAACATACGTAAGTAACGGTCAGAAATCCCAACACGCTCAGCCAACTCAGACACCGAATGGTGATGCAACTCCCCTCTATCAATTAACGAAATCGCTCGTTGAAAGGTCGTCTCGACACCTTTCCATGCCCAAGATCCAGGCGCGCTATCAGGTCGACAGCGTAAACACGGACGGTACCCTGCTTGAAGGGCTTGCGTCTTATCAGCGAAATACTCAACATTTTCTTCTTTAGGCAAATTTGCCGGGCAAATCGGACGACAAAAGATTCCCGTTGTTTTTACCGCCACATAAAATCGCCCATCAAAACGACTGTCTCGCGCGACTCGCGCCTTGTGACACTGCTCGAAGGTCAGTGAGGTATGGGGGTGAATAAACATAGTGCTTTCCTTGCTCATGCCTTTTGTCATTTATTGTTCATAGGCATCGTTCAATATAGTGTTATTGTAGCTTGCTTAAGCGCCCACAATTAGCCATTTTCGGAACTCAATATTGAGATTTATTGGCATTAGCGCTTTTGTACACTAAAGTTAGATCTAGAACATCACAACAACGTCGGCTAAAGGGAATTGGCATGGACTTACATACTTGCGTAATTGTATTAAGAAACCAAAAGGTTATTACCAGTAAATCCGTAGATCATTCTATTGGAATTATCGAACGAGACTCAGATAACGAGATCTCAGAAATTCAGATTAATGCGACGGATGGACGTAATATTCGAACTTATCACTACAACAATGTAGAGGAGTCATTAGAGAGCTTAATGAACCTCTGACGGTTTTCTTTAACACACCTTTCTCCCTTGTTAAAAGCGAAAGCAATAGAGCACAGTACATGTGCTCTTTTTTTTTTGTTTAACAGCAAAAATGTTTATCGAAAATAATGACAGACCTTGATTTAAAACAGACAATAATCGGCAAATAAACACCCAAATATAAAAATCAAGACATTGATTTAAATAAATAAAAACCAATCATTCAATTTTTTAGAACGAGTTTATCAAAATCCTCCCGTTATTTTTATGTTCGCCTCTACCTAAACTGTTCTCAACAGCACGGGAGCACACGCTTCCCACTCATTGAAAAGAGTCAGAGGACAGAATCATGAAAGCACTATTACAGAAAATTACCACATCAAACGCAGGTTACAGCGCACTATCACTTCGCGTTCCAATCGGCATTATCTTTATGGCGCACGGCGCACAAAAACTATTTGGCTGGTTTGGTGGCTACGGCCTAGAAGGCACAGGTCAGTGGATGGCATCTATCGGTTTAGGTCCTGGCGTACTCATGGCGTTACTTGCGGGCAGCGCAGAGTTCTTTGGCGGCTTGTTCATTTTACTTGGTCTGCTAACTCGACCAGCAGCGGTTGCTTTGGCGTTCACGATGGTGGTAGCGATATTCTCTGTCCACTTTGAAAATGGCCTATTCATGGCAAACAACGGTTACGAGTTTGGCTTAGCATTACTGGCAGCAAGCGTTTCTCTGGCGTTCTCTGGCGCAGGTAAAGCAGCGTTAGATAACTTTTTAAACAAAAAGCTCTCTTAAGGAGGCCTTATGATTACGGTAAGACATGCAGCAGACCGAGGTCGAGCAAACTTTGGCTGGCTTGATAGCAAACATACATTTTCTTTTGGTAGCTACTACGATCCTCAACATATGGGCTTTTCTGAGCTGAGAGTCATTAATGACGATGTAGTCAAGCCTGGCGCGGGTTTTGATACACATGGCCACCGTGATATGGAGATCATCAGCTATGTGTTGGAAGGTGTTATCGCACACAAAGACAGTGAAGGTAACGTCAAAACACTACCTGCAGGTGAATTCCAACTCATGTCGGCAGGGAAAGGGATTTACCACAGTGAGTACAATGCATCGAACCAAGATACGCTGCGGTTTCTACAGATTTGGATTCAACCGAACACATTTGGAACCAAACCAGGTTATCAGCAAAAAGATTTTGGTCGCAATCCTGGGTTAACGACTATCGCAACTCCAACTGGAGAAAACGGCACGCTACTTATTAAGCAAGATGCGACTTTGCATCAGTTAATTCTTGAGCCAAGTATCGAACTAAACTTTGAGATTGAGTCAGGCCGAAATCTATTCATCCATCAAGTGACTGGGAGCCTTAGTGTCGACAATACCACTTTGACGGCTGGCGACGGCGCGAAGATTGAACACCAGAGTAAGGTTGTTTTGCGCAATACATCAAACGAAAGCACAACAGCCCTGTTGTTTGACTTACCATAACTATCGATTCATCGAGATAAAAACAAAGCCGCCTTGATTTCTCAAGGCGGCTTTTTCGTTTTTCTGACTTTTCATTCAACGCTATTCGTCGGAAGTGCCAGAACCAATTTGCTGAAAACTGTAAGCGGTCAGTGGATCGATCTCTTTGACAATTTCTTCCACTTGCTTAATTGCGTCTACAGACGAGCTAGCTTTACGATAGCTCAAATAGATAGGGCGACACCAATCTTCTACTCCAGACACCTTGTGAAGCTGCCCATTAGCGATAAATGGCTCCACGAGAGAGATTGGTAAGTACGCGGCTCCACCCTTCTCTAAAATAAAGTCCAATGCGATACGCGCTGTTGAAGTGCGTAAATATGGAGCCGGAATCTTAGGGTGACGTTCAGAATGCTCCGAGGAGAAACGCGTCCCCCAGTCAACGTACACATATTTGTTTTCGAAAACGGTGTCTAAAGAATCTTTCTCAGTTGATACCAGAACGAGAACAACATCTGCCACTTTTTTACAGTTAAGCTCATCAGCTTTGATCTGATCGAACGCAAATGCCATATCTAACGTGCGCTCTAGCAAGCTACGACTGAGCATCTCACGTCCCATCACTTCTGCCATGAAGCCATAACCACCAAACGAATCTGTGACGACACTTAAACAATTCTGTAAATAAGCGTCCCAAATGTTTGGCGTGCCACCTAACGTTAGTTGCAGCGCTTTGCCATCTTCAAGCGATAATTCTAGCTTCGCTTGTTGCAATGTAGTGACCATTACCTCGGCATAGCTGATTAAGCGCTCACCTGCAGAGGTCAACTTTATGTTATTTCGATCACGAATAAACAATTGCGTATCGAAGTAACTTTCCAATTGTTTGATACGTGCGCTCACAGCGGCTTGGGTAATATAAAGGTTCTCAGCAGCACGTCCGAAGTGACGAACTCTTGCCAGCTCTAAAAATGTTCGAAAGACTTTTACATCCATAAACCATCTCCTGGTTAATATAAAACCAGATTAACAACTAATTAAAATCATGACGACAAAAAAGTTTTGTTTTTCTTTTGTTAGATTTAAGCCTAATTTTCGCCGTAAGTTCACTACATTCATCAATAACGGTTACAGAGGCTGTTGACATGTCTGACACTGAATTCCGTCATGGCAAAAAACGTTTTTACGATAACGTAAAATTCCCACGCGGCTTTGCAAAGTCTGGCGATTTTACTCTTTCAGAAGAGGAAATCCTAACAATTTATGGGGATACAATGCTTGGCTTAGAGTCAGGCGAATTAACACCTGAAAACAGCGAAGAGAAACACTTCATCAAGGTGTTAGAAAACCCGGGCAAAGCAAAAACAAAACTTGAGCGTACGTGGCTAAAGTACACCCAACTTGCTCGTGGTCGCAAGCGCTTCCATACGCTAAATGGTCGTAACAAGCCTGACGCCACAGAAGAATACATTGAAGAGAGTTTGGTTGAAGACGATTAATAACCAATAACCTAGTTCTCGCCTTTTTCTAGCAGTAGGCGAAAGCTCGTTTGACTTTACTGAGCGAGCAAGACAAGCTCATTTCTTCTCCTAAAGCCCAAGGGGGCATTCTCCCAAGGGCTTTTTTAATATTTGGGTGATGACCGTTTACTTGGCGAGCGTCGCAATCTTTTTCAGAAAGCTCTCTTTCAAATGCTCTTGGTCATATTCCAAGTGATAGGTGTTGTGGAAGCCAATTTTTAGCTCAACACCATTCCCTCTTAAGAAAACGTTGTACCCATCGTAGTCAGAAAACGCTTCTACACCTTCATACATTTTACCAAATTCGGTTGGCGTACCGTTGTTCATCACACATTCGTAAGCCTGTAGTACTTTGCTCGGATCTAACTCATTTTTCATACCGAATTCCTCACTGGTTTACACATTTCAATTATGGTTAAAGAATGAGCGCCATGCCATATCTAACCCATAATATTTGAAGTTCGTGTGCGATTTCGCACTCTGTAGGTTGTTAAAAAACAAGGTTAAGTGCGAAGGCAGAACTTAATTTAGATCATAAATTTTATCTATTGATTCGTCAGTTTCATAATGCAATTTCTTTGTAAAAAATCGTCTTATAAAAGCATTTAGATATAAAAATCGTCGACAAAACCAACATTGGTTAAAGAAAAAGCAAAATTTTGACCTAAAACAATAGCAGTTCGCCATTACTTATTTTATAATGCGAATTAATGTTTCAGTACATCGTCAATTCCAATAACTAGGGGCACAAAATGAGACTTATCCCGTTAACTCGAGCAGCACAAGTAGGTAAGTGGGCAGCTGCGCATATCGCTAAGCGTATCAACGACTTTAAACCTACTGCTGAGCGTCCATTCGTTCTGGGTCTACCAACTGGTGGCACTCCTCTAGCAACCTACAAAGCCCTAATCGAGCTTTACCAAGCCGGCGAAGTCAGCTTCAAAAACGTCGTGACTTTTAACATGGATGAGTACATTGGCATCCCTGCGGATCACCCAGAATCTTACCGCTCGTTCATGTACAACAACTTCTTTAATCACATTGATATTCAAGAAGAAAATATCAACCTACTGAACGGTAACACAGACGATCACGACGCAGAATGTAAGCGTTACGAAGACAAAATTAAGTCTTACGGCAAGATCAACCTGTTCATGGGCGGCGTGGGTAACGACGGTCACATCGCGTTCAACGAGCCAGCGTCATCTCTTTCTTCTCGTACTCGCATCAAGACCCTCACTGAAGACACTCGCATTGCGAACTCTCGCTTCTTTGACGGCGATATCAACCAAGTGCCTAAATACGCGCTGACTATCGGTGTTGGTACGCTTCTAGACTCAGAAGAAGTGATGATCTTGGTCACTGGCCATAACAAAGCTCAGGCACTTGAAGCAGCCGTGGAAGGTTGTGTAAACCACCTATGGACAGTTTCTGCTCTTCAACTTCACCCTAAAGCAGTGATCGTATGCGACGAACCAGCTCAACAAGAACTGAAAGTGAAGACAGTGAAGTACTTCTCTGAGCTAGAAGCAGAAAACATCAAAGGCTTTTAACCCATAGGATGGCAGCCTAGAAACACACTAAAAATACAAAACCCGTGTTGAACACGGGTTTTTTCTTATCTGAACAGCGGGCTTAAGTCGTCAATAAGCTTTAATACCAAACTGACGAAGACGCTTAGGAAGCACTTCATCCAACTTGTCTAGTTCACTTGGTTCGACTTCGATAAGGTTGAAATGATGCTGCTCATAAACAGTACGAATGGTCTCACGGTCGGCCTGAGCCATCTCCCCATCGTCACTTCCCCAAAATTGCAAATAGACTTTACCGCCTGGTAAGTAAAAATCGCTAGTGACATCTTGGTCAATCGGCAGCTGACGCTCATAAGCGTGCACTACACCAGCCAAGTACAGCCAGTTGTCAATGAGCAACTCACCCTTAGAGCGTACGTAATGCCCATCTAATGTTCGGTGCTTGGCTTCAAATTTTTGGCGAAAGCTTGAGTACGATTTATCCGTAGAATGTGACTCCGCGTCTTGCCCTAAAAACTCAATGACAGACTGCTTAAGACGCTTGTTACGCAGCACCACATCGTGCCATACGACAAAGGTATTTTGTGTTTCTTTATCGGTTCTTTGCTGTCCACCAGCGCGCACACCAGCTTCAGTGACACTCCATCCCTCTTCGGATTTGGTCAACCAACCCAGTTCACTCAAAAGCTGGTTCATGCGCTTCGCATTCAATTTCAGCTTTTCACCCAGTTGTGTCGCGCTCAATGTTTTCCCTGAGCTGGGAGTCAGCTCAATATGTAAGTTGGTCGGCCAGACGATGAACTGGCCAAATTTAGGGTGATCCACATACTCACCGCCAAACTTTGCCCCTTCTTCGGTCAAAATCCACTTTTCATCTTGGCGAACGATGTAGCCTGCACGTTTGAGATCGGCAAACAGCAGCTTAGCTTCTACCTTGCGCATTTTCGCTAATGCCGACGTCGATATTTTTTCAGACATGTGGGTACCTCATGCTGCTGCAAAATTGAACACTATGTCGTCATAGTAACGTATTGATTTCACGGCTTGAAGTCAGGCAAACAAGATTTCGTGTTACAAATAGCAAAGCCAGCGTATAGGTGCTGGCTTTGTTATTTCGGTAAAAAAGCGAATGTTATTTAATAAAAGCGATGCATCCTTGCAAAATCACTAAATTCACAATGTCGATGAAGAATGCACCGACAATTGGAACCACCATAAATGCTTGTGGTGATGGACCATATCGACTCACGATGGAGCCCATATTCATGACCGCAGTCGGTGTAGCACCTAACCCAAAACCGCAGTGTCCGCTAGCGATCACCGCCGCATCGTAGTTGCCTCCCATCATGCGGAATGTTACGTAGTAAGTGAACATCGCCAACACTGCCGACTGAATAGCAAGAATAATAATGAATGGGATCGCAAGATCGAAAATATTCCACAATTTCAAACTCATCAAGGCCATGGCAAGAAATAGAGATAGTGCAACTGTGCCAAGAATATCAACGGTTTCTAAATCAACCTTGCGCGCCTTCGTCACTTCCATGATGTTAGTGATAACAACACCAATAAACAGCGCATACACAAAATCGGGAATCATTAGCCACTTGATGTCAAAACTGCTTACCCAACTCTCCAGATACTTCGCGCCTGTCACGCAAAGTAAAATGATGGACAAGCTTTCAACGACTCTTTTCGCTGTGACACGATCTTCCTCATGTTCGTTGTACGTCACCAGTTCAGGGAAACTCTGATGACTTTGATTGGTGCGTCCGTATTCCGATTCCAAGTTGTGTTTGTTTAGTAGCTTTTGTGCAACAGGGCTGCCAATAATCCCGCCCATCACCAAGCCAAATGTAGCAGAAGCCATTGCCACCTCTAGAACATTATGCAAACCATACATTTCTTGAAAAGTTTGCGACCACGCAGCTCCAGTTCCATGTCCGCCAGAAAGCGTAATGGATCCGGCGATCAACCCCATGAGTGGATCTAACCCCAACGCTGTTGCTAAGGACACGCCGACCGCATTTTGGATAAGAATGTAGACCGATGCCACAACTAGGAAGATGAAAACCTTCGCACCGCCTTTAATCAGTTGGGTGTAATTTGCCGCTAAGCCAACGGTTGCAAAAAACATCAGCATAAAGACGTTTTGCAGTGGTAAATCAAAGGAGACATCCACACCGTTTAAGTGCATCGTCGTGATGACGCAAGCGACCACTAGACCACCAACAATTGGCTCTGGAATATTAAATTTTTTTAAGGTTGGTAACTTGGTATTGATGAACTGCCCTAAAAACAACACGCAAATTGCGACGAGGAACGACTCCTGTGGGCCGATAGATATTACCTGATTCATGAGACCTCTTTACTCTACTCTTTCTCATTCATTGAGCACGCGCTCAACGTGAGATAGGTGCCTAAGCCAGTCAGATTGCCTCTCGAAACTTTTGTTTTCTAGGCCTCTTTGACCATTGATTCTCATCAAGTAAGAAATAGGCAGACCTAAAATTATGCTAATTATCATTCAGTGAGAATATTGATTTAGAACAGGCGATAAGTGTATTGATGGGAAGAGAAAAACAACACTTCTCAACTTATGAGAAGCAATTAATTTCCATATAAAACAAAACCTCAAAACAACGACCACATAGGTGGATATTTAGAGCGAATGAGACAGGCGGATACACTAGGTTTTAAATTATTACTTTCTCTCTAATGCACTAGGTGTTATACATATATATAACACCATCTCAACCAAGAGATTCACTCATGACTAATTGGCATGATCGCCAACCGATATTTCGACAGTTGGCAGACCAGATCACGCAGCAAATACTGCAAGGTGTCTGGCAAGAAGGCGATGCTCTGCCCTCCGTCCGTAGCATCTCTGCAGATATGAAAATTAACCACCTCACCGTTATGAAAGGCTATCAATTGCTTGTTGATGACGGGCTAGTGGAGAAAAAACGCGGTCAAGGTATGTTTGTCGCTTCAGGAGCAAAGCTCAAATTACTCGCAGACGAGAAGGCACGTTTTCTTCAGCAACAAATTCCGCAGATAGCCGACACAATACAGCGTCTGGATATGTCACTCGACGAATTCATTCTACAACTAAAACCACACTTGAAAGGTGACCAATGAGCGCATTAGTCAGTGTAAACAACGTCTCCAAGCACTATCAGCAACAAGGAGAAGCACTGCATGAAGTGAGTTTCGACCTACATGCAGGACAAGTACTTGGCTTACTCGGCCATAATGGCGCAGGTAAATCAACGCTTATTAATGCCCTACTCGGTGCACATGAATATCAGGGCACTATTCGTATCAACGGATTTGAACCCATTATGCAACGCGACAAGATAATGCAGAGCTTATCCTACATCTCGGATGTCAACGTTCTGCCAGATTGGATGACCGTTGCTCAACTGCTTAACTATACCGAGGGCGTGCATCCAGGGTTCAATCGCGCCCAAGCAGATACGCTACTTCGTCAAACGGACATCCAACCTCGTGCGCGTATCAAATCTTTATCCAAAGGGATGAAGGTGCAATTACACCTCGCGATTGTGATCGCAACCAACACCCAAATCCTCATATTGGATGAACCGACACTCGGGTTAGATCTCGTGTATCGCGAGACGTTTTATCGTCACTTATTGGAATGGTTTCACGACGGCGATCGCGTGTTGATCATCGCCAGTCATGAAGTATCAGAGATTGAGCACTTGCTGACAGATGTTCTGATTCTTAAGCATGGTCGCCCCGTTCTGCAAACCTCGATGGACAGTATCAGTGAAGACTATTTCATTCTTGAAGCCAACGACGAGCACCGCACACAAATTGAAGCGATGAACCCACTCTCGTCACAAAAAGGCCTCGGTTCAACGAAATGGTTACTCAAAGCCCAGTATGCCCAACAAGCAGAAACAATGGGCTCCATCCATGGGGTTAAGTTAGCGGATCTATTTTTAGCATTGCAGAAGGAGGCAGCGTAATGCGTTCAGTTGTCGCGATGTTGCAAAAAGAGTGGTTAGAAAACCCTCTTGTTTTACGTATTCCACTGTTTGTGTTGGCGTGTGGAGTTATTCTCTTTGTGAGTTTAATGAGTAACGACACTCTACAACACAATATGTTTTTCCAAATGAGCTTTGGTGGCGATGTCAGTGACATTCACAAAGAGCTTGGCGATGATGTCAATATGTTGATTACCGGAGGAGCAGGGCTGCTGTCTATCTTGTTAGCCGTTCAGTACTTCCCAAGAACGCTACGCAAAGAACGGGCGGAAGGCAGCATTATGTTTTGGCGCAGTATGCCTGTCAGTGACATAAAAACCCATTTAGTGAAGCTAGGATTTGGCTTATTGGTGATTCCGCTCGTCTGCTCGGTGCTCGTACTCGCTGCAAATTTAATGTTGTGGTTGCTGAACATCTCTACTGATCACCAATTGGCTTTATTGTACCGCCAAGCCTCGTTAGGTTACGTGCTGCTGCATTGGGGAGAGTTTTTAATCAGAATGTTTTTCGCCGGTATTCTGCTGTTACCGCTGGCATTAACTGCGATGGCTATTTCACAAAAAGTGAACTCACCACTGGTCATTTTGTTTATCGCCATTTATGCGCTGCGTTGG
The DNA here is from genome assembly GCF_033340495.1 of Vibrio sp. 1249-1. Lineage (NCBI taxonomy): Bacteria > Pseudomonadati > Pseudomonadota > Gammaproteobacteria > Vibrionales > Vibrionaceae > Vibrio > Vibrio sp. 1249-1. The sequence continues at coordinate 79,873 of NZ_JAWOWJ010000003.1, forward strand.
ATGCCTATCGCACTTTTTGGTTTCTACGGGCTAGATCAGTTTTTCTCCGAAGTGCTTTACCTTCCGCTGCACGCCATTATTACACCAAACCCATTCAATGCCATTCCTCAAGCGGGTTGGTTAAACGTTGGCATTTACGCCTTCATTGGTATTCTTGGTTGGACAGCTAGCCTCAAGTTCAGCCGAACTATCCAATAATTCTTCGTTCAATAAACGACCAAACCAAGTCATAAAAAAACGGTCACAACCAGTGTTGTGACCGTTTTTATTTCGCCTCTAGGAGCTCATCCAATTAACTTTAACCAAGGAATGAAATGTAGCCTTGCAAGATAATTAAGTTGACGATGTCGATAAAGAAAGCGCCCACAATTGGCACCACCATAAATGCTTGTGGCGACGGGCCAAATCGGTTAACGATTGAACCCATGTTCATTACGGCTGTTGGGGTTGCACCCAAGCCAAAACCGCAGTGCCCCCCTGCAATAACCGCAGCATCGTAGTTGCTTCCCATCACTTTGAACGTAACATAGTACGTAAAGATTGCTAAGACGACAGACTGCACAGCTAAAATAACCAAGAATGGAATCGCTAGATCGAAGATATTCCATAACTTCAAGCTCATCAGAGCCATCGCTAAGAACAGAGATAGCGATACCGTACCTAACATATCGACCGTTTCGGCATCTAACTTACGAATCTTGGTCACTTCCAAGAAATTCGTAATGATCACACCAATGAATAGCGCATATACGAAGTCTGGAATCATCAGCCATGAGATTTCATACGTGCTTACCCATTGCTCGACATACTTGGCCCCAGTAACACAGATCAGTAGGAAGAAGAGTTTCTCCACCACTTTTTTCGCCGTTACTTTATCTTCTTCGTATTCATTGTAAGTCACCAACTCCGGGAATTTCTCGTGAGTTTTGGCATCTCGACCACCACGACCATACTCAGACTCTATGCTGTTCTTTTCGACTAGGCGCTGCGCTACAGGGCTACCAATGATACCGCCGATGATCAAACCAAAAGTCGCTGATGCCATTGCAATTTCTAAGACGTTATCCAATCCATACACGTCTTGAAAGGTTTGTGACCACGCAGCACCTGTACCATGACCACCAGACAGAGTAATCGAGCCAGCAATTAACCCCATCAAAGGATCTAAACCGAGCGCCGCCGCAAGTGAAACGCCAACGCCGTTTTGTATGATGATGTAAAACGATGCGACAGCTAAGAAGATAAAAACCTTCGCACCTCCTTTCATCAACTGAGTGTAATTTGCGGCCAAACCAACTGTCGCAAAAAACATTAACATAAACGTATTTTGTAATGGCAAGTCGAACTCTAAATCGATGCCGTTGAAATGAAGAGCAGTAATCATGCAGGCTACAATAAGACCACCTACAATCGGCTCAGGTATGTTGAATTTCTTTAAAATCGGTAGCTTAGCATTAATAAAATGCCCCAGGAAAAGCACACTGATTGCGACCAAGAAGGACTCCAGTGCACCTACAGATATTAAATGATTCATATCGCCTCTTATTATTGTTCTCTTCATTCTCCGTAATGAATGAGTGTTAGTTTAACCTTCGTTCAATAGCAAATTTTCTCGCTTTATTGTTTCGAAAATACTCAAAAAGTTGGTGTAGATGCGCCTTAGGCTAGTTTAAGGGGCGCTCCTTAAGCGATGTGTCAGTTTTTACGCTGTTAGCAAGCCCTTAAATGTGAAAGGAGCTGATACAGCTCCTTCAAATGGCCCCTCGCAATACCTGTGCGTTATCGCTTGGGCTGTCGTGTTGTGAGTAAATTCTGGGTGACACTTTCTGAACCACTTCGGGCTCCCTTACTTAAACAGAATGTGTCAATTACTATCAAACAAAGTTCCTTCCCGTTGTAACCGCTAAACGCCGAGAGCGCGTTCAAAACAATTGGGTTTGCCTGTTCCTGTCGTAGCTTTTCAACTCTGGCTCATGGTGTATAAACGAGCCGAATCCAAGGAAACTCTCAGGCTGCAACAAACGTTTTCGTCACAACGGAGCAGGATTATAACATATCGCTGATAATTTTCTTCAATTCAGTGACATTCACCAACCCCATAGTTAAACCTTGCAATGATTAACTGCCTATTATCATTTTCACAGATAAAGATCGAAGCACAGTTACTCAGTAAGCTTCTTAGAATACGATGCATAGCTAATAACTTCACCGCCGTTCTTATCCAAGAGGTCTTGATAAACGCCCTAGAGAACCAAGCAGCCGAAATATGCGATGTTATCATGATTGCTTTTCGAGACCGACGTCCCGACTTTGGCTAATGAGTACAACCCCAACTATGCATCAGACAAAAACATGTATAATTTTTTATACAAGTTATTCAATAACAAGAGTCCCACATGAACATTCATTCGCTTTGCGCTGCGCTATTACTCAGCGTCGTCTCATCAGCTACAGCAGCTGAAAACATTCTTATTCAATATTCTCCCGTAGAGACAACTCATGAAAAAATTGCCCAACAATCGATTCAAAGCAGCGATGTAAACACCATCTTTGCTGAGCTATCTCAGGCCTACTTTCCATTTGATAAAGCTCTCACGCTGGTTTACGGCGGAGAAGATGGTCCAATGTATGATCCTGATACACACACAATATACGTTCCTTACACTTTTTATTTGGAGTCGCTCAATTACTTCTCCAATAATCAGTATGAAGAACGCTTCGGAAAATCTCCAAAAACAGGGGCGCTAGATACGTTATTGCACACTTTACTTCATGAAGCTGGACATGCTTACATCGAAGATCAAAGCATCCCTGTTCTCGGAAAAGAAGAAGATGCGGTCGATAATTTTGCCACTATTTTAATGATTGACTTCCTAGAAGATGGCGCAGATATGGCCATTAGCGCCGCCGACATGTTCGCATTCGAATCCGACGACAGACCGGACTACTACGATTTTGGCGAGTACATTGACGAACACAGCTTTGATTTGCAGCGTTACTTTTCAACGTTATGTCTGGTGTACGGTAGTGATCCTGAGCAATACAAAGCCTTACTCGATGAAGTAGAAAAAGACTACCTGCGTGATCGCAAAGAGTTCTGCCAATTCAATTACAGCAACATTCGCGACAATTGGCTGCATTACTTGCAAAACAATGAACCAAAAGAAAATTCGCCACGTAAAAGCGATTAGAAAATCTCAAACAAGAAAACCGCAATGACAAAACTCACCATATTTTATGACGGAACCTGCCCGCTTTGTGCCAAAGAGATGAAGGCGCTAAAACAACGCGATGCCAAGCAGCAAATCAAAACCGTCGATATCTATAGTGATGCATTCGCAGATTATCCTCAGATCGCTCCTGAACAAGCCAACACCATTTTGCACGCCCTCAACGAAAAGGGGGAGCTTCTGCTTGGGTTGGACGTGACTCATCGTGCGTGGCAATTAGTTGGTCGCGGTTGGCTCTACGCTCCACTGCGTTGGCGCCTCGTTAAACCTGTTGCTGACTGGCTTTACCTCAAATTCGCAAAGAATAGGTATCGCGTTTCATATTGGTTAACAGGGACTTCTCGTTGCAATAGTGGGTCGTGTTCACGTTAATTGTGATCCCGCTTAAAAATGCTACGACCTTCGTCTAGATTTACAAATTTCCAGTACTTCTGATTGAGTAACTCGGTTAATCTCTAAGCATTACAACAATAAGTATTAACACTTTTATCAGGCAAGCTTATTCAGCTTGTCACTTGTAACGCTGCGCCGAGAGAAGGACGTCTCTATGAATCTGACGATCAGAAAACGACTATATATCCTTTCAATAATTCCAATTCTAACTATGGCAATAGGCATGATGTGGTTCACCTACGTACAAACCACAGCCTACAACGAGCACGAGATTGAGCAAACTCGAAGTCGAATGATGGAGATGAAAAAAGCCGAACTCAAAAGCTACGTACAAATGGCGCGTTCCGCTGTCGAGCCGCTACTCGCACAAAATGCCCCACTGGAAGAGGCTCTGCCTATCTTAAAACAACTAGAGTTTGGTCAATCCGGCTACATCTTTGGTTATGATTCAAAAGGCGTTCGCGTCGTGGTGGGCAAAAACACCAAAGGCATCGGGGAAAACTTCTATAACTTGCAGGACAAGAAAGGCAATTACCTGATTCAGGATTTGTTAAAAAATGCCAAAACTGGCGAGTTCACGACTTATTACTTCCCGAAACTCGGTCAGAGTGAAGCACTACCGAAACTCAGCTACTCAGTCTTTATTCCTGAATGGGACTTGATGTTGGGAACGGGTTTCTACACGGACGATATCGACGCCATTGTGGCAGACATGGAAAAAGCCGCACACGAAGATCTCAACACCACACTAACTGCGATAGCCCTGTTTTGTGCCTCGATAACAGCGATAGTTGCAGTCTTTGCCGTATTTGTTAACCGCAGCATCATGAAACCTATTGAGCAGTTTGATGCTTCAATTCACTCTTTCGCACAAGGCGATGCAGATTTAACCGCGCGCATGGAAGAATCAAGCGTGCCGGAGTTCACGCAGCTGAGCCGTAACTTCAATATCTTCGTTGAAAGCCTGCAAGGCATCATCAAGAGCGTTAGCCACGTAGGACAAGAAGTGGTTTCAGAGACCAACGAGATGTCACAGCGTGCATCGCAAGTGGACGAGTTGGCTTCTGGTCAACGTGAAGAGACCGAACAAGTCGCAGCGGCAATGACCGAGATGACAGCAACGGCGCACGAGATTTCAAACAACGCTAACCAAGCAGCGCAATCAGCCAGAGACGCCGATGAAAACTCACAACAAGCAAAACACATTGTTGATTCGGCAGCGAACTCTGTCGAAGCACTCGCGCTAGAGGTGTCAGAAGCCAGCACGGTGATTTCTCGTTTAGAGAGCGACGTAAAAAACATTTCTTCTTCGCTAGAGGTTATTCAAGACATCGCCGAGCAAACCAACCTATTGGCACTGAATGCAGCCATTGAAGCAGCCCGTGCTGGTGAACAAGGTCGCGGCTTCGCAGTCGTTGCCGATGAAGTCCGTAAACTGGCAAGTCGCACTCAAGACAGCACAGGCGAAATTCACCAAATGATCGAGCAGTTGAAGTCTGGCTCGGATGCGGCAGTGAAAGCCATGGGTTCAAGCCAAGCGCGTGGTGAAGCAACGGTAGAAGAAGCACGAGCAGCCTCTGCCGCACTGCAAGAAATCCAAGCCGCAATTGCTAACATCATGGACATGAACACGCTTATCGCAACGGCAACTGAAGAGCAAAGCCAAGTTGGCCAAGAGATTTCACAACGTATTGAAGTGATCTCTCAACAAAGCAGCCAATCGGCACACCTTGCCAACCAAAACCGTGCAGGCAGTGGCAACCTTAACCACAAAGCTAACGAGCTGTACGACTTGGTCGGTCGCTTTACGGTTTAACGCTTTCCTCACCCATTCACTATGCAAACAGCGACGCCAAACGTCGCTGTTTTTATTTCTGCTATCCTCAGAAGTCTTAGCTATAATGCCGCCAACTTAGCACCCATAAGGGCAAAACCAGATGATTATTATGACCACCCATTTCGGTGATATCGAGATTGAACTGAACCTAGAACGAGCGCCAGTTAGCTCAAAGAACTTCAAAAAATACTGTGAAGATGGCTTCTACAACGGCACCATTTTCCACCGCGTTATCGACGGCTTTATGATTCAAGGTGGCGGTCATACCGAAGACATGGCAGAAAAGCCAACACGCGCACCAATCGCGAACGAAGCAAACCGTGGTCTTAAGAACCTTGTTGGCACTATCGCAATGGCACGAACCGATGCACCGCACTCTGCAACAGCACAATTCTTCATTAACTTAGAAGACAATGATTTCCTAGACCACACCGCAACCACCAACCTAGGCTGGGGCTACGCCGTGTTTGGTAAAGTGACCGCGGGTATGGATGTCGTAAATCGCATAGCGAAAGTGAAAACGACCTCTAAACTTGGTCACGATGATGTGCCATGCGATCCAATCATTATCGAGAAAGTGACGATCAGCGAATAAGCCCATTCGCCTCTGCAGAGAAATCGTCGCTATAAAACGAAGAAAGCGCCTAACGTCTGATGACTTAGGCGCTTTTTGTTTTTATGACTCAGCCGATTAGTTGGGCTTATAACGAAGTTATTGATAGAAAAGCTCAGCTTTGGCTCCAACCAAATCCAGTTCAGAGCCTTGAAAATCAGCCAGATATTCAGCAACAAGGTTGTACCCAACCCAATACCCCATGTATTTCGGCCAGCGGCTTTCATCGCTGCCAAGAAAGTAAGCGTCGAAGTTGTAATCTAAGCTGGTCAACTTGCCTTTCATCTCAGCGTAGAAAGGGCGCCAATCTTGATCTTTGATTTGCTCAAACAAGGTCGGAGTGACGCCGCCATTCACCTTACGTTCGAAGTGACAAGCTAACCCTTCCATAATTAGTACATCACCAAGTGCAACGCCACTTTCTCCCGCTCGCATACGGAACAGGTGATGCAACTCATGCGCTAACACCGCAGCCAGTTCTTTCTCAATAACGTTTTTAATATCAGTACGTTGAGTATCAAGCAGAATCTCTACACGATAGGCACTTAAGCAATAGCCACCAATCCCCGTCTGCGGTACGTCATTGCGATCAAACGGGCTAATGGTGAGGTCAATGTTACTCAAATCAAAGTAACTAGAAAGTTGTGAGCTCAGATCATCAAGTTTCTGATGCAAATACTCAGAGATTGGAGACAGTTCTCCCGTCGCATTTAACAGGGTTACGCGATAACTCATTTATCTTCCTTGATAATGTGGGTTAAGAGCAGCGAGTTTACAGTGTAAAGAGTGAGCAGTTCTAGCGATTACATTCCTTTGAATAAACTTTGAGATGCACGGCTCACAGGGAGCTTGTTTTCTCCAACGTGAACAAACATTCTGCCAGCAAAGTCTTTGTTTACTTTGTTAATTTTGCACACTTGCACCACGCTTGAACGGTGTACTTGCCAGAACTGTTCTGGGTTAAGCTGCCCTATCAACTCTTTCAACGATGTACGAATCAAATACTCCTGCACTTTGCCTTGTCCTTGCTGGGCATACACAGAAACGTATTTTTCTTCCGCTTTGAAATACAACACATCAGACGTGGCGATCAGATGAATGTCTTCCCCTTGCGTCGCTTTGATCCACTGAAGATATTGCGGAGTTTGTGGAGCGGATAATTGCTGCAACTGTTCTAACAGGCTGCTCATCTGCACATTACTGCTTTCTTGCTCTCGCTTAGCAAGGCGTGCTTTCACTCTTTCACACGTCGTCAGGAGGCGCTCATCTGAAATAGGCTTGAGCAAATAATCGGTGGCATTTTGCTCAAAAGCTTTTATAGCGTAATCATCGTACGCGGTGACAAACACAATCAAAGGTGGGTTGGCGAGTTGATTGAGTTTTTGCGCTAATGTCATACCATCCAAAACTGGCATACGAATATCAAGAAACGCAATGTCAGGTTGGCTTTGCTCAATGGCTTGCAACGCTTGTTCACCATCGGCGACTTTGGCTATCACCTCTAGCTCTGGCCACACTTCAGCTAGGCTTTTATCAAGATGACGCCTCAATAACGGTTCATCATCAGCAATAATGGCAGTAAACCCTGTATTCATTCCTTTCTTCCTTGATTACGATCCCATTGGCCAGCTAAGGCGAACACAAACGCCACCCTGAGCAGACTCACTGATAGAGACCTCTCCTTGCCCTGCGAACAAAGCTTCAACTCGCTGCTTGAGATTACTTAGACCCACGCCAGAGCCCATGTGACCACTCACGTGATTCAAGCCAACACCTGTGTCTCTGACTTCAATCTTCAAGTTCTTCTGTTCGCGCTTAATCAGCAAGCTGACTTCACCACCTTCTCGCTTTGGCTCAATACCATGGATAATGGCGTTTTCGATTAAGGGTTGAAGCATCATCGGCGGTAGCTCGGTTCTGCCTAATCCCTCTTCCACCTCAATCTTGTAACTGAGTCGGTCACCTAAACGGGTTTGTTGGATGCTTAAGTAAGCCTCAAGTAACGCCGTTTCATTGTCTATGGTGGTGTGTTCTTCGCGTGAGCTTTTTAGCGTTGCTCGCAGCAGCGCGGTCAACTGTTCTAGCATCAGCTTGGCTTTATCGACATCTTGCGACATGAGCGCGCTGATATTCGCCAAGGTATTGAATAGAAAATGCGGTTCAATCTGGCTTTGCATCTGCTTAAGCTGACTCAGCAAGAGCGCACGATCTTGCTCTGCTTTCTCGCGCTTGATGGCTTCCAACTCTCGTTGAGCAACCGCCTCTTTCTCACGCGAGTAAAAATAGAAATAACACATACCGCTAAACAGTAATCCCATTAAGCCAACAGGGATCATATCGGAGATACCAAAATACTCTCCGAGCCAAAATTGCGCATTAATCACCCCAAACAATAAACAGGCAACAAGCGAACACACCACTTCTATCATACGTGGGATGGTTGGAAACAAACGGTCAATCAACCATGAGAAGAAGATAGCCGAATAGCCAAATCCAAAGCTAACCGCCACATGAATGTAAAATGGACCGCCCCAAACCGAGAGCGTCATTGCTGCGATAAAGAGACAAAATGCCGTGGTCACTAATAAGCTACGCGGCCATCCACTTTTTACCACTGATTTTGCTGAACACATTTAGAATTTCCCTTTGATGTTAAAAACAATCATATGCTTATCATTGATTTGTACGTAAGCAGATTGGTCGTCTCCGGTTAAAAAGCGTGCGGCAACTTCCACTTCTACACTTTGGTCGCCAGTATCAATCCATTGGTAGTTAAGCCACTGCGTGACAATCACACCGCCATCTTGTGGCGCCAACATCACATCCAACGTAGGGGTTACATCACTTAGCCAGCCCATATCCGCTTTACCGTTCCATGCAGCCCACGCTTCCAAATCCCAACTCCAGTGCAGCATTACGTTATGCTGAACGATATTGGCGTGCTGAAACCCTTGGGCGTAGCTTGTCGCAAGTAGAGCGCTGCTAGCCAACAGAGAGTTGTTAGGATCAGGGAGCTGAGAGAGTAATTCGCCACGCTCTATTGCTTGTTGCCATTCGCTTTTCGACCATGCTCGGCTGTCGTACCAATATTCGGCAATCACGTTATGTCCGGCTTGGTTTGCCCAGTTCAATCCAACTAAGGCTTGAAATGCGCTGCCCTGCTCCTCAACCGAAACGGGTTGGTAAAGATCACCCTGCTGAAACTGATAGCCAACACTTTGCTTTTGCCACAGCATGGAACCGTGCATGGCGATGGATTCATCCCACACCGCAATGGCACTGGCTCCGAGTAAACCTCTGCGCACATCATCGTAATAACCAATAAGTTGATACTCGGTGTCACCCACTAGCGCATAACGACGAATACCAATACCTTGTTGCTCTGCGGCTTGATCAAGTGCACTTTGGTCTTGTTGCCCCCAGCTTGAATCCGTTGCAATCACCGTCCACTCGCCTGCCATATCGTAGTGTGAAAGTGAAAACACACCCGCACCTTCTTCTGCGACTAAGCCAACCGGGTTTTGTCGATAAGGCTTAAAGAGATCCAAAGGTCGGTAGCCATAACCCACGCCCCAATCAATGCGCAACTTACCTAAGCTCACATCAAGTGTGGTGTCACCGACTTGCCACTCCCCTAGCCAAGCAAGTTCTCGAATCAGTAGTTGGTTATCAGCTTCACTCCACCAGTCACTCTCTCCTTGTTGGTTGAGGTACAAACCTTGGCTGTACAGAGCGAACAAGCCACTGAAGTTTTAATAGTTCACTTGCACATCCAACAGTGCATTAAGTGAATCACGAGAACTGCCCTGCGCCTGCATAAATGCGCTATCACGCTGCTTGGCAGTTTCGTAACTGACAGCCCAATCCCACTCAAAACTCAGCTCATCATTGGCAAAAACTGGGGCTGCTGCGCCCACACACAACGACGCAGCAATCAACAAACTGGTGCTTTTGTTAAGGTTAGGCTGGTGCGATTTCATGTGACTTCCTTGCTCGTTTTCATGGTTCTATTTAAGGAGTTCAGGCTAAAGCTGAGTCGTATTGGCTTTCGGCAAATAGCTTGGGTTGTAGAACTTGTTGTCCAGCTGCCAAGGCACGATCTCTTGATACTCGATAACGGTCTTTTTGCTCGGCTGAATGCTATCAAGCAAGGTCATCTCACTGACGTAGTCTTCACCTTTGTCAGTTGCACGCCCATATTGCGCTTGCTTGGCGAGTTTGCCAGAGCGCAAGTAAAGATCAGCTTTGATTGGAAACGCATCTTGCTCAGACAACCACAAGTCGATCTTCTGATAGCTCGCCCCTTTGGTTTTCGCGGTTAACGCAAGGTGATAAGCCGCGACACTTTCCCCGTTTACCGAGACAGTTTCTGTCGCTTTCCATTCACCTTGATAATCTTGGCTCCACGTCAAAGTTGAATTGTCGCCGATAGACGCTTCACCAAGCAGCTTCTGCATTGGCGTAATGCGAATCGGACGGCGGCTCTTTGGCATTTGTAGCCAATAGTTGTCGCCCATCATCAACATCTTTTGCCCGGCTTCGACTGCCGATTTGAACACCACCAGCGATTCACGATTTGGGCGCGTGTACACGTGGTAAAGGCGGGTTTTATCTAGTTCTTGGTCTTGATATAAGCGCACCAATGACACCACTTTGGAGGAATCATCTTGCAAGCGGTAGCTGTCGGCTTTTTCAATCAATTGCGCGACTTGCTGTGCATCTAACGCTGTTTCATTCGCACTGGTATTGATGCTTGCAACGCCAGTTACCATCAGCAATGCAATTGGTAATAGTGATTTGAAATTAAACATAAATCAGTGCCTCCGTAATTGGCTTGTTCACCCCTTTGCGTGCCGAGAAAAACGCCGCAACCAAACAAATCATCAATACTGCAAATCCTGCTATAGCTACCAGCTCCCAAGAGAAGTAAATCGTTAATGGGTAACCTTCTGTGCGTCCTGGCGGTGGCGGCATTTGCACATCCACGACCATCAGTAAGACGGTGACTAGCGCCGTAAACAAAGCGCCGATTAAGCTACCAATCACCGCAAGTAACCCTGCTTCGCGCAAGAACCCAGCAATAATTTCGCGAGGGTAGCTACCAAGAGCCGATAAGGTGCCGATTTCACGGGTGCGCTCAGTCACCGACATAGTCATGGTGTTGAACAGCGCAACAAAGACCACCAGCGCCATTACTGCACCCATGATGCCGAAGATACGATCGTACAAATCTTTCACTTTGAGATAGAAGAACGCGCGCTCTTGCCAAGGCGTAATCTCAATATCTTGATCACCAAAGTTCTGTTTTTGCTTACTCAGAACCGAAGCCACTTGTTGCTCGACTTGGTTAGTTAAACTGGTGTCGAACAGGAAGACAGATAACGCACTGACTTTGTCTGAACCGAGCAGCGATTGCGCGCTGTTGATATGCACGTACAGTTGGCGTTTATCAAGCTCAGGCACGCCAGTTGAATAGATACCACGAACTTTGAAGTCATACGCGTTCAATGCGCCGTCGGTAGTGGTCGCCAGCAAGGTAATCCAATCGCCAACGTGCACACTTAGGTTGTTCGCCAAATCAACGCCAAGCATCACTTCTGGCTCTGCAGGGTCATAACGCGATGCATGAATGTTGGACAGCGTCTGCCCTTCACGCACGTCTAAAAACGGCCCTTTCATATCGAATTCGCGCTCGTTAACACCAATGCCGATAAAGATCGATGACTTGTTGCCGTTGGAAATTAAACCGCTGAATTCAACTCGCGGCTGCACGCCTCGCACTTCATTCAATCCAATCAATTGCTTGGTGATGTCGTCCGCATGAGTTAAACCGTTACTCAGCGGCATCTCTTCTTCTTTGGCAAAGTAACCCGGTGTGGTTAACGTCAGGTGCCCCGTGTCACGCGCTGTCGACTCTTTCAAACTGTCATAGGTGTACAGACCAAAACCGCCCGCACTGGTTAACGCAAACACGGCAATGGCAATGATCAGCATCGACAATAAACTGCGACGGCGATTGCGTTGCAGATTCAACCAAGCAAGGCAAACCGAAACAGGAATTAGCTTGCCCATGAAACCTCCTCCACACTTGCGTACGTTTGGGTAATTTTGCCATCCACCAATTCAATGGTTCGATCGCAGCGGGATGCCATGCGAGGGTCGTGAGTGGCGACGATAAAAGTGGTGCCTAGCTCGTGTCCAAGCCCTTTCATAATGTCGATGACCTTGTTGGCAGTTTGGCTATCAAGACTTGCGGTTGGCTCATCAGCAATCACCAACGCTGGTTTGTGCACTAACGCACGAGCAATTGCCACGCGTTGCTGCTGACCGCCAGATAGGCTATCGGGCATGTGATGAATAAACTCACCCAAGCCAACGTGTTCTAGCATTTGTGTAGCGAGCTCGGTTTGTTCTGCTTTTGAAAAACCGTTGAGGTGTAACGGATACGCCACGTTCTCCAACGCCGTCATCACGGGGACAAGATTGAATTTTTGAAATACAAAACCAAGCTTTTCACGACGCATTTTCGCCGCCTGCATTTGTCCGGTTGGGTATGGGCTGCCTGCAAATGTCACCTGACCTTGGTATTGAGTATCCAGCATGCCAAGCACGTTAAGTAAGGTGCTTTTTCCCGAGCCAGACGGTCCACACAGAGCCACCATTTCGCCGGCAAACACTTCACCAGACACGTCTCGCAATGCACGTACGGTTTGTCTGCCAAGGGCGTAATCGCGACTAAGTTGATTAAAAACGATCATGACGCCTCCCTAATATTTCGCTAGCAGCGCTTTCGCGGTTTGCGTTTCTAGATTGCTATCACCTAACTGCTCCATTTGCGCTAACCATGTTTTGGCTTGTTGAACATCTTCAGCTCGTAGTGCTGCTTCAATGGCGTAGCGATAAATCCAAGACGTTGCGGCGAAAGGTTGCTGACTAAAACTCGGCTCATCGAGCAATGAAAGGTACAGCTCGTAGCCACGCTCAAAGTGATTGAACATGTCAGGTAGAGAAGTAAATGTGGTGGCTGCCATGGCGGTGGCTAGTTGGTATTCCGGCAAACCTTGTAAGCGTTGTTGCTCTTGCAGTGGTACTGGCTGATTCGCCATTAGGTCCAAACCTTTTTGGATTGTGGCAAGACCGCGCTCGGTGAACTTCATCTTGTTCCAAGGCATAAACGCCTCACGACCTTGCAACGTCTCAGCACTGCCTAAGTAAACCAAGGTCACCGGTGTTGCGCCTTGCTCTTCGAGTTGTTTGGATAATTCGCCGTAAACGGTATCAACTAAGCCAGAGTCACCTTGCGCTGCTTGGTTGAATTGACTGAGTGTGCGCTCGCTTGGATTAGCCAGAGCCAAATTGCTGCTGAGTGCAAATACGGCGATAAACGTACTTGCCAGTTTAAGAGCTTTGATTGAGCGAGATTGAGAAACCATCATGTACTGTCCTTAGTTGAACGTGATTTGATGGTTTCAGATTAAGGGAGAAGATCGCACGCTGCTTTTGCATGCGACCAATGGCAATTATGCGGAGTGAATGGTATTGAGAGAGGATGAATGACATTCACTTAAACAGAAAATACAATTCCGCTCATTCGTAACTCTACATTTTTACGGCAGTAACAATAAAAACACTGGCTTAAAATCTGAGGCTAGTGTATTTATCCATCCCACAGCTACCCATAACAGACAGTGTCGCACTCTCCTTTCTTACACACCTTTGCATGGTGTCTGTTGTTTCCAAATCGAGATTCTTAGCATCGGAATAGTTTGAACTCTTCGAGTTTTAGTTGTTTTCGCACTCAAAATAGGTGCGTTATTAGGTCGTTGAAAATGAATAAGCGTTATTTCCCAAGAGTTGATTTGCCACTGCTCATGGCGATCATTCCGATCATGCTGTTAAGTTCGCTCACTCTCTGGAGTGCCAGTAGCTTTAATGAGGCGATGCTCTTCAAACATTTGGCGCGCTGCGGACTGACATTAGTTTGTATCTTGGTCATGTCCTCGATTCCAGCGTCCAGCTATCAGCGCTCAGCTCCATATCTCTACATTATTGCGGTTGCGCTACTACTTGCTGTCGCTTTATTTGGTGATAGCACCAATGGCTCTCAACGTTGGCTCGATATCGGCTTCTTCCGCTTTCAACCGTCCGAACTAATCAAACTTTCCATTCCAATCATGATCGCCTGGATGCTTCATATTGAAGGAGGTCGACCAAACAGTCGGAAAATTGCGTTTTGCTTACTTATTACAATGATTCCTGCCGGGTTAATCGCGCTACAACCGGATTTAGACGGTGCAGTTTTTACCATCATTTATGCATTGTTCGTTTTGTTTTTGGCTGGCATGAGCTGGAAAATAATCTGCGGGTTTATTGCGAGCATTTTAACGTTAGCACCTATTTTATGGTTCTTCGTTATGGAAACCTATCAAAAGAGCCGTGTAACACAGTTCTTGCACCCTGAGTCCGATCCACTGGGTTCGGGCTACCAAATCATCCAATCTTTGATTGCGATTGGCTCAGGCGGTATGAAAGGCAAAGGTTGGATGAATGCAACGCAGGGAACACTTGGCTTTATTCCAGAAAGTCATACGGACTTTATTTTTTCGACCTATGCGGAAGAATGGGGCTTTGTTGGCAGTTTAGTCTTACTCGCATTGTACTTGTTTATTACTGCACGCGTTATGTTGCTTGCATGTCAGTCTGACCACTTTTTTAGTCGGCTGGTAAGTGGCGCATTAGCGATGAGCTTTTTTCTGTATGCTTTTATCAATACGGGCATGGTGAGTGGCTTGTTGCCAGTAATGGGTAGCCCACTTCCCTTCTTTAGCTATGGCGGCACGGCGATGCTAACTCAAGGTATCTGTTTTGGTGTAATCATGTCGCTGTGTTATTCCAAATATCGTAACGCATAGCTCTGCTTGAGAAAAAGCGATCAAAAAAAGGCTTCCCTGAGGAAGCCTTTTTACAACGATATGAGCGAATTAATTACAGCTCTGCGTTGTGGTAAACCTGCTGAACATCATCACAGTCATCTAGAAG
Source organism: Vibrio sp. 1249-1 (assembly GCF_033340495.1). Classification (NCBI taxonomy): domain Bacteria; kingdom Pseudomonadati; phylum Pseudomonadota; class Gammaproteobacteria; order Vibrionales; family Vibrionaceae; genus Vibrio; species Vibrio sp. 1249-1. Next base: position 94,985 of record NZ_JAWOWJ010000003.1, read on the forward strand.
ATCTAGGAATTTCTGGAACTTCTCAGCATCTTCACCCGATACAGGCGTATGAGTTTGCGGAACGAATGTGATTTCTTCAACATCGATCGTTAGATCTGGGAATGCACCGTTAAGCGCAGTTTTTGTTTTGAAGAATTCAGTGTGAGGTGCGAATACAGTGATAACACCGTCTTCTAGCTCAACGTCAGTAACGTCTACGTCTTCCATCATTAGCGTTTCTAGGATGATTTCATCATCGTCGCCTTTGAACTGAAATACCGCTTGGTGATCGAACATGTGAGAAACCGAGCCCTCTACACCAATTTTCGCACCGACTTTCACAAAGCATTGGCGTACATCTTGGAAAGTACGGTTGCCGTTGTCTGTTAGACAGTCAACGATAACGCTAGTACCGCCAGGACCGAAGCCTTCGTAACGTGCTGGAGTGTAGTCTTCACCACCGCCACCGTTCGCTTTGTCGATCGCTTTATCGATAACGTGCGCAGGAACTTGGTCTTTTTTCGCTTTTGCGATCAGGTGCTTCAAAGACAAGTTCATGTCTGGATCACCACCACCGTTTTTCGCGCACATGTAAATTTCTTTACCGTATTTGGAATAAACTTTAATTTTCGCGCCTGCAGTTTTCGCCATAGAGGCTTTGCGCACTTCAAAACTTCTTCCCATCGGGATGTCTCTCTAAATTCAAATTTAATGCGAAGGATTTTAGCAAAAAGCGAAACCTTTTCAATTTCGCTTAGCAAAGGAATAGGGAGGTTACCTCATTCGTCGCATTGGATTGAACCATTGCCACGGTTCGCGTTAAGCGACACCCATTACTCGTTTGTACTTTTCGACCGATTGCTGGAAAAACGCCTTTTCATCAGCATCGTTAATCTTGGACAACTGTTCTTCTATTGCTTCAGGACCAGATTTGGCCTCTCTGAGCTTCCAAACCAAAAACGACGCCTGCTTATCCAGTTCGATTTTGTTTTTTTCGTCAGGCGGCAATAGGGATAGATTAAACGACATTCACAGCCTCAAGGTACTTTAAATACTAGCCGGGCACTATATCACACAGAGTTACAATTACAGAATAGAAACGCACTTAACTTGATCGATTTCAAGTTAACTATTTAGGCACAGCGCTGATTTTCAGTGCTTTTGGTAAATGCTGTTCGAATATTTGTTGTAATCGAGTCTTGGTAACGGGTTTAGCCACGAACTCGTTCATCCCAACATCGAAGCAATGTTGCTGATCCTCTTTAATGACATTGGCACTTAGCGCAATAATTGGAACGTGTTTCCCCCACTCTCCCATTTTTCGAATTCGCTCCGTAGCAATAAACCCATCCATCACAGGCATTTGACAGTCCATAAAAATCAAATCGAAAGGCTGCTGATCACACAGCTGCAATGCTTCTTCGCCATGGTTGGCGACACTCACTCGCACACCCAGTTTTTCTAACATGATGCGAACTACCTTCTGATTGACGATGGTATCTTCAACAACCAATACCCAAGGTTTATCGTTATCTTGAGGGCTGATTTCGTTGTCTTCCGCTTTCGGGAAATCTAATACATTAAGTTGGTCGGTATAGGTCGATTGCGCATTTATTACAGCAACAGGAATCGAAAATTCAAAACAGCTTCCCAGCCCAAGCTCACTTGTTAGTTGTATTTCCCCTCCCATCAAGTTAACCAACTGTGCAGCTATCGCCAAACCAAGCCCTGTCCCACCATACTTTCTGGTGGTACTACCATCAGCTTGTTGGAAGCGTTCGAAGATTGCTTGTTGGTGCTCTTTCGCAATACCAATACCAGAATCCACAACTCGAAACCGGATATGAGCGGTCTCTCCATCAAGTCGAGATAACGCTACAAGAAGCTTCACATGGCCGCGCTCGGTAAATTTAATCGCGTTGCTCAACAAATTGTTCAGAACTTGTTTCAATCGTGTGGCATCACCTTGCACTTCCATTGGCAAGTGAGGATCAATATCGCTGAGCAGCTGTAAGTTTTTCTGCTTGGCTTTGACACTATGTAAACTGATGACATCGTCAAGTAGCTCGCGAAGATCATAGCTCGTGTATTCCAGCTCTACTTTGCCAGCTTCAACTTTAGAGAAGTCCAAAATGTCGTCGATGATCGTCATTAGTGAGTGAGAAGAACTGTCAATGATCTCTACAAACTCTTTTTGCTGGGGATCGAGGTCGGTGTCATTGAGCAACGACGACACACCAATAATGCCATTCATCGGTGTGCGGATCTCATGACTCATAGTGGCAAGAAACTCACTTTTCTTACGATTAGCGACTTCTGCCCTATCGCGTTCAGCCTCTAACTCAGTCTGGTGCTCTTTCACTTTCTCAACACTTCGGTTGTATTTCTCTGCCAAAACACTCACTTCATCAAAGCACCATCGTTTAGGGAGAGTCACTTTACTCGGCACTGTACCGCCACGAAAATCGCTCACCGCACCAGACAGCAATTGTAACGGATTGACCAACAAGCGAAACGCCACCCAAAGAACACCAATGATGAGGACAAGAATTTTGATCGCTTCTGTCGTAAGTAGAAAAAAGAACTGCTGCCAAAGATCTTCATATATCGCGCTAAGATCCGATTGAACCGTTAATATCGCGAGATCATACGCTTTATCGCCGACCCGATACTGCATCGGCCAGCTTCTCTCGACAACATCCTCAGAAAGCGCCGAACCTAATTCAATGATAACTTCGTCTTCACTAGCAATACGTAAGTAGTCCACCGAGGGCATACGCATTGCACCTTGAGCTTGTGTCAGCAACAGCTCCCTATCCTCTACCCACAAACTCGCAGAAAAGCTCGATAAATAGCTAGACTCAACCTGCTTTAATTCAACATCTAAATGGGCTAAATCTTCGTGAAAAACTCGATATAAGCTCACTGTAGAAATGATGACCGTAAAGATTAAACTCAACGTTAATACCGCCAACATAAGTTGGTTGCCGATACTAAAACGACGTTGAGATCGCTCTTTTTCATCCATATGAAACCGCTCCGATAAACTTGCGCTACTCTAAATATAGCTACGCACAAATAATAATCGAGGATACGATGAAAAGACTTCTACTTAGATTGGCTTTTAGCTTAATTGTTGTAAGTTCTCATGTGACCGCAAATCAAGTGAACTATTACGTCATTGCTGAACAAGCTCGACCATTTCAAATTGAACAACAGGGACAAATGCACTCAGGGATTGTGACCGATATCGTCAGCGCTATCTTCGCGGAGTCGGATTACCAAGTGAATTATCATACTTATCCATTTAAACGTATGATTTCCATATTGGAAGAAGGCGCTGAGCCAAACTGGTTAACTTATGGCAGCCCGAACTGGGGCAAGGTGCAATCGGAAAATTTATCTGAGGAGCCCATTTACACTGTAAAACATGTACTGGTGTCGAGTAGCGAGAAGCCTTTAGAATTCAAAAATATGGATACGATGCATGGTCGTTCTATTGTATTACTGCTGGGGTTTGATTATCCAAATTTAACACCGTTCTTTGAAAATGGCAGTGTCAATGAAATGCGCGTGAAAGACTACAACGCCGCATACCGAGTGATAAGCCGAACCCCTGGAGATACAGCTTTTGTCGAGATGGAATCCCGAGTCCTTTACAACTTAAAGCGACTCAATTTGCCGTTAGAGAATTTTCAGATACAGCCTTTCAGCTCGGTTATTCCTGACTACTCAATCTACCTGGCTTTTTCACCTCAAATGCAACCAGAAACTCAAAATTACATCAATACACGACTCGTTGAATTAAAAGCCTCAGGGGAAATTGATGAAATCATTCAAAAGTATCAATGAATCAACTCATTAACAAAAACGCCAACGATGATACGTTGGCGTTTTTGTTTCTGTAAAATCTGTAGCACTTACTTAGTGTGGTTAACAAACTTAGGATCAAACATGTGCCCCAATTTACTCGCCTTGGTTTGCAGGTAATGTTGATTACTTGGGTTATTCCCTTCTTGTAATGGCACTCGTTCAATGACGTTAATATCAACCGCTTTTAAGGCGGCGAGCTTGCGTGGGTTATTCGTCATTAGACGCACAGCGTCAATCCCCAAATGCTCTAGCATTCCTTTACAGAACGCGTAATCACGCATATCAGCGGCAAAACCTAAACGTTCATTTGCTTCCACGGTATCTGCGCCATCATCTTGTAAGTGATAGGCACGAATTTTATTAATCAAGCCGATTCCACGTCCTTCTTGACGTAAATAAAGCAGCACGCCACATCCCTCTTTGACGATGTTTTGTAGCGCTCTATTAAGCTGAAAACCACAGTCACAACGCGTGCTAAATAGAGCATCTCCGGTAAGACACTCCGAATGCAACCGAATAAGTGGTGCTGCACTTTTTGTTGGCTCGCCATAGACCAGAGCAAGATGCTCTTTATTTGTCGCGGCTTCAATAAAGCCGTACATCATAAATGTGCCCCACTGGGTGGGCAATTTGGCTTTATCGATAAACTTCACGAGATTGTAAGGCTCAACATGTCTCAGCTCTGCCCGCACATTCATCAGAATCTCTCCTAGATGATTTTCTCCTTTACCATCTCCCCCGTCTCCCCAAAAGGCATCTTTATGAGAATGCTCTGTTAGGCAAGCGTTACCCGTTCTCATTAATTGCTGCGCTAATGGTGGATTTTGTAGAAACTTTTCCCTAACGATGAAAGCCATAACAGCCAACTTTATATCGTCCCAATCGCTTCTGACAAAGTGTTCGTATTTACGGCTTAAAGCAAACGCTTCATCAGGGGTGCTTGCGTGCTGAATTTTACTTTGCAACTGAGCATCGAGAAACTTTTGGGCTTGGTAATAATGTTCGCTGGTGGGCCAAGTTTGGGAGGAGATATTGACTGGGGCATGGCAAAAGTTTGAGAGAAAACCGTGGGGCTCATCGGGTTCATAAAAAAGGATTTGATCAACCATACTTGCGCTCCTTGCTTTGTGGTTGCGATAATCAACAAAAAGCATATCGCTACTGATATATCTAGTAACACAAGGTCAGATTGTCAAACTTCTTCGGGACGGGACGTGAGTGTGAAACTCGTGCTTTTGAGGCGCAAGACGGATAAATGGAGGTTTTGAATAAGAGAGTAATAGAGTGAAAAAATAAAAAGGGCAGTCCGTCGACTACCCTATGGGTTGCTAAACCAACCTGAGGCGATCAGTGTATCAAGCCAAGCTCCCTTGCTTCTTCAATGGTCAACCCACTTTCACGGATCTCACGTAACGCTTCAATGCGTCTTCTGGCTTCTGCTGATTTCACTGTTTTCTCTGGCTTCACAACGGTTTCCTCATCAGGTAATTCCCATTTGTGAGCGATGTTGGTCATCTCGTCATGGTCGATAGAATTAATGGACATATTTCCTCCGAACACACCATGTTTTCGATGCGTAATCTATAGCAAAACCGGAACAAGGTGGTAAGAAAAACTGTAGGGAAATGTGACCCCTCCCGCCCTTTCGTTAACTCCTTAATAGATTCATCATTTAAGTTTTGCCAAGGGACAAATTTACGATTAAATTTGAGTAATTACCCCTACGAAAAGTGTGCTGATCTAGCTCTCAATTCTGCTCTTCTTTAGTTTTATCAACGACGCATTACACCACTTCCTGTTTCACCTAACTTTCGAGTCACTTCACTGATTCATAGCTTGATACTTTCTAAAAACCGCCACACCTGATAATGATAATAATTATCTTTTAGATTGATAAGGTGTTTATATGGATGGTATTAACTTAAGTCATGCATACCACAATGACCCGGTCATCCAGATCCGAGATTTGTGCGTCGATTACATCACTGATAATGGTGATTTTAATGCGGTAAAGTCCGTCAGCTTTGATATCGGCAAAGGCGAAGTATTTGGTCTTGCCGGTGAATCTGGATGTGGTAAAAGCACAATCGCATTCTCAATAAATCGTCTTCATAAGCCGCCAGCGTTCATTTCTGGCGGTAAAATATGGTTTGATGGCAAAGATATCCTTAGTATCTCAGACTCTGAACTGACCGCTCTAAGGTGGAGTGAAATCGCCATGGTGTTCCAGAGCGCGATGAACTCACTCAACCCTGTCTTAACGATACAAGAGCAATTTGCAGATGTGTTACGACACCATCAAGGCCTCACTAACGCTCAAGCAAAAGATAGAGCAGAAAAGTTGTTGGACTTGGTCAATATTCCTCGAGAACGCTTAGCAGAATATCCTCATCAATTTTCAGGAGGAATGCGTCAGCGCTTGGTGATAGCCATTGCTTTGTCTCTAAATCCAAAACTGATCATTATGGATGAACCCACAACAGCATTAGATGTAGTGGTACAGAGAGAAATTTTACAGCAAATTTATCAGCTTAGAGATGAGTTCGGTTTTTCAGTCCTCTTTATCACTCATGACCTGGCACTCATGAGCCAACTATGTGATCGAATTGCAATCATGCGTCACGGAGAAATCGTCGAAGTCAATCGAGCATACGATATACGCAATCATCCTCAACACCCCTACACGCAAAAGCTATGGGCTTCTTTCCCAAACATCCATGACGTCCACAAACAACCAGAGTTACAAGGAGCGTAACCATGAGCCAGCCTATCATCCAAATGAAAAATGTGATTAAAGAATTCAAAGTGGGCGGTGGTTTAGCGAAAGAGGAAACCTTTCGTGCGCTTCAAGGAGTGACTTTTGATCTGTACGCAGGAAAAACCTTGGCTTTGGTTGGAGAGTCAGGCTGCGGTAAGAGTACTTGCGCTCGTTTAATAACCAAAGTCTATCCTGCAACGGAAGGCGAGATCCTTTTCAATGGCACTGACATAAATGAGATCACGTCACGATCGGCTCTACAAGAATATCGCAGTAAAGTACAAATGGTGTTTCAAGATCCGTTTGGCTCTCTCAATCCAACTCATACCATTCGCCATCACCTAACACGTCCTTTAAAAATTCATAAACAAGTCAAAAACGAGCGCGACATCCCAGCCCGCTTGGAAGAGCTTCTAAAGCTGGTGGAACTACCTGAAGAGACATTGAATAAGTTCCCTCACGAACTCAGTGGTGGGCAACGTCAGCGAGTAAACTTAGCAAGGGCTTTAGCGGTAGGTTCGCAAATCATTCTTGCGGATGAGCCTACGTCTATGCTGGATGTTTCTATTCGCTTGGGAGTGTTGAATTTAATGCAACGAATGAAGCAAGAACTGGGAATTGGTTTTTTATACATCACACATGATCTGGCGACTGCGCACTACATCGCGGAAGAAACCGCAGTAATGTACAAAGGGCAAATCGTTGAATGGGGCGACACTCATTCAATACTTAAGAATCCGCAGCATCCTTATACTAAGCTGTTGATTTCTGCCGTTCCTGATCCTGACTTACCTTTTGGTAACTTAGTGAAAAATGAGCCAAACTATTCGGCAGATGCCGATGAAATTCGTCAACGTAGCAGCATAATTGTCGACGAATTTGATCAAATAGGGCCAAATCACTATGTAAAACAATGGACTGAGGCAGCGTAATGGATTTGAGTACTTGGCAAGATCAAATCGCCATGTGGTACGAACAGCGGAAACATGATCAAGTAGAAAAATTGGAAACGATCTTATATCAGGTGCCTGATGACGTGTTTGGACCCGAATTGAGTGATCTTCAAAGTAAAGCGATTGCTTGCTGGTTGGATGGATGTTTACGCGTGTTTCAACATGCAAGCTACCAAGACCCTCAGAAAGCATATCAAACCTTGCTTTATACGAGTGCAAAGCTTGAACAAGCAGCATGCCAAGTCTCGACTGATATTCTGATCAAAGATTGGTGTTTGAGACGACTTCAGCATCTCACCGTTGTGGCGTTAGAGTTTTGTAATCAGCAGTGTGATCAAAACAAGTGGCAGGAACAAGCCCATAGCTTAGTCGAATCACATGTTGCGTTGATGCGTTCATTACATTGGAATGAACCCAAGAAGCATGATCAAGGTTTACCTCATTAGTCCGGAAAAATGATCAAGGCTTAATTAGCGGAATTTTAGGCAAAAAAAAGCGAGTTTCCTGAGGAGAAACTCGCGAAGTCTATTCAGAATGAATGTAACAATATGAGCCAATCTATTAATCATCAGAAAGGACAAAAGGTTGTCTATTCGGGATAAATAGTAGTATTAGGCTTGGCTTCTAATGTCAGTGGTTTGTAAGAGTTAAGTCTGTTTTTTATCATCGAAAGACATTGTTACATTTCAAACCGATACATCACACCTATAGCTTGATACACATCAAGCGACACTTTTAAATCGCCATTTCATCCAAGGCACGAAATACCATTTCATCCATGTGACCATCGAAGATTTGACGACAAACTTTCCGACGCACCGCTAACCCCGCAATCAAGCGCTCGATGGTAAGATGCTTAACATCGTTCTGGGTGTTAAACAGCTCGACGGTTTTACTTAATGTCTCATAAGGAATCGGCTCATCCCCTACCCTTAGCCAATCGAGCTTCTCTATGTAATCTGAGCACTCTTCTTTGATTGAGGCATAGGAGTGCCCTGTCATCGCAGACAAAGCCGTTATACTGCGTTCTAGAGCCTCTGGTGAGGTATATTTAGATAGAGTAATGGTGATCTCATCAGCATTGATCTCTACCAAATGTTTTCTTTGCTTCACGCGTCGCCCTAAATTTCCTCTTGGAGACGGTGCTTTGCGTTGAATGGGCTCAAATTCGCCGTCTATGATGCCTGAGAGCTCCTCAAGCTGTTGTCGGGTTACCATCTCATTACGAAGTGGATTTGGCAGCGTAGGCGCCATGTTACGCTTTCCTGCGTTGGTCGTTCGCGCTCGCGAGTAACGTAAGACCTCTTCGACATCACATTTGATGTCGATCTGGTAGTCCATCACTTTGTCATTTTCGATCATGGTTTCGATCGTCAGGTGATAACCCCACAAATTAACGACGAATAGATCATCATTCCCTTTTCCATCAGACAACCGCTTTAGTTCTCGGATCAGATCCATGGAGAAACGTCGCCATTCAATGTTACGTGCAAGTTTCTGGTTTAACTCACTCAGTAGCATGCAATCCGTGTGACGACGAACCATGCGACTACGGAAGAAAGAGTACAGTTGAAACACCAAAGTATGTTGTTTCAAGATCTCTGGTGGGAACAAGAAGAAATAATCGCGTGTTAGTAGTTCTTCGTAGAACGACGGTTCCCACACCAAGATGTATAAGTTGGGTTTAATACGAATTTCGCCATCACTGCCCTCAACGGGCGCTTCTTCTGAAGCCGTGATGGTACGGGCTAAGAAGCGGAAGCGGTCACTCTTAAAGCCTTCGGGCATGTTTTCACTTAGCCAACGTCCAGTAAGTTCATGGAGCTGAAAATCAGTGAATTCAATGCGATCAATGCTATCGCGAATGGAATCACGAGCTGGGCCACTGTCTTTTTTGCCTCTGAGCGACAAAATATCAGTGATGTATAGCGGCGTTTTGTTTGGTACGTGAGCCGCATCAAGTTGATACTGATCTTTGTGATGATCATGGTACTGAACTGTTAACGTGAAGAGAGCGAACAGGGTCATGAGATCATCCACAGTCATGATATTTTTGGATGATCGCGTCTCAATAACGGCTTTTGTGCCAGAGATCGACACCATGGATTTCTGATAACTTTTTCGAGTTCTTGGTGGCGCAAGTGCTTGGTCAATTATCCCAGCCCAATTTGTTGGAGATACAACAAATTGATCGGCTTCATCTTTCATCGTGGGAGGTGTGTTTAACCCGTGCTCATTCAACAAACGTTTGTTTACTTGAGTCTGAGCCAATGCTTTCGAACGTTTTTGTTTCTCGTTCTGGCGAACTTTGTCGGTAACAAGACTTGTTGCTCCCAACACAGATATAAGCTGATTGGGATTCACAAATTTGTGTAGCATCGTTTTACCAGCAAGTCCCTCTTCAAAACGCACTGGAGTTTGAGTAAATAAACCAATATTTACTGCCGCGCGCAAACGTTGTTGCAGGGCTGCACGTGTGAGTTGCCCATCTGTTGCTTCCACAATCTCTGTGGTTGAAACCAAACCATCCTTGCTGCTGAAGCCTCGTAATGAGATCAGATTAAGCAACTCTAAGATGCTTTTAGTCACCCCTTTGAAATGTTGGTACTGCTCTACCCAATCCGCAGAGGATTCATGTACCTCAAAAAGATGGCCATCTTTGTGGCTTCTCGGTGCTTTAATCAGAATTTTTTCATCAGCCGTCATTTTAGATCCAGATCACACTAGCCGTAGTTGTGCTATGGTTCCGAAGAATAAAGAAAAACAGATCATAAATAAAGAAAAAAGATTGTTTTTTAAATAACTGATCTTTTTGATTAATCTGATCTTAATTGATTATATGATCTAATGATCTGGCTTGGAATTTTCCTCTAAGTTTTTGTTCTATAAGGCTATTATTTTCATGTATTTCGGAACTATGATCATAAGAAGTCTGAAAGTATGATCAACAATAACCTGAAAGCATGATCATATTTATTCGTAAGCATGATCATTAAGGTTATGAAAAGATGATCAAAAGAGTCTTGAAACGATGATCATGATGTTTTTACAGGTTATCCACAGATGCAGTATTTAATAATGATCTTCACGATGATTATATTGTGCATTGGTAATGTTATTTATACTCGGATCGATGATCAAGAGCCAATATATCTATCGTTCTGGCGCCCATATTGATGAGATATCACTCATCTGATTAAAATACATTCAAGTCGCTCATATTTAGAAGTAAATCCTAGTCTCTGCTTATTTACAGGAAGCATGATCATGAGAGTGTGATTTATCATAGCAACTTGCGCAATTTCATTGTTCCGGCTTCTATACCGTCAATTTCTGCTCAATCCCCCATTCTGTCTGCACTCAACCGTAAATCAGAGAAGAAAACTCATGCTTCCGAGAGATTCTAAGGCTTGATCATATTTCCGATTAATGGATCTTATTTTATTTGCGTGTTTACACCGTACTCTGCTCAATTTTGCCATGATCATGCTTTCGGATTTGTTTATTAACACGGAAGCATGATCATAAGTATACCTTGATCATACTTCCATAGATGTTTCGCTGGAACTACCCTATTTTGTTCGGAGACATGATCAAGGTGTTCAGGTCTTTATTGTTCCGATATTACTTACTATTTTTCGTTTAAATTAGGTTGGTCTAACATAATCCGTAATTTAGCTTAAGATTATAATCGTTCCGGTAGAAAATTGATTTACATTGTAAATGAGTGACGCTGTAACACTTTTTATTTTTAAGTTTAGGTGTCCACTTATGAGAAGATTATTTGATTAAAAATAGTTATCTTTTTGACCATAAATCATAAAAGCGTCGATTTGGGTGTTTTTTTATGTGATGGTTATTCAAAATGTTCGTGCACCTTTTTGTTGTTTTTGGTCTTTACTGCTGTACAATTGAAATTATAAATCCTTCCAACGGAATTTGGCATGAAAAGAGAAAAAACGATTGAAAACCTTCTTGAGTTAGCGGAGCTGACTCAGCAGGTTCAAGCTGACCGTATTGAAATTGTTTTAGAAGAGCGAAGCGATAACTACTTCCCACCAATGTCGAAAGCGATGATGGAAACCCGTTCTGGTCTAACTCGCCGTAAGCTCGACGACGCGATTGGTAAAATGGAAGCCGCTGGGCATCAATTTACCAAAAACAACGCGAATCATTATTCAATTACGTTAGAAGAAGCACACATGCTCATGGATGCGGCTGAAGTGCCTAAATTTCATGAGCGTAAAAAGAATTCAGGTAACAAACCTTGGATTATTAATGTGCAGAACCAAAAGGGCGGTACAGGTAAATCAATGACCGCGGTTCATTTAGCGGCATGTTTAGCGCTAAATTTGGATAAACGATACCGTATTTGTTTAATCGACTTAGACCCACAAGGCTCGCTACGTTTATTCCTCAACCCGCAAATCAGCATGGCAGAGCATGATAATATCTATTCTGCGGTAGACATTATGTTGGGTAACGTGCCTGATGGTGTGGAAATTGACAGTGAATTTTTACGTAAAAACGTATTGCTGCCAACGCAATATCCGAACTTAAAGTCGATTTCAGCATTTCCAGAAGACGCGATGTTTAATGCGGAAGCATGGCAAACGCTATCTGAAGACCCATCACTCGATATCGTCCGTCTGCTGAAAGAGCAACTGATTGATAAAATTGCTGATGACTTCGATATCATTATGATTGATACCGGTCCACACGTTGACCCATTAGTATGGAATGCGATGTATGCATCAAATGCCTTGCTAATTCCTTGTGCGGCTAAGCGTCTGGACTGGGCTTCAACAGTAAACTTCTTCCAGCATTTGCCTACGGTATATGAAATGTTCCCGGAGGACTGGAATGGTCTTGAGTTTGTTCGCTTGATGCCAACCATGTTTGAGGACGACAATAAGAAGCAAGTTTCTGTTTTAACTGAAATGAACTATCTTCTAGGTGACCAAGTTATGATGGCTACTATTCCTCGTAGCCGTGCGTTTGAAACCTGTGCCGATACCTACAGCACAGTATTTGATCTGACAGTAAGCGATTTTGAAGGCGGTAAGAAGACACTAGCCACCGCGCAAGACGCTGTTCATAAAAGCGCACTGGAATTAGAGCGTGTGCTGCACTCTAATTGGCCGTCATTGAATCAGGGGTAATAAGTAAATGGCTTTGAAAACGTCTGAATTAAACGCGAAATTATTTGGCAAAACGAATAAGCGTCGTGTTGTGACTCCGCAAGAGGCGCAAACTGCGGCAAAAGAGAAAGCTCAAACGATTGAACTAGCAGTTGCAGGTGAAAATATTGTTCAGTTTGAACTTGTGCGTATTCCTGCAAATAAAGTTGCGACAGAAACAACAGTATTTGTTGATAACGCTCGTGAGCAATCGTTCTTAAACGAACATGCTTTATCTGATGTTTTAGTCACACTCAAAGAGCGTGGCCAACAATATCCAGCAGTGGGTCGTAGAACTGAAGATGGCAAGATTGAAGTTTTAGATGGTAGCCGTCGTCGCATGTCTTGTATCCTCGCCGAACAAGACTTTTTGGTTTATGTTGCTGACAACATTAATACTGACCATGCTAAGTTTTTGTCTGATGTGGCAAATGCTCACAAGCCGCTCTCTTTATATGAAAAAGGGAAAGAGATGCAGGCTAAGCTTGATAGTGGTGAAGCTGAGGATCAGAAAGCATTGGCAAAAATGTTCCAGTGCAGTGAAGCGTTGGTAAGTGGCGCTTTAAAAGCCGCAGCATTACCGTTAGAACTGCTTCAAGCGTATCCGAATGTTGGCGATCTCGGTCGTCCAACTATCGTGAAACTGCACAAACAGTTTTCAACGCTGACACCAGAGCAGCAGCAAGAGCTGTTAGATAAATGTCGCTCTAGCGAAGGGTTTTTATGGCAGCGAAGCACAGCTCAAGGCGTTGCTCGTCTGACAAAAGAAGTCACGGAAAGCATCGAAAATTGGATTACTGAACTTGCACCAGCAAAACCTGGCAAGAAGACGGAAAAAGTCGACTTAGTAAAAGGTCGAGCAAGCTATAGCCGAAAAGGTAGCAGCCTGGCGTTGAACTTGAAGAAAGTTGACGACAGCTTAATGGAAGAGATTCTTGCGTTTGTACAAACCAAACTGCAATAACAAATGATGATTGAATCAACCGCCTCCGGGCGGTTTTTTTATATCTGAGAAGCGTCAAATTAAAGATGTGATACCATTACGTCAGTTCAACGTTGGATAGACAAAATGCAGACACAATCTGATTTCCTTTCATCACTTCAACATCAAGCTCACCAATCTTTCCAAAGGATTGGTGTTGTCATTCAAGGCGAGGCTTCTTGGCAAAATGCGTTGATGTCAGAGTTCCATAAAACGCAGCGCCATCAACGTTGGTTTTCTGTTGGTGATTTTGGTTTGAAAAACGTATCCAGCGTTTCGTCTAAACAAGGGCACATGTTGCTAGGCAGAGAGTGTGACGTTCTATTGTTTGATGCTCGAAATGGCTTTGACGCAAATAGTTTTACCGCCACGCTTGGCTCATTGGTTGGCGGCGGTTTTCTTATTGTCATTACTGAGCTGCGACAAAATGCGAATTTTGCTCAGCAATGGATGCATAAACAATGGGAGAAGCTCGTTGTTATTGAGCAAGACAAACCATTGCCAATGGCTCCAGACATCAAGCAGGCAGAAAAAGAAAGCCACTACACGGAACAAGAACATGCCATTTCTCTAATTGAAAAGGTGGTAACTGGACATCGAAAGCGACCGTTAGTTTTGACCGCTGATCGTGGGCGCGGAAAAACAAGTGCCCTCGGCATTGCGTGTGCGAGCTTATTACAGCAGAAGCCACTTAGAATCTTAATTACGGCACCATCTATAAAAGCCGTTGAGCCTGTTTACCAACATGCTTTGCGGCTACTTCCTAATGCGCAGCGTATTAGGAAGGACAGATTAGAATCAGGGCAGGGAGCCATTCAATTTATTGCTCCTGACGAACTTCTATCGAGCAGACCTGAATGTGATTTGTTACTTGTCGATGAAGCGGCTGCAATTCCAGTTCCTATGCTCAAAAGCATTACCGAACATTATCGTCGACTCGTTTTTTCTACGACTGTTCATGGTTATGAAGGTTGTGGCCGGGGCTTTACGATTAAATTTGTTGATTGGCTTCAGAAACAGCGTTCGGGAATGAAAACATGGCACATGACACAGCCCATCCGCTGGAGCATGAATGATGCGCTTGAATCATGGCTCTATGACGCGTTTTTGTTGGATGCGGAGTTAACGCACCATCAACTTAAACAGGTCGACTCAATTTCCCTTTCTAAAGCCGATAAGAACAATTTGATATCGCAGCCTAGTTTGCTGCGTGAGTGCTTCGCTCTTTTGGTGAATGCTCATTATCAGACCTCGCCGAATGATTTGATTCACCTTTTGCAAGACGACAACAGTCAGCTCTATTTTGCTAAGCAAGATAATGCGGTTGTGGGGGTGATATTAGCGGTCGAAGAGGGGGGCCTTGACGATGAATTGATTGAAGAAATCCAGCTTGGTAAGCGTCGTCCTAAAGGACACTTAGCCCCAATTACGATTGCAAACCACCTAGGATTCCCGAATGTCGCGAATCTATCGACGCTGCGAGTCATGAGAATTGCGGTTCATCCAGCATTGCAAGGCAAAGGCATTGGTCAAAAAATTCTGCAGCAACTTGAGCAAATGGCTGCTAAACACATTGCCTACTTATCCACGAGTTTTGGTGCGACGGAAGAGTTGCTCTATTTCTGGCGACAATCGAACTTCCGTACAATTCGCTTAGGGTCAATGCGCGATGCTGCTAGCGGTTGTTATTCAGTCTTGATGGTCAAACCTTGTGATTCCCAACAGACGGCTTGGGTCGACCAATCTCAGGCGCTATTTGAAGAAATGTTGTCTAACAATGTGGCTGACGTCTATCCAAAATTAGAAGCCCCTATTTTTCGAGCTCTATTGCCGCAACCTTTGGGAATGAGTCCACTTCATCCCGCTAAGTTATTACTAATTGAATGTTATGCTGATGGTGGTAACAGTTATGAGTCTGTGTCTGTGTGGCTTCAGCAGTGGTTACTTAACTTAGGTTTGAACTCCGCTTCCGACTTGATGATCAGTAAGCTTTTTCTTAACCGTAGTTGGACTGAATGTGCTCAGCAATTTGGTTTACCTGGAAGAAGGCAAGTTGAGCAGCAGTTAAGGGACGAAGTAAGACACATTTGGAGCGATTTACACTGTAAACAATAAAGGGAAATTTACACTGTAAATGAAATTACTGGGAGCTGATTTTACACTGTAAATCCAGCTCCTTTTTGTTTCAGCGTGTATTTTGATTGAGCTTTAGGCTAAATCGAGTTTTCTCTTAATATCCTGTTTAACCGTTATTGATGGATTACTTTCTTTAGTGACGTGAGCCCTATAATAAGAAATGCGAGGTTTGTTCAGAAAACGGATTTGGGTAGACTGAAAGTGTTGATGGGAAGCAAAGTGGTAAGGGTATGTGGAAGCTGTGTCTTGAGTTATCTGAAGATAAGACCAAGGTGATAGCCCGTCTTCCGGGAGAAGTGGACCTCGGTGGTGAGCTAAATCAAAATGAATTAAACGAGCAGCTCGTCGCAATGAACGCTGAAAAGATGTTTGTTGTTGAGGGGGAAGTAGTGAGATTCATTAACTGCGCCAAAGAACGTAAAGCCGAGGCCTACGAAGGCATCGTCATTGCGGAAAAACGCAACGCGCAAGTTGAGGTTGAATTATCGAATAATGACATGCTCGCCAGTATGAACGTTGTCGGCGCGTACGGAGGCCGAGGTTTACGTGGCCCCGAGATTGTTCAAGCCCTTGCTCAAGCGCGAGTTTCGAAAGGCATCAACAAACTGGCTTTGAAGAAAGTGTTGGTTGTCAGCACTCAGCTCAAACCAGGCGAAACTTTTTCTCAACCTGTAGCGGTTGGTAAGCAACCTATCAAAGGCAAAGACGCTCTTTTTACTCCTCTTGTTAAAGACATCACCAAACGCATCCTCAAACCCAAAGACGGCCAATCTGCTAGCGACAAAATTGATTTACGTAACCTCGGTGAAACTATCGCGGTTGACGTAGGCGATGAGGTGATGCGCCGCACGCCTGCGACCAAAGGTACGCCTGGTTTTACTGTTCAAGGGCGAGTGATTCCTCCACAAGCCGGAAAAGACAGCCCAATGAAGCCAGGCAAGGGCACCGAGATAAGCAAGCAAGACCCAAACCTATTGATTGCATCGGTATCCGGTACGCCTCTGATTAAAGACAAAACCATTGAAGTTGATAACGCACTCTGTCTCAATAGCGTTGGCGTGAATACAGGTCACGTGAAATTCAAAGGGAATGTGATTATCGGTGGCAACATTGAATCTGGCATGATTGTTAAAGCGACGGGTTCTATTACTGTAGGCGGCTTCATTGAATCGGCTGACGTACAAGCGCAAGACGACATCCAAGTTGGTAAAGGGATCATTGGCCACACCGTGAGTGATGGCCAGCCAAAGAGTTGTCACGTCAAAGCCAAAGGTTCGATTCGTGCCAGCTACGCCCAATATTGTGATTTGCAAGCCGGCGAAGATATTGAGTTGGCGGTGCACAGCATGAATAACGATATTGTTTGTGGGCGCAATCTGACGGTGCTAGACGCGAACAGTAGGAACGGCACGCTCAGCGGCGGAGATGCAAAAGTCGGTGGCAAAGTGGTGTGCTTACAATTGGGCGTAGAAGGCGACACCGCCACTAAGGTAGAAGCGTTCGCACGCTATTCTGCATTTAAGGAGCGATTAGCTGAGCTTAAAGAACAATACAAACGCGCTCAAGAAGGCACGATGGATGTGATTCGTAAAGAGCTCGAATTTAAGAAACGTCCTAAAGCCGAACGTACCGACGAAGAACAAGCTCAGATTGACGTGATGAAAACACAAAACAACGAGCAGCTTGAAGCGATAAAGCAAAAGCTAGAACAAACGGAACATGACTTTGAAGTCGCGTTAGAAGAAAATATTGTCGAAGCCAAAGAGCGTGTATTCACTCGCGTGACGGTGCAGTTTGGCGACGAACAAGTAACGACAAAGCGCACTCATGGCGGTTGTTCGTTCCGTTTCAATCAATACGAAATTAAAGTCTCGGCGAACTTGGAAGAAGAGGACGTCGCTGCGGTTTAAGCTTTCTTACTCACTGAGCCCACACGTCGCAACAAGATGTGTGGGCTTTTTTTATCTACAAATCGACAATGTGCTCTTGATAGTAGTCCGCAAGCGCACCCACTTGGCTGCTACACATTACTTTCATTGCTTGTTTAATGTGTTCTATTGGCCAGTTCCACCATTGGATATTGAGTAGAGTTTCAATCTCTTTATCGCTGAATCGTTGACGTACGACTTGGTTGTTTCCAACCACCACAGAATAAGGTTGCACGTCTTTCGTCACTACGGCGCGTGCTCCGACGACGGCTCCATCGCCGATGTTTACTCCGGGCATGATCATCGCCTCACTGCCAATCCAAACATCATTTCCCACCACTGTGTCTCCGGCACGCTCGAAACCGTCTTGTACGCCTTCTCCAAATTCTTCAGGAGAGAAGGGGAAGGTCGAAATCCAGTCAATGCGATGACCTTGGTTTCCTGCCATCATGAAGGTGGCTCCAGAAGCGATGGAACAAAACTTGCCAATGATTAATTTGTCGATGCTATCGGGTTCTCTACTTTGCCATTCTTGAAGTGTGACGGGGTCACCCAACAAGTAGCGTACCGCTTGCTCTTCGAAGCTTTTTTGATGATAGAAGCCCGAGTAATAGCTGTAATCGCCAACGATGATATTGGTATTAGTGATGTGATCTTTAATGACTTGACCTTTTAACCACGTGTCGAAAACACTCATAACTCATCCTTTCAAATTTAGGTTGTACAGAGTTTAGAGGCTTTCTATTATTTCCAGTAGTTTGATTTTAGAGATTCAGAATTACTGTATGGAAATAAAATGGCTCAGCTACGTACCACTTTACGTCGCTTTGTGCGAGGAGCGAAGTATTGCTGGCGCAGCAAAGCGCCTGAATTGTTCGAATGCGCATGTAAGTCGGCAACTTAAACAGCTTGAAGACATATTGTCGGTGCAGCTTATTCAGCGAACTACGCGCCAGTTTAATTTGACCTACGATGGTTTGCGGTTTTATCAGCAGGTAAAGCAACTGCTCGAAGGCGCTGAGCAGATCAATGAGCAAGTCATGGCAAACGAGATCGTATCGGGAAAATTGAGAATAGCGGCGTCTGCTTCTTTCGGAGCCGCGTTACTCAGCCAAACATTGATCGAGTTTCGATTGCAACATCCACAAGTGAGCGTCGAAGTGATCTTCACAGAGACACCTCTCGACTTGATTGAGGCTGGGTTTGATATCGCATTCTACTTTACCGATACTCCTCCAGAGGGATACGTCGGCCATCAGCTACGCACTTTACACTGTAAACCGATCGCTCATCGCTCGTATTTAGCTGATAAACCAAATGTAAGTACGCCAGAGGAGCTTGGTGACTTAGAGCACATCCTTTATAAAAGTCGCGACTTGGTGTTAGATAAGTGGACGTTTACGCATAAGAAAACTCAACAGCAGTGCAGCATTGAGTTAGAAAGTACGCTGAGTTTTAATCTTGTCCAGTCCATGTTGGATGCTACTTTGGCTGGCTGTGGTGTAGCCATGTTAGATGAATTTGCACTGGCTAAACTCGACCCTGCACAAAAAGAAAAACTCGTGAGTTTGCTGCCAGAATGGCAAACGGATGCGATTTTGCCGCTTTATCTGCTTTACCCAAAACGTGAGCACTTACCAAGAAGAACGCGAGCGTTCATTGATCACTTTAGGAACATATATTCTGTCGGCGAATAGCGACAACAAACTTAGCAACAATTGAGGAAGCAAAGGAATGCGAAAACACTGTATTGCGATTGGCGGTGGGGGCTGGATGATGGGAGAGAATCCGAGCCCACTCGATCAATACATTTTGTCTTTGTCTGGTAAGGAGAATCCAAACATTTGTTTTCTACCGACAGCCACGGGAGACGCCGATGAAGTGATTGAACGTTTTTACGATGCGAAGCTTAGTGAAAACGTGACCCATTTTCCGCTGTTTAAGTTTGAAGCTGGTTGGAAAGAAACGCTATTTGAACAAGACATCATTTACGTCGGTGGCGGTAATACGCGTTCGATGTTGGCCATTTGGCGCGAATGGGGTATCGATAGAATACTCAAGCAGTGTTATGAACAAGGCATCATCATTTGTGGCATGAGCGCAGGTGCAATTTGTTGGTTTGAGTTTGCGGTGACAGACAGTGATCCCGAAGCATACCAAGTTATGCGTTGTCTTGGATTTATTGACGGTTTGGCTGCGGCGCATTTTTCTCATGTAGGTGAGAAGTTCGAGGTTTTCCAAGCCTTTGCTCGTTCTCAACCGAGCATCACTTGTTATGGCATTCACGATTATGCGGCATTGCACTTTGTCGATGGAAAATTGTTAGCTACTGTCACCAGCTTTCCTGATGCCGGTGTGTTGGTTAAAACAGGTAACGAAGAAAACATATTGCGAGGATGAGCTTCTTCAAATCAGCATTAAAGGCAATAACTACTGACCGGACATAGAAGAAGCTCATGGATTCAGCTAACTTACATTAAGTATCGTGCTTACAGCTCGTAACGCAGACCTAAGTGGTAGTAGCTTTCGTCTGCGTGTGCACCGCCAAACGAGACTTCTTGTCCATTGCTGTAGCCACGCGAGCCGTTACGATCAACGTAGTTTGTGTAGATAGAAGAACGAGGCGTCAGTTTGTATTGCACTTCTAGCGTTGTATCTTTCAGCTCTAGCTCGTCACCATCACTGTTTTCTAAAGAACGATAACCAGCACGCAGTACCCATTTGTCATTTACACTGTAAACCGCCGTTAGTTCCATCACTTTGTCGGTACTGGTTTGTGAGTAATAGCCCTCTAGTTCATCTTCCGAGTACAACGCACCCAACATCAAATCACCTAGGTAGTAACGCGTACCTGCGCCCCAGAATGTGTAATCGGTGTCGTTGCTTTCACGTGCATCACCTTTATTCTTCTGCATCGCCACCACTGGTGCCAAGGTACCCAAATTTCCCATGTCTAGCGTATAACGCAGTGCAGTGTTGTAACCGTAGTCGAGCTCAGAAGTGTTGTTTCCTAAAATGTACGCGACAGAAAAATCGAAATTACCTAGGTTGTTTTGGTATTGCAGCGTGCCATCTTGACGGAAAACTTGTGTCGCGGTTTTGTCGACTTTATTCGCTTGGCGCGCCATAGAAACATCGGAAGAGGCGAACACATCACCAATGTCGGTAAACATAATCAATCCAGATGCCACGCGACCACCAGTAATACGACCATAATCTTTCGCATCAATCCCCGCCCATACATAACGTGCGGTCAGAGACGGTTTGTCGTTTACTTGGTTTGCGTATTCAGCTGCACCCACTTGGTATTGCGCTTGGCCGATGATCGACGCGTACTCGTTGATGGTTTGTGAACCGTTTAAACCAATACGGCCATCAAACTCGCCATTTGCATCGCCGTGCTCGTCATTTTTACTGGTGACATTGAAACCAAGACGAGAGTAAATATTTAAAACTGACCCATCTTCCGCTTGATACAGCTGCGCTGCCATTGCGTTTGATGCCATCAATGTAGGGAGAAGTAGAGTCAAAATGTGCTTTTTCATGATTAACGACCTTTCATTTCTATTGTTTTAGGTACGACAAAGCCCCTTCCGAGTAACGGAATAAGAAAAATTGTCGTGAAGTAGAGAGAGGGTGCGCCCTTGTTTGCCAAGGGCGCGAGCTAGTCCATTCCTATAGGGGAAGAATGATTTAGCTTAAATCGACGTCTTTGCAGCCAAAGAAGTAAGTCGCGAGGAAGCCGACGATGTAAGAGATAAGCAGGCCGGCAACAAACACCATCATGCCCGGGAAGATGCCATTTTCAGATGTCATGAGAGGAATCGCCACGATACCGGACGGGCCAAACACCGTATTAAGACCAACTGGTAAGCCAAGGTAAGAAACTAAACCGATAAAGAAGCCGCCCGCAGCACCACCAATACAAGCGGTAACGAATGGTTTTACGCGTGGTAATGTCACGCCGTAAATCAATGGTTCGCCAATGCCTAGAAGACCCGGAATAATAGCGCCTTTAACTTGAGTGCGCAGTAGAGCGTCTTTTTTGGCTTTGAAATACAGCGCCATTGACGCGCCAACCTGACCGCCACCAGCCATCGCCAGGATAGGGAATAGCGAGTTAAAGCCCTGTGTTTCCATCAATGCGAAGTACACGGGAACAAAACCCTGGTGGATGCCAAATACCACAGAAATTAAGAACAAACCTGCCAAGATTGCAGCGCCTAATGGGTTATCGTTCAAGTTGAGGAACAACCAAGACATCCCTTTAAACAACTCGCCGCCGATTGGCATGATGATCAAGAAGGTTACCGCACCCATGATCAACAGAGTGATAACGGACGTTAAGATCATGTCCAGATCATCTGGCATGTATTGACGAACCTTACGCTCGACTTGCGCACCGATGATCGCCGCCAAAAGTACGCCGATAATGTTGCCGCGCGGATCAATCGCAAAGCCGAAAAACTCGTTCATGCCAGAGTAAATACCGGATGTCGCCTCTGGGTTGTAACCCAGCACAAACAAAGAGGCGAGAATGGCACCATTAACACCAGAGCCGCCAAACGCTTGCTGCGCGTTGTAACCAATCAGAATACTTAGGAAAGCAAACAGACCCTTACCAAAGACTTTCATGTAGGCGATCAAATCCAACATAAACTGGCTTGGTGTCTGGTCGAGAACAAACATCTGTTCCAATAACGTCGCAAAACCTAGCAACAAACCAGCTGCAATAAAGCCAGGGATCAACGGCGTAAAGATGGTGGCAAACTTGCTTAAAAAACGCTGAACCGCACTGGTTTGTTTGCTCTTCATCTGTTTTTTCTGCTCGGCCGCGACGGCAGAAAGATCTTGTTGCGGCATATCTGGTTCTTCACTGTCACTAGAAGTTAAGCTGTCGATCAATTGATTCATCATCTCAGCCGCTTGTTGAGCTTTTCCGGGACCGAGAATGATCTGAAACTGCTCATCGCTTTCCACCACACCCATTACGCCGGGAATTTGCTTGATAACTGACTGATCAGCCAAACCATTGTTGGCGAGCGATAAACGCAAACGCGTCATACAGTTACCACATTTGCTTACGTTGCCGCTGCCACCCACTGCGGACAGCAACTGCGATACTGTGTTTGAAGTTATTTTTGCCATAGGGTCTATCCTTCAGAACTCGGATTATTTAGTTATTATTTAGTGCTGCGCGAATAAAACCGTTGTGCGCGGCGAGGCGTGATTTGGCTTGTTCGGCATCCAAATCGGCCAAAATCATTAAGATGGCAGTTTTGCAGTGTCGATCGCAGGCATTTAATGCTCGCTCTGCTTCTTCTTTTGATGCGCCAGTTGCTTCTACAACAATGTTGGTTTGGCGTTGGATGAGCTTGGCGTTGGTGGCCTCTACATCCACCATTAAGTTGTCAAATACCTTACCGCTACGAATCATTGCACCTGTCGTGAGCATGTTTAACACCAGTTTTTGTGCGGTGCCGGCTTTCATGCGAGAAGAGCCAGTGACAACCTCTGCGCCAACAATCGGCAGAATCGCGATGTCGGCCGCTTTTGCCATGGCACATTCTGGATTACAGGCGATAGATGCGCTCGTAGATCCGATGGATTTAGCGTACTCCAAACCACCTAGCACATAAGGCGTGCGGCCACTTGCAGCTATGCCTACAACCACGTCATGCTTGGTGAGGTGAAGCGCTTTTAAGTCGTCTTGACCCATTTTCACGTCGTCTTCTGCGTTTTCTACCGCTTTCAAAATCGCTTGGTGTCCACCAGCAATTAAGCCAATCACCATGTCTGGATGCGTGCCGTAGGTAGGAGGACACTCGCTCGCATCAAGAATTCCTAAGCGGCCTGATGTGCCAGCTCCCATGTAAACCAAACGGCCACCATTGGCGAACGCTGCAGTAATTGCATCAACCGCCTTTGCAATTTGTGGTAGCACTGCTTTGACCGCGAGCGCGACTTTTTGATCCTCTTCATTAATGACTTGCAGCATCTCGATGGTCGAAAGCGTATCAATCTCTGCACTGGCTGGATTACGGCTTTCTGTCACCAATCGGCTTAAATCAATTTTCATGTTTT
Organism: Vibrio sp. 1249-1; assembly: GCF_033340495.1. Classification (NCBI taxonomy): domain Bacteria; kingdom Pseudomonadati; phylum Pseudomonadota; class Gammaproteobacteria; order Vibrionales; family Vibrionaceae; genus Vibrio; species Vibrio sp. 1249-1. The sequence goes on from NZ_JAWOWJ010000003.1 coordinate 118,858, forward strand.
ACACTCTTCGTAATGTTCAATCTGAGGGCGATTCTATGGAATAAAATATTCTGTTTTGGTGATAAAAATCACACTTGAGGTTATTCTTTGTGCAGGAGAAGTTTGGAATAATGAGAGAAAATATACGTCCATTACATCCGGTATAAACTGGCTTGGTTAGAACAATCATGGGGTTAAATCAAACTCCAATTATTTTTGTTTTGGAATAATTTATTTAAATTTTTTGAGGTTTTTGTTGTGTCAGTTGTCAATAAGATAGTCGCGAGGCGTACTCAGCTTTCGCAAAGTGGTCGTTTGGTCGGCGATTGGATTGTTGAAAACGCAGAAAAGGCGGCGCTCCTCACTAGCCAAGAACTTGCGGCGCAAGTAAAAGTGAGTCAATCGAGCATTGTGAAATTTACTCAGCGTATTGGTTTTAAAGGCTACAGCGAGTTTAAGTTAGCTCTGAATGAAGAGATTGGCCGTAAGCATGCGATGCAGTCGACACCGTTGCACAGTGATATTTTGGCAGATGATCCCATCGCGGTTATTTCGCAGAAACTGGTGAAAGCAAAAACAGATGCTATGTTTCAAACCACCAATGCGCTGTCTTATGAAGCGTGTCACCAAGCGGTGAAATGGTTGAGTGAAGCGCGTCGAGTGCAAGTGGTCGGGATTGGGGGCTCAGCCCTGACCGCGAAGGATTTAAGCTTTAAACTGCTTAAACTCGGTATTACGGCGCTTTCCGAACAAGACAGCCACGTGCAGATTGCTGTTGCTCGTACCCTCTCTTCAGAAGATGTGCAGATAGCGATTTCGTATTCGGGCGAACGCAAAGAAATTCTCGTCGCGGCAGAAGCGGCAAAAGAGCAGGGCGCGAAGGTGATTGCGTTATCTGCTCCTGGGAGAAGCCGCTTGCGTGGTATTGCCGATATTACGTTTGATACGATTGCCAATGAAACGGAACATCGCAGCTCATCCATTGCTTCGCGCACCGCGCAAAACGTGATCACCGATTTGCTGTTTATCATCTTGGTTCAGCAAAGAGACGAAAGTGCACGTCAGTTGATCAGCGATATCAGTACCGACATCAAACAGATCCTCACATGATCGCTTAACCAACAGCGGACTAAAGATCCGGATCGTGCATCAGTAAAGCAATAAAAGCGGATAGATGCTTTTCAATGGTGAGATCGGCAGAAATTGCCGGTAACTCCAACGTGATGCAAGGTAAATCACGTTCACTACACCAAGTGCCGAATGAGCCGGGTGTTTCGTAGTCGACATCGTCCACGATTGGCAGCTGAAACTGCTCGTGGAGCCATTTGGCAAGGTTGGAATGTTTGGGATCATCTACAAACGCAAGCGGTTCGTGAAACGACACTACAAACTTTGGCCTGCGCAGTTCAATCAAGTTAATTAATGCGCCAACTTCTGGCTCTAGCTGGTTTTTAGAGCCTGTTTTCACCTTTACGTCTCGAACGGGTGTGTGAGAGCTCCATCGATACACGGTGCCATGCTCAGTCCAATTTGGGGTTGGAAACGCGCGATTGAGATCCACTTGGTTTGCATTTGCACGTGTGCCTAGCTGGTTGCCGTCAGGATTCATTGACAGAATCACATCATGTCGTAAGTTTTTAGCTGGCAAGCTTCTTAGCGCACAGGACAAACCTGCAATCGAGGCTGTCTCATCCCCGTGAGTGCCTGCCAAAATCAAACCTCGCGAAGCACTTTCGACTTGTGCCGGAAAATACAGTAATGGCGCACCAAGCACGGAATGACCGTATGTTGTTGGCCGAATTAAAAATGCCGCTCTTTCCGTTCTTGGAATTAGACTCACCGTAATCTCCTGATTGATGAAGTAATATCAATATCTAAGCTAATTAAACCTAGCTAAACCGAACCGTTTAAACTCGTCAACGGTTGAAATGTTAATTGTGGCGCTTGCTTCACAAGACGCGTTAGGAGAACGAAAAACGATATGGATTTTAAAAAACATTCAACGGCGTTGCTGATTTCCTCTTTATTCACCCCTTTTCTTTCTGCATCTGTCGTTGCGGATACCTTACCTAACGGCGTTCAACTCGCCGCAGAACAGCATTTAGTACGTGCGAATGACGCAGAGGCGGCGACGCTTGATCCAGCGAAAGCCGAAGGTCTGCCAGAAATGCATGTGATTCGTGACTTATTTGAAGGGCTTGTGATTCAAGATCGTGACGGAAACATTATTCCCGGTGTGGCAGAATCATGGGAAACCAACGACAACCAAACCTTTACTTTTCACTTGCGCAAAGACGCGAAATGGTCGAATGGCGAGCCTGTGACAGCGGATGATTTTGTCTATTCACTGCGCCGAGCGGTAGATCCGAAAACCGCTTCTCCAAATGTTTGGTATCTCAAACTCACCAAGATCAAAAACATCACCGATGTAGCAGAGGGCAAAAAGCCTTTGGACGATCTCGGCATCAAGGCAGTGGATAAATACACCCTACGTTTTGAGTTGGACAGTCAAGTGCCGTACTTTGTTGCTATGACTGGGCACACGTCCATGATGCCAGTGCATCAAGCGACAGTGGAAAACCGCGACAAGCCGTGGAGCGATCCAGACCAATTTGTTAGCAACGGTGCATTCACATTGGATAAGTGGGTCGTGAATGAGCGCATTGAACTGGTTAAGAGTCCAAATTACTGGGACAGCGCAGATACGCATTTAAACAAAGTGACTTACATTCCGTTTGAAAACCAAAACGCGTCAATCAATCGTTATGCGGCAGGAGAGCTGGATATCACGTCAGATGTGCCGACTCATATGGCGCAGAAGCTTAAACAAGATTACAAGCAGGCTTACACGGTGGTGCCATTACTGTGCACGTATTACTACGCGTTCAATACCACTCGTCCGCCATTTGATGATGCGCGAGTGCGTCAAGCGGTGTCGTACTCCATCATGCGTGATGTGATTACGAATGGTGTCACGCAAGTGGGCAACCTTCCTGCGTACACCTTTGCGCATCAGTACACTGCCGGTTTTGATGCGACGCCCCCTGAGTATAGTAAATGGAGTCAGCAACAACGTGACGAGAAAGCGCGTCAGTTGTTAAAAGAAGCGGGTTACAGCCAAGACAAGCCGCTCGATTTTAAATTGCTGTACAACACCAGTGAGGCAAACAAATCGATCGCGGTTGCGATAGCGTCGATGCTACAAAAAAATCTCGGTGCAAACGTGGAGTTAGAAAACCAAGAGTGGAAGTCGTACTTAGTGGCGCGTAAACAAGGCAATTTCGATGTGATGCGTGCTTCCTGGTGCGGTGATTACAATGAAGCGTCTACTTTCCTGAGCTTACTTCGCTCAGGTTCTTCGGGTAACTTTGCACGTTACAGCAATGCAGCGTACGACAACGCGATGAACAGTGCATTGGCTGCAACCGATGAGAAAGCGCGCCAAGGATTTTACGACCAAGCTGAACGGTTGCTGGCGGCAGATATGCCCATTGCGCCAATCTATTATTACATGCAAGCGCGTTTGGTTCGTCCTACGGTTGGCGGTTTTGCCAAGAGCAACGTAGAAGGTCGTATCTACTCGAAAGACCTCTACATCAAGAAGTAGCGCTCAAAACAAGCGATAAATATGAAGCCCCGAAGATGTATCTTACGGGGCGTCTTTTTATTGTTAGCGAGTGGAGAGCTTGTTCACGAGCATAGCGACTCGTTTGCCAAGATACTCTGCTGTTGCAACATCAGAAGCATGCAACTGACCATCTTCACCACCTTGTGCAACAATACCACCTTGTACACCATAACGATTCAGGTTTTGCTCCCCAGAATTGCTGATCTTATCCAACCCGACCCACATCATGCCGTGTTGGTTAGCGAGCGTTTGTAGATATTGTAATGTGCAAGATTGGTCGCCATTCATTGCCCCACCACTGGTAAAGCCAGCCGCGATTTTGCTCGCCCATTTTTGGTAATACCAAGATTCACTGCTTGCATCTGCAAATGCTTTAAACTGCGCTGCTACACCTCCCATATAGGTCGGTGAGCCAAAGATAATCGCATCACACTCAGCAAGTTCATCCATTAGTTTAGGGTTCACAAAACGTCCCTCAATAATCTCACTGCCTTCAATTCGGTGAGAGAGGATTTCACATTCATCTTGCTGTTTAATGCCTTGTTGTTCAACACCTGCGGCAATCGCGCGAGCAAGCTGACCAGTAACGTCGGTTTTAGAGAAATAAATAATCGCAATTTTGGACACAATGGTTCCTTTTTTCATTGTTGATCTTTAATCGTGCGACTAAGGCTAAAACCTCAAGTTAAGTTGAGGTCAAGAAGAGATTTGAGATAGATAAAGTACGAATTGGTATCTAAAGAGCTTTCTTATAGGGTAAGTCGACGGCATAACTACAGTGAATGCAACGACGATGAATGTCGTGTATAAAAGCGTTAAAGGAAGATCTTAAAGATGTAGAAAACTCTCTTGGAAACAATGATAAAGGTACCGATGCTAGTGATGATTAATAGGCGGAAAAATAGATTAAAATATGTAAACTCAGACCTGATCCAAGGCGGGAAAAGTACATTTCATCGTTTCTTAAGGCGAGGGATTATTATCATTATGGTAGGAGGCCTTTCTACAGCCTCTTCCACGGTATTTGCACACTTTATAGCGGGGGTGTTTGATGTGGATATGAATGTTCATCCAGAGAGCTTAGAAGAAAAAGTGCATGCACTACTTTTTGTTTCGGTCAGTCTTGTTTTTTACCTCTTTTATGCCCTTATCTCGCTAAATATTAGTGGGTGGCTCATAATGAAGCTAAAAATATAAGCTTAACTAAAACCATGTCCTTGTATTTTAAGGAAGATGGAACTAGTGACGATTTTTTCTTTGCTTGCACCATCTCTATTTTTTGTATTTATTTAAGGTTCGTAAATAAGAAGCTTCCTTTGGTTAAAGTGGCGCTTTTGGTTTCGGCGATGTGTCATGTTTTTATCATGAAAGAATACAGTGGTGACCTTCAGCTTATACGTTTTGTCTCTTCACTGTTTTTCGCCATTAACTTTGGGTTATTTGTGACCACCAAGTGATACTAAAAAGCCGATGTAGATACATCGGCTTTTTAGTGGGTTATTTCTTTCTGCGAGTATAAATCCGAGATTTTACTTTACTTGGCTCTGGCTTGTTTTTCGCCAGCTTTAGCACTGCTTTTTGCAAAATCTGGTTGTTTGGGTAAGTGATTAAGTTTCCGTTGTCGTGCTTAATTAACACGTGAAACATGCTGATTTCTTGAATCTCACCGCAGATGTCTTCATCTTTATCTACGACTTTAATTCGGTCACCCACTCGGTATGGGAAGACAAAAAAGATCAAAAAGCTGGCAGTGATGTTGCTCAGAATTGACCACTGCGCAATAAACGCCACACCTAATACGGCAAAAATGGACGATAGGAACAAAGACACATCGCCATAGCCAATACCTGTGATAATGGCAAAAATAGAGGCGGTCAAAAATAGCAGCGCGACATTGAAACAGCGCTGAATAAAACTCAAACGAGCCTTTTTTACACCTTTCGTTGTTGCCAAATTTAGGATGGCTCGATTTACAATCCTCTTCAGGATGCGATACGCGATCAGGACAAAAATGCCCATCAATAGTTTGTAACCGAGGGAGCCCGTAGTGAAATACTGGCTCACTTGCTCTAATTGGATCCAATCATTCATTTCTTCATCTCGACGATATCTAGAAAGCGGCTTTTATAGCTGATTTTTTGCTGTAAGTAATCACAATTTTTCTTTACACCATTTGTCTCTGTGTTGAGGTACCACAGAGTACTATATTGGTTAATCAAAGACTTAGTGAGCATTGCGAACTCTTTGGCTTCATTACTTATATTCAACCAAAGCTGACGTGATTTTGAAGAGAGCAATCTTTGAGCTGTATCCCATATCCGACATTCTATGACGCTAGTTCCTTATAAACGAGCTGAATATGACTTTTGTCCTGATAACCTAAGGTGTATTAATTGAAATAGCTTTTAGGGCGTTGAAAAATGGAAGAAGATGAAAAGGCGATTATGATTTTATTCGTGATTGTTGGCCTTGTACTCGTTTGGGTCGCGCTTGAAGAACTTAATTATCTCGGGCTCCCAATAAAATAAGCCCCGTTAAACACAAGTTAAACGGGGCCTTTGTCTTTTATCAATGTGAATTCAGGTTAGCTAACCGCACGCACTTTGCCTTGTTTCAAATCGTTCAGCACTTGCGCTTTAGGGCCATCTGCGATGATGCTGCCTTTCTCCATCACAATTACGCGATCAACGATGTCGAGCATAGACGTTTTATGCGTAATCAGAATCAGCGTTTCACTAGGTTTCAACTGTGCTAATTGATGCTTAATGTGCATCTCTGAGCGGTTATCCATCGCACTGGTTGGTTCATCCATGAGTAGAACAGGAGGACGACCCAAAAATGCACGAGCGATCGTGACTGCTTGACGTTGACCCCCCGAAAGCATTGCACCACCTTCACCAACTTGGCGTTCTAAGCCCGCTGGGTCAGATTGCGTAAACGCAGTAACACCGGCACGATTCGCTGCGTCTAGTACGTCACGGTCATCGGTTAATGGGCGACCTAGCGTAATGTTGTCGCGGATAGAACCAAAGAACAGATTGGAATCTTGCGGCACACAACCAATATTACGGCGAATGTCGACATGATGCAGCTGTGCGATGTCGGTATCATCAATGCGAACATGACCTTCCGTCGGCTGATACAAGCCCATGATAAGACGCTCTAACGTGGTTTTACCCGAACCGATACGGCCTATGATCGCTACTTTTTCGCCTGGGTTAATGGTTAAGCTCAAATCTCGAATCGACGCCACCGGTGAATCTGGGTAGTGGAAGGTCACGCGTTCAAGTTCAATTTTGCCTTGTACTATTGGACGGTGAATGTAACGTTTACCTTCTTCTTGTTCATCCGGCATTTCCATGACTTGATTGATAATTGTCATAGAAGACTTCGCTTGGTTGTAGCGCGTAGAGAGTAAGGATAACTGAACCAAAGGACCAATCGCGCGGCCGCTAAGCATGGTTGCGGCAATCAAGCCACCCATGGTTAAGTCGCCCTCTGCAATCAAGTAAACGCCTAGGATGATCATCCCTACGTTACTACTTTGCTGCACAAAACCTGCTGCGTTTTGAATGCTATCCGTAATTCGGCGGCTTTTTATATTCCAGTTCGCCATGTGCGCAACTGCCTCTTCCCAGCGGTATTGGAATTGGCTTTGCGCACTGAGCATTTTTACGGTTTCTAACCCAGCCAAGCTCTCTATCAAATTGGCATATTTTTGCGATGCTAGGCGTGAACCCTCCTCAATGGAGCGGCGCAGCGGCCCTTGTATCAGTAGCGAGTGAATAATCAAAATGACCACGCCCACCATCGGTACATACACAAGATCGCCAGCCATTAGCCATATAATCACTAAGAACAAAATGGCAAAAGGCAAATCAATGAGAGCACTGACGGTCGCTGAAGTAAAAAACTCTCGAATAGATTCGAATTCTTGTAAATGGCGAGCGAAGGCACCGACCGAAGGCGGCTTCGATTCCATTCTAATCCCCATCACTTTGCTGAACAGTTTGGATGAAATCAGAATGTCAGACTTCTTGCCCGCCACATCAATGAAGTAATTTCTCAGCGACTTGAGAATGAAGTCGAACAGGAACACGACAAAGATGCCGCTTGCTAGTACCCATAGGGTTTCAAACGCAAGATTCGGAACCACTTTGTCGTACACCAAGCGAGTGAATAGCGGAGCGGCAACCGCAAAGAGGTTGATGAGAAGTGATGCGATTAAAACATCACGGTAGATGCGTTTTGACTGCCACAAGGTGGACCAGAACCAGTGGCCTTCGTTGGTTTTGAGCACTTCGGGAGAGCGCTCATCGAAACGGAATTGCTTTTTAACTAAAAAGTACCGACCAGTGTATTGCTCAAGTAGGTCTTCTAATGGAATAGAGATCGGCACCATTCCACTTTCTAGGGTGGTGACTTCGGCCTCGCGTTTCTCCATATTGATGCTGTTGAGAACGCAAGAGTCACCGCCTTTAAGAACTAAGATTGCCGGCAGAATTAGGCTGGAGATGCTCTCCAGCTCTGCGCGGTTTTCCTTGGCAACCAATCCGGCCCTTTCCGCTGCTCTTGGTAGCAAAAATGGGGTCAGTTTACCGTCAGATAGCGGTAGTCCGTTGACTAGCGCTTCTGGCGAGTTAGCTAACCCATAGTAACGGCTAACGTAGATGAGCGAATTCAGTAAAGGGTCTTTCATCGTTGATAAACCTTTTTATTCCTTGTCGACGATGAATCCTTGGAATACCTCAACAAAATGTTCAGTGAGGAAGTCCAACTGGATTTGAGTTTCGATACGCGATGCGATAGTCGTAATACCAAGGTTGTGGGCAGTACGAGAGATCGACGTTAGCGTGAATTTCTGTTTTTCGTCGTGCAAGTTGTGTGTGAATAGGTAATCGAGCTTCACATAGTTCGGGCGGAACTCTTGGATGTATTCCAAAGATTGGAAGTTACGTCCGTAGTTATCTACGCCGAACTCAGCACCTGATTGGCGAATGGCATTACATAACAGTGCTGTGTGGTGAGGCTGATCGATAAAGCATTCCTCTGGAATTTCAAAGTGTAGCTTAGAGGCCACTTTGGCGTGTTTTTCCAGCATGCTAGTTGTCCAGCGAATAAACGATGGTTGAGACAAGCTGCTTTGCGCGATGTTAATCGCGACTGGGTCATTAAGTTCACCATTTTCTAGCATCTTAATCATTGATTCAATGACATACTGGTCAAAGATGTTGGTGGCGTCTAACTGTTCTAGTGCGAATAGGTATTGATTCGCACGATACGTTTCACCATCTTTTTCGATGCTTGAAAATACTTCGTTGTGGAATACTTTACCCCATGTGTTTTTCGCAGCTTGGAAACGGAATTTAACCCAATCACTATGAATGGCTTCTTCAACCAACGCTTTCCATTGCTGTTTACCCATCAAACTAGAAGGTGTATCACTGCCAATGAAGCCGTATGGCTTGTCTGGTTGCGCTTTGGCTTTCGATAGTGCGTTGTCCACCATCGAGAGGATTTCAGAACGCGTTTTCTGATCTTTGCTGTGTGCAACCCCTAGTGACGCTTTAGGTTTTGCTAAGCCTGTTGGGTCAGTATTTAGGCCGTTCACACAATTGACGATGCTGTCCGATAAAATGCGTAACTCGCTCTCATCCATATGAGGGAAAAGCAAGCCGAACTCATCACTAGACAAGCGAGCAATAGTGGCACCCGGTACATCAATGGTGTTTTTCAAACGTTGAGACAGTTCTTTAACGTGGGCATCTGCGCGTTGGTAATCTTTGGTCTCGTAAATGTCGCCAATGTATTCAGCATGGAGTAGCGCGATACCCCCTTGCGTTTGCTCTGCAAGCCATTGGTCGATTTGGTTGATGTAGAATGAGCGGTTACCCAATTTAGATATAGGATCGAGGTAAGCCTGAGCACGCAGACGTTGCGCCTCTTTGGCTTGCTCTTTGAATGATAGCTCGATTTGAGCAGACATCATGTTAATGCCATCTACCACCGCGATAAGATCTTTGGTTCTTGGACGAGCAAGCGGTTCACCAAATTGGTTATTCGCGATTTCATGCATTTTATTTACGATGGCCGTTAATGGTTTTAGCGAGCGACGTAGGATGTATGAAATTGCCACTAAACCAGCTAGAAAAATAACACTGAATACAGACAGCAAGCCAATAAAACCTTGCCAGAGCTGCTCGTAAGCTGCGCCTGGGTGGCTAATGATTTCTACTTCGGCGAGCTGCATCCAACCACTGGTCACAACACGCTTATCGTGAATCGCTTTAAATAGATTCATGTCGATAAACCATTGTGGCACCGTACTTGGTTTAACTGGGTAAGTACGCACGATCTGGTAGTCAGAATCTAATGCTGTAAGACGAACAACGGAGTAGGTGCTGCCGTCAAATAGAGCATTAATCACGGACTCAACCGCGACTTTATCTTTGTCCTTTAGGTAAGGAGCCAGTGCCAAACCTACGGTGTTAATAGTGTTGTTGACCTCTGAACGTTGCTGTTGCTCCAAGCTGTCTCGAGTCGTGTTGAATTGGATTACGAATACTGATGCCAACAAGAGTATAAAGACCGTAACCATCCCCACCACAAGCTTCTTATATAGGGTCATGTTTCTCACTCGTCATAGTTAATTTTAGGTTTATTTAACTGCAACTTACGTTCGCGCGAGCGTAAGTCATTCCAAAGGCTCAACCGTGATGCTTTCCCTGCCAGCTCTCCAGTGCTAGCAGATGACTTCATCAACCACAGGTTTGTACCATTAAAACTGTATATCGGTAGCAAGTCGCTACGCTTAGAGGCTCGGACAATGTCAGGATTGATATTATCGAGAATGAGCGGCTCAGAACTTGGGGTAGGGTAGTAAGCTAATACCATGTGAAACTGATTCAGTTCGATGGCTTTTACGTATATTAACCGCATCTTTGAATCTGGTATTCCTAGCTCGAGTAAAGAGAAGTACTTAGCAATAGTGAAATCTTCACAGTCTCCTGCGTTACTCCCTAAAAATTCGAGTGGCGTAGCCCAATAATCTGTCTTTCCCCACAGTTTTATGTCGTCAACGAAATACAGCTGATTAAAAAAGTCGTTAACGCCAGCGAGCTGTTCATGAGTCTCTAATTGTTTAAATAAGTCGAGGTTCTTTCGCCATGTATTTACGCGCAATCCCGCACGTTCGCCGTACACCGCTGTGACCGTATTGACCCATCGTTGTTCTTTGCTGTTCAGCGCACCAAGTTGGAACGACAAACAACTTAAGCTGATTAATAATGTAACTTTACGCTGCAAATTGGATCGCATATTCGACTCGTATCACAAGTATACTCTTCTAGAGAGTTCGTCAGTGAGAAATAAGTGCTTTTTATTTAATCACTTATCGCTCAATACTCCCTATCGCGAGTATCTTAATGTGGTTTACTCCTTCAAGGCGTTCGTTTTGGCACTTAAAATCGGTTTAAGTAGATATTCCAAAACGGTTCGCTTCCCTGTGATGATATCGACCGATGCTGTCATTCCTGGAATGATTGGTAAATCTGCATCTTGACCAAAGTTTGTTTTTTCGGTGCGTACACGAACAATGTAGAAGCTGTTGCCTTCTTCATCTTGAGTGGTATCCGCGCTGATATGTTCCAACTCACCCTCTAAACCGCCGTACTTTGTGAAGTCGTAAGCTGTAAATTTCACGATAGCATGAAGATCTGGGCGTAAAAATGCGATGTCTTTTGGCGCAATTTTCGCTTCTACCAATAGTGTGTCTTCTGTTGGTACGATCTCGACGATATCCATACCAGGTTGGATAACACCACCGACAGTATTGATGTTCAGTGTTTTGATTTTGCCTGTTACTGGCGAATTCACAACCGTTCGGTTTACTCTATCTTCCAAGCCCACCGCTGATTCAACCAAAGCAGATAACTGGTCTTGGGCGCTGTTGAGTTTCTCTTGCTGTTCAGAGCGGAATTTGAGTGCAACATCAATACGGTTGAGCATGGATTCTCGAATCGCTGATTGCAATACGGGAATTTTGAGCTCACTGGACGTCATTTCACGACGGGTATCGTTGACTTGGCGCTGTAATTTGAGCAGTTCAATACGAGGAACAACGCCCTCGTCTGCCAAAGGTTTGGTGATATCGAGTTCTTTTTTCGCGTATTGGTAGCTTTGACGCAAGTTCCTTACTCGCGCTTGGATCTCTACCAAGTCCTGCTGTTTTTGCTGCACTTGTTGGTCAATAACAGAAAGTTGGTTGCGTAAATTATCTAGATCTTCGCGATATTCTGCTTTTTGACGCTGTGTGAGTTGAGGTCGAGTCTCTTCCAAGGTTGGTGGGAAGGTCAGTTTACCGTAATCAAGTAGTACACTTTGACGCCAGTTTTCCGTTTCAAAATCACGATTAACGGCAACACTGTTAATAGAAGCGGATAGTTGCAGCACAGATGCGGTAAGGTTGGCAACTTGTTGCTCACGTTCACGAAAATCTGAGCGAAAGCGGGTGTCATCGATAAGCAGTAACTGTTGGCCTTTTTCAACCAACTGACCTTCTTTGACCAAGATTTCTTTGACTAAGCCACCTTCTAAGTTTTGGACTACTTGTATCTGTGAGGAGGGAATCACTTTGCCTTGACCAACCGTGACTTTGTCGATTTCAGCCCAAGATGCCCAACCTATTGCTGCAATGAAAAATAGCACCATAACCCAGAGCATAAAACGCGCGCTGTTGGGGGTATTGAGGAGCAATGCTGCAGTTTTGTCATCAACAAAATCCAACTCTTCATCGTTGAGTTTGTTGTAGTTATCTCGGCTCATCACAGTCCCTGCTTATATAATTACGGATTATCTTTTTGATCTTATTATTATTAACCGATCATGTCAGCATGCTCGGCTAATAAAATATGAGAAGAGGGTTATTCTCTCTTCAAATGAGCTTTCTTACACTTTCTAAATCAAACAAAAGCATAATTAGCGCCGGAGTATAGCTATTACGCCTTGAACTTGGCTTTATCCAACTGATGTTTTTTTAGTTTGTCGTACAAGGTTTTGCGTGATACCTGTAATTCTAGTTGAACCTCTTTGAGTCTGCCGCGATGTCTTTGCAATGCATCGAATAACAAGCAATATTCAAAGTATTCTGTGCGCTGAGTCATACTCTGAATTTCAAGACTTTTCTCACTGTTCCAATCTTCCATTCTAAAAGTATCTGGCTTGAGGGCACGAAGTTCAGCAAATTGGCGTAGCTGCTTAACGTTTTCTGGCCATTCGAGACTGGTGAGGTGTTTGACCTCTTCTAGGCTGATATGTGGCGGCTGTAACTGATATCGACTCGCTGTGTGGCGCACAAAGTGCTTGTATAAAGGCCCTATATCTTCCTTTCTTTCATCGAGCGTCGGTAAGTGAATTAGAGTCGCCAGGGATTTTAGAGGTGGCTCGGCTTGGGTGGTCGCGCCAAAAACACGCTCAAGTTTTGGGTGCTTGAATAAGTATTCCCATTGCTCAAATGATACATGCTCTGCGCTATGTAAGTACAAACTGCAGTGGCGTTTTCCTTCACTTAAGCGGTGTATGGCTTTGTCGAGCGCTTCTAATGAAAGCTCATAGAGGTCTTCACCAGAAGCGGCGATTAGCTCACTATCCGGTGTTGCATGTATGTCGTGGGCAAATTGTGCAGCGAGTCGCCGACCCGTACCATCTTGACCTACAAAAATGAGCGGCTGGCTTGTGGGCGCACTGATCAAGGCGCGACGAATGCTCACCATGGCCTTACTGTGACCAATCATTTTCGGACCAACATGAGTTTGCATGTCGAGCTCTTTCTTAAGCCAGATGTTTTCTTGCAACAAGTTCAGTTTATCGCTGGCATTGTTGAGCGATTTCATGAGCTGTTCCGTTGAAAACGGTTTTTCTAGAAAGTCGTACGCGCCGCTTTTCATCGCATCTACCGCGGTTTTCACATCTCCATGTCCAGTAAGTACGATGAATTGAAAGTGATCGTTTTTGCTTCGCAAAGTTCGCATAAACTCCAAGCCATCCATCACGGGCATATGGATATCGGTAATGATAATCGCAGGCGTATTTGAGTCGATTACGCGTAAGGCTTCTACTGCGTTTGGTAAGCAGGTGACGTCTATCCCTTCAATCAGCAGGGCTTGAGACACGGCATCACGAATGTGTGGTTCGTCATCAACAAAGAAAACTGAGTTATTCATGGTCGTTTTCCACTTCTGGAGTACGTTTATTCTGATTGACTATTGGTAGCGTCACGATAAAGGTCATGCCTCCTGCTTGTTGTTCTGTGTTCTGATGTTTATAGGCACAGAGGGAGCCGTGATAGCTCTCTAAAATGCGTTTGGAGATGGTCAAACCTAATCCTAAGCCCTCTGGCTTAGTCGTAAAAAATGGATCAAAGATTTTTGCTAGGGCTTCGTCCGACATGCCAGGCCCGTTATCGGAAACAAGAATGTCGCAACTGTCATCATGACACTGAACAGCAATTGATATTTGCGGATCGATACAGTGGTTTTCCATCGCTTGTGCGGCGTTGTGGAAGAGGTTTATCAGCACTTGTTCTAATTCAACGCTGTGAATGGCCAGCTTCACATCATAGTCGATGGCCGGAACTTTTAGTGTTACTCCTTGCTTAATAAGCTTGTTGCTCAAAATGCTGGTGGCAGTATGTACCGCGTCGTGCAGTACTGAGATTTCATTGTGTGAATCGTGCGTGGCTTTCCGAGTAAAGACTTTTAAGCGGGCAATGACTTCCGAAATGGTGTCATTGAGTGTCAGCATTTTGCCCAAATTGTCAGCGACCATTGGGTATTTTTCCATTGCCAACAAACGCTGCGAGTTTTCGGTATAGGTTCTTAGTGCGGAAAGTGGCTGATTTATCTCATGATTAATACTGGCTGATAGCTCGCCCAACAGTGCCAATTTCGCGGCTTGCGTCAGTTCTTGTTGTGTTTGTTTAAGCTCTTGTTGGCTTTGCTCATATTGGCGGATGGTCTGTTGTAGTTTTTGGTTGGCTTCACTCAGAACTAGTGTCCGTTGCACTACTTTTTCTTCTAGGCTCACATTGAGATGGGCAAGGCGTGCTTTGTTAACTAGGGTTTGGAACCACGCTAACGCAATTAGAGCAATGAGCGCATATAAGATCAGGAAGACGATATCGGCCTGTAAAACGGCGGCAAGAACGCTGTTGTGGTTAATTAAGGCAACGACGCGAAACCCTTTATCCAATAAGTGTGTTGCGTATGCGAGGTAATTCGGTGATAGAAGCAATTGATTGTCATCAAACTCCGTGACACCACTGTGCGCCGTCAACTCACCAAAATATTCGGGCAAGGTATCGCCATATTGACGCGTTTCGGTAAGTTCAATTATTGCACTCGATGACAGTGGGAAAAGTGCACGATAGCGCCAGTCTGGTAAATTGCTCATAAACACGACATTGTGTTTATCTGTAATGAGTACGTCTGTCGTGGTTTGCGAAAGGCGCTGTTCTAATTGCTCCAAGTTCACTTTTACTGTGATCACGCCAACGACTTCCTCATTTACCCACAGCGGAGATGAGAAGAAGTACCCACGTTTATTCGAGCGCACGCCTAATCCAACATATTGAGCGGGCTCACCGCGTCGCGCATTTTTAAAATAGGGGCGATAGCTAAAGCTAGAGCCAACAAACGTATCTTCTTGCTGAAAGTTACTTGAGGCTATGACTAACCCGGTGCGGTCATGAACGTAAATCGTATCGGCCAAACTTTGCTTCAACCAATCTGATAACAGTAGGTTGAGCTCTTGAGAGGGCGTTCCGCGCTCTACTGCTTTGAGTAGTCTTGGGTCGTGACTTAATAGGTTTGGTATCTGTTCAAACTTTGCCAGTTCGTAGTCCACTTCTTGTGACACTTGCGCGGCTTGTCTCTCTAGCTTTTGTTGCCATTGATCATGTTGGTATTGAGTTGCGTAATGATGAGTAAGCGCAAGCCCTGAAATGCCGCCGGCACACAGTAGCAGTAAAAAATGACGTAGGGCTTTGGGGTTGAGTAAGTTCACGATCGGCTCACTGGTTTTTTGTGTCATGGTATCAAATGACGCACTGTGATGCTGTGAGCGGCAACGATAACAAGCACAATGATGTCCTTGTATTTCCTCAGTATCGGGAGCACAATCGACAAAAACGAGTGAAGGAGTAAAGATGGAACTTGCTGATATTCGTCGTGAGTACACCAAAGGTGGGCTGCGTCGTAAAGATTTGAAAGCTGATCCTATTGATCAATTTAATCTGTGGCTAGAGCAAGCAGTTGAAGCGGGTTTAACGGACCCGACTGCGATGACAGTTGCAACGGTTGATGAAAATGGCATGCCGTTTCAACGCATTGTTCTATTGAAAAACGTCGACAAAGATGGTTTTGTGTTTTACACCAACCTAGGCAGTCGCAAGGCCCAGCAGCTAGAGCATAACAGCAATATTAGTTTGCACTTCCCTTGGCATCCGTTAGAGCGCCAAGTTCATATTACTGGTGTGGCTGAAAAGCTTACCGCCGTAGAGAATATGAAATACTTTACTTCTCGTCCTAAAGAGAGCCAGTTGGCCGCAATCGCGAGCAAACAAAGTAGCCGTATTTCTGCCAGAGGTGTGTTGGAAGGTAAGTTTTTAGAGCTAAAACAGAAGTTTGCTAAGGGTGAAATACCAGTACCAACCTTTTGGGGTGGCTTTCGCGTAAAACCAAAGAGCATCGAATTTTGGCAAGGTGGCGAACATCGCCTTCACGATCGTTTTCTTTTCTCCCAGCATGATGGAAGTTGGGACATTGATCGTTTAGCGCCATAGGCTTATGGTCCCTCATGAATAAACAAACACCGCCGAATTGGGGCGGTGTTTTTGTAGGTAGAAGCGATGCGAATTATCGCTCTCCATTCAACACAACCGATAATTGATGCTTAAGCAGCGTTTTGGGTACAACAGAGCCGTAGCCTGCTTCCATTGCTTTATCTATTAGCTCGTTCTTGCTGTTCGCTGCAAACTTATTACGTAAGCGTGCGACGTGACCTTCAACGGTTTTTGTTGATATGCCCATGACCTGAGAGATAAATTGAGGCTTTTTGCCATAGAGCAAGAGGAAAAGCGTTTCTTGCTCGCGGCATGTGAGCTTCTCTGGTTTTGGTTGTAAGTCAGAGAAACGAAAGATGGATTGTTGATTTGGGTTGGTACTGATTGCACGACAAACCCAATACCCGACTTCAATCACGGCGGTGTCGGTGAGTTCCCTTCCGTAGAAAATGGTGCCTACGATGTCGCCTTTGTCATCTCGCCACGGTGTTTTAGTAAATATATGTGCTCGCCAGCGGCCATCTGGATAAGGGTGGATATCCAGAATTTTTAGTGACTCGCCAGTTTCGAGAACGTGTTTATCTTGGCGTTGAAATTCTTGCGCGCATTCAGTGGTTGGGCTGGCCATATCAAAATCAGTTTTACCCAAGCACTCCTCGGGCGACGTGTGCCCTAACAGTTCTGCGTATTCCTGGTTTACGTATAGGAATACCGAATCTTTATCTTTGCATCCCCAACAACCTGGTAGCTGTTTAAGGAGGGATTGTTCTATGGTATCGACTGAAATATTCACAAAAGGACTCACTACATACTGCTTTTACCAATACAGAGACGTCCGTGTTACATGGCTCGTATTGATGTTGCCAAGTAGGCAGTTACGTTGCTAGAACACGTTCGTTGATTGGCGCTCAATCCAATTAAATTCATGGTGTTCGATGTTTTCGTCAGGTAGTCATAGACAACGACGAAATGGAACGAAGAGTTTAATTGGGAAAATGGTCTGTTTCATTACAGATATGTGCGCTCACGGATGTCCGCCAATGTTCGGCTTACAACTCGTATCGTCCTTGATCATGCTTCCTACAACTCAGTTGTAATGTGGTTGACGTTCATATCACTTGTGAGCGAAAGAGCAGCACCTAAGCATATGAGAGGGACAGTGAGACAAAAGCTATGATATCAGCTTATGCCATTGTTTTCATTGTTGAGAAGCGAAAAAAAAAAAGCCAGCCTGAAGACGGGCTGGCAACACAAGATATAATCTTGTCGACGTGTAGAAGAGGTTCTAAATTACCTAGCGAGGGTCTGCTAAGTAAGTTAGAGGTATCAATGAGATACCGAGAGCTTTAGATCGTATGCATCTTAAAGCTCGAGGACTAATGTATTGAATCAGAAGCATATTAGTAAGGGGGGAAATCCCTCTATGTTGAGTTTAAGAGTGGGTTTCGATCCGTTTCAGGGACGAGTTATCTAATATGGAGCACGGTGTTTTACAAAATAACAGATTGTTCGGTAATAAGGATCTTTACATTGATTGATTATGTATACGTAAGGTGTTGCCTATCTATCCGTTTTTGTTAATAAAATTGGTTGCTCACTGACCGTAAATTAACCTCGCATGATCATCGTTCCGGAACTATGATCATGTAAATGAACTTGATCATGCTGATTTGATCTTGTCGATTGAGTTGGGTAAAAGTTGCAACCCAACAAAGAAGGTATATGATGCGAAGACGTAAGCTGACCGTGTAAAGACGACTGTTTAAAATGAGTGACTCAGATAACCAAAAAATCCTTTCATATCAAGAGATTATGCTGCCAAAGCCGGCGGAGCTGATCACACTTCCGTCTTATATGGATTGCCACGATCATTCTTATACGCAGATCGTGATTGGTTTAAAAGGGCAAGCCGAATTTGAAGTGCGCGGGCGAGGTAATCTTGTCGGCCCTGGTCAAGGTTGTGTGGTTACCGCATGCTCTGATCATGCTTTCGGTGGCGTCATCAATCAATCGGATATTTTGGTGCTGAATATGCCCAAACCGACAAATGATGATCCCGAAATGCTTCAAAAAATCAATAACCTGGAGAGAGAGCATGTCTACTTCCAGTTAGATAGTCAAATTCAGAAGCTGATACAGATGTTGGTTCAGGAAATGCGAAACCATCCGGATGACCTGCTGTTAAGTCGTGCGTGTAACGACACTGTGATTGCATTAATGCAGCGCCATATCTCGGCATTTGAGACCAGTCGAAAAGAGTCGCGCTTTGATTTGGAGGCGATTGATCGTTACATTGAGCAGCACCTGAGTCATAAGATTAGTGTGGCTCAATTGGCCGGGCGAGTGTTTCTTGGGGAAAGTCAGTTCCATTGCTTGTTTAAAGAGCAGATGGGGATTACACCTCATCAATATGTTCTCGGAAAGCGTATCGACATGGCTCGTGAATTAATCGAGCAAGGGCACCTTTCTTTAGGGCAAATTGCCGAGTTTACTGGCTTCTCAAGCCAGAGTACTTTTACTCATACTTTTACTCGCTTACAGGGAATATCACCTTCCCGTTATAAAAAACAAGTTGGATAACAACGCGTTTTTTTAGGTCAAATAATCATCAATCAGAATAAAGCCATGCACTATGCATGGTTTTTTTATGTTTTATTCACGTGACCTATCTCTCGTTTTTTTAAATTCTCTGTTCTTTGCAGTGGTTGATATGCCACTTGATCCTACATTTTCTCTTAGAACGAGCTCTTCACAAAAATCTTATTGATATTCTTGATATTTTGTTGTGAATGCAATGAAAAAATTAAAATTTACAACACAAAATATTACCTATTTGAATGTGACTATGTGGATGTTTTGTTATAAAAGCGAGTTTTTGGCAAAAATGTCGTAGTTTTTGACAAGTATTCTTATCGGCCTCAAAATACACTGCCAGCCATTGATAATCCTCGAAGCGGTTTTCGAGGAGTGAGATTGAGGAACACACATGTTTACAGCTACGAACGTGTTGACACCGGAATTTATCGGGCAGCCGCTTGATAAGTTGTGGTCACTGATCTCGCCATTATATATGGTGGACGAGTCTCAATGGCTAGAGCAACTATTGCCACTAGCGACGCCGACAGAGGATGAAAAATCGGCGATCACTACCCAAACGACCCACCTTATCGAAGCCATTCGTGCCGATAAGAAGTCAATCCAGATGATTGATGCTTTATTGCTAGAATACAGCTTAGATACTCAAGAAGGTATCTTGCTGATGTGTCTTGCAGAAGCATTAATGCGCATCCCAGATGCCGCGACAGCAGATTCTTTGATTAAAGATAAGTTGAGTGTCGCAGACTGGAAATCTCACCTGAAGAACTCTGACTCTGTGTTTGTTAACGCATCAACATGGGGCCTTATGCTAACAGGTAAAGTGGTTGGTCTTGGTGAGCAAGGCACCCAGAGCCCAGGTCAGGCTGTAAACCGTCTGGTAAATAAATTCTCTGAGCCTGTGATTCGTAAAGCCATGTATCAGGCAATGAAGATCATGGGTCACCAGTTTGTTCGTGGTCGTACGATCGAAGAAGCGCAAAAGAACGGTCGTCCAATGCGCGACAAAGGTTTCACCTACTCATTTGATATGTTAGGTGAGGCGGCGTTAACTACAGCGGACGCGAACAAGTACTTCAAAGATTACCTAATGGCGATCGAAGCGGTGGGTCGCGAGACTTACGGTAACGACACCAGCCCTGCGCCTTCGATTTCCATCAAGCTTTCTGCATTACATCCGCGCTACGAAGTCGCAAATGAAGAACGTGTAATGACAGAGTTGTATGACTCACTAATGCAACTACTAAAACGTGCTATTGAAGTCGACGTTGCAATCACAATCGATGCAGAAGAAGCGGATCGCCTTGAGCTTTCTCTGAAGCTATTTGAGAAAGTGTACCGTAGCGATCTTGTGAAAGGTTGGGGCAAGTTTGGTTTGGTTATTCAAGCCTACTCAAAACGTGCGCTACCAGTCTTGGTGTGGCTAAATGCACTCGCAAAAGAGCAAGGTGACGTTATTCCTCTGCGTTTGGTTAAAGGCGCGTACTGGGACAGCGAAATCAAGTGGTCTCAACAAGCGGGTTATGCAAATTACCCAGTATACACTCGCAAAGAAGCGACGGACGTTGCATACTTAGCTTGTGCTCGTTTCCTACTTAGCGAAGGTGTTCGCGGTAATATCTACCCACAATTTGCAAGCCACAATGCTCACACAGTTACGGCAATTGCTGTCATGGCGGAGCACAAAGAATACGAGTTCCAGCGCCTGCATGGTATGGGTGATTCACTTTATAACCATGTTATGAAAATGTACGGTCAGCCAGTACGTATTTATGCTCCTGTCGGTAGCCATGCTGATCTTCTTCCGTACTTGGTTCGTCGTCTGCTTGAAAATGGTGCGAACAGCTCGTTTGTACACCGTCTAGTTGATGCGCGTTGTCCGATTTATGAGTTGACCCATCACCCTGTGGATGTGTTGACGGGTTTTGACACGCTACACAACGACAAAATTCCATTGCCTGCCGACATTTTCCCTGAGCGTAAGAACTCATATGGCGTCAACATCGACATCGACAGTGAAGCGAAGCCATTTGAAGCTCAGGTCGAAAGCTTCATGGACAACCAGTGGGTTGCAGGCCCGATGATCAATGGTGAACGCTTTGCCGAAAGCATGATCAAGGAAAATGCGGCTGAGATCATCACCGCACCATACGATCGCCGAATTGAAGTCGGCAAAGTGGCATTTGCAACTCTTGATCACGTTTCCGCTGCAATTGATGCGGCGCAAACTGCTTTCTCTGATTGGAAAACCGTTCCTGTTGAGCAAAAAGCGGCTTGTTTAGAAAAGCTTGCTGACTTAATGGAAGAAAACCTAGCTGAGCTGGTGGCGATTTGCCACAAAGAAGCGGGTAAAACGATTCACGATAGCATTGATGAAGTTCGTGAAGCGGTGGATTTCTGTCGTTTTTACGCGAAACAAGCGCAAAACCTACAGCCATTTGAGCTAGAAGGCTTTGATGGTGTGAAACGCATTTCTAGCCGTGAAGGTCTTGGTGTGTTTGTGTGTATTAGCCCTTGGAACTTCCCGTTGGCTATCTTCCTTGGTCAGGTGACGGCAGCACTGATTGCGGGTAACACAGTGGTTGCAAAACCTGCTGAGCAAACAAGCTTAATTGCCGCTCGCGCTATTGAACTAATGCTTGATGCTGGCTTCCCTGCAGGTGTGATTCAGTTACTTACTGGTCGCGGCGCTGAGATCGGTCATGCACTGACTTCTCATGATGCTATTGCTGGTGTGGCATTCACTGGCTCAACGGCAACGGCGCAACGCATTAACGTCACGCTCGCGGAGCGCAGCGCGAAACCAGTTCCGTTTATTGCGGAAACAGGTGGCCAAAACGCAATGATTGTGGACAGTACTGCATTGCCAGAGCAGGTGGTGCGTGATGTGATTCGTTCGGCGTTTGCATCTGCTGGTCAGCGTTGTTCTGCCCTTCGTGTTCTATTTGTACAAGAAGATGTAGCAGACCGTATGATCAACCTGATTCAAGGTGCGATGAATGAGCTGCATGTTGGTTTACCTTACCTACACAAAACGGATGTTGGTCCGGTTATCGACAGCAATGCAAAACAAAAACTCCTCGCTCACCTTGAGCAAATGAGCAAAACACAGACTAAAGTCGCTCAGCTACAGCTGGATGAATCGTGCCAGCATGGTGACTTTGTCTCACCAAGTGCGTTTGAAATCTCGGGCATCGATGTGCTGAAAGAAGAACAATTTGGTCCAATCTTGCACATTGTTCGCTTTAAAGCGTCTGAATTACCGAACGTGGTTGCGCAGATCAACAGAACGGGTTTTGGCTTGACGATGGGTATCCATAGCCGTAACGAAACCACGTACCGTTGGATTGAGAAACATGCACGAGTAGGTAACTGCTATATCAACCGAGACCAAGTTGGCGCTGTGGTTGGTGTACAGCCGTTTGGTGGTCAAGGCTTGTCGGGTACTGGCCCGAAAGCTGGTGGTCCACACTACCTATTCCGCTTTACTCAACATCTTCTTGCTCAAGCAGAAAACGCATAAGGAGTCGCATTATGGTTCATCAGATCACCTATTTTAAAGATGCATTCTCTGCGTGGGAGCAGTGGAATCTGACTGATTTTGATTACAAATGCGAGCATGTTCTGGCATTTAAATCTGCACTAGAAGGGCAGCAGTCTACCGTTGCCAAAGTGGTTTCTTACCACTTGCAACAAGCATCTGCTCTTCTTGCAGAAACTCACCAGTTAGTTGGCCCTACAGGGGAAACTAACGAACTGTATGCCGCAGGACGCGGTGTGGCTTTGGTGATTTGTGAAAACAACATCGAGCCTGCTGATAATGCGTTATACAGTGCTTTTGCGATGATCACCTGTGCCTTAATTGCAGGCAACAGTGTGGTCGTTTGCAGTGACAATGCAGAGCTAAACCAATTGGTTAAGCAAGCTGTAGTGTTGGCAAACTTCCCATCTAACTTAGTCCAGGTTGTTGCGTACGATGCGTCTGCCCCGTTGCTTGAGAGCGATGTACGTAGTGTGGGTTATGTTGGGCGTTCACAGATTGAGCATGCGCTCAATCTTCAACTAGCTAAGCGTGACGGTGCAATCGTCGGCTTAGTTTCTGAAACGGATTTAGAGTCACCGAAATTGGCTCATGATCCTCATCTCTCGTTGCGCTTCATTACTGAGCGCACTCGAACGATAAATATTACCGCGGTGGGTGGTAACGCAACTCTACTCGAGTTGGGGAACGAAACTCACTAACCTGACTTGTAATGCCAATCTGGAGTAACTGGACTGAGAGTCGGTCCAGATTGGTTTTTTATACTCTGATGTATTGCTGAGACGGTAAAATATCAGGGCAGGCAAGGAAGGAAATAATTATAACGAGGACTATCTAATGATAGAAAATAGCTTTGCTATCACGTCCACTTTTGTGGCGTATTTACTGATTATGGTTGCTATTGGCGTTTACGCGTATAAGAGGACTTCCAATTCATCTGACTACTTCCTAGGTGGCCGTAGCCTAGGTCCGTGGCCTGCTGCATTATCTGCAGGTGCTTCAGACATGAGTGGTTGGTTGCTGCTAGGCTTGCCTGGCTATGCGTACGCTGCGGGTATCGAGGCCTTCTGGTTAGCCGGCGGTCTACTTCTTGGTACATGGGCAAACTGGCTCATCAGTGCAAAACGCCTCCGTACCTACAGTATCCAAACTGACGCGCTAACGTTGCCAGAGTTCCTGTCACGTCGCTTCAACGATAAGTCGAAACTGATTCAGACAATCTCTGCGTTTTTCATTCTTCTATTTTTCCTTTTCTACACCAGCTCAGGTTTGGTCGCAGGGGGCAAACTGTTTGAGACGGTATTCGGTCTAGATTATACCTACGCTGTTATCATCGGTACGGTGTGTGTCGTTTCTTACACACTATTCGGTGGTTTCCTAGCGGTATCTTGGACTGACTTAGTGCAAGGTCTGCTAATGGCGGCTGCGCTAATGATTGTTCCTATAGCGGTAATGGACGGTGGTTTAGGGCAGCTAAGTTCTGATCTACATGACATCAACCCAGAACTTGCAACGCTATGGAATGACGCGAAAGGCGAACCATTATCTGCGATTGCTATTATCTCTCTAGCGGCGTGGGGCCTTGGTTACTTTGGTCAGCCACACATCCTAGCGCGTTTTAAAGCGTCTCGTTCAAACAAAGATCTAACGACTGCACGTCGTATCGCAGTGATTTGGACGGCACTATCTATGGTCGGTGCAATGCTTGTTGGTCTTGTTGGTCTGGTTTGGGTTACGGGTCATCCGGGTACTCAACTAGAAGACGGTGAGAAGATCTTCATGCTATTGGTTAACGCAGTATTCCACCCTGTCGTTGCGGGTATGTTGTTAGCAGCAATCCTAGCGGCGGTAATGAGTACCGCTGACTCACAGCTCCTTGTTTCATCTTCAGCGCTTGCAGAAGACTTCTACAAGCAAGTATTCAAGCCAGAAGCGTCTTCTGAAGAAATCGTAATGATTGGTCGTATCGGTGTTATCGTTATTTCGCTTGTTGCGCTATTCCTAGCGATGACGCCTGATAGCTCAGTACTTGGTCTTGTATCTTACGCTTGGGCTGGCTTTGGTGCGGCATTTGGTCCTGCGGTTGTACTTAGCCTTTACTGGAGCGGTATGAACCGTAACGGCGCGTTAGCAGGTATTCTTGTTGGTGGTATCACTATCGTAGTTTGGAAGCAGCTAACTGGCGGTTGGTTTGATGTGTACGAAATCGTACCGGGCATCATCTTCTCTACGCTTGCTATCATTGTGGTAAGTAAAGCAACGGGCGGTGCTGCGCAAGACGTGTTAGACCAACACCAGTCGTTCGAGAAAAAACTGGTTGAACTAGACTAGTAACTTCCCGTATATGAACACAAAGCCCGCTATTTTAGCGGGCTTTGTTTTATCTGAAACGTAATTAACGTTAATGGTGGTAGCTTGAGATCAAAGCTTAGCATTGCTCGGTTAGATTGGAGTGTTAGTCGCGACGAATTTTGGCGTAAATAACGGTGTTACTCAGCTCTCCCGATGTGGTAAGACGTTCGTTTCTGAGCTCTCCTTCGAACTCATAACCACAGCGCTCGGCTACAGCCCGGCTCTTTTGGTTGGTGCTATCAGCATGAATTGCGATTCTCTTGGCGCCCAAGTCATCAAACGCATAGCGCTCAACTTCGAGCACAGCCTCGGCAACATAACCATTGCCAACGGCAGCATTATCTAACCAATAACCTATCTCAAAGGATGGTACGTCGGGATCTCGAATCATCAAGCCGACCGCACCCAGTAAGAGATCGCTTTCCTTTTCAATGATGTAGTAACGCAGCTCTTCTTCGAAGTTTTCAAAGTTTGCGATGGCTTTCTCTGTCCCTTCTATCATCGCTTCTAATGTCAGCACATGAGGCACCCACGGCAGATAGACTTCGAGAGTCTTTTGGCTGCGAACGACAGCTTGATGCGCCTCTTCGGCTCGTTCTAAACAAGCAGGGATGAGTTTGAGACGTTTCGTTTCCATGCCGACTCTCCTATGGGTGAAAAATGAACGGAAAATCATTTAAACAGATGTACTTAGAATGATCTAGTCAACGCCGTCATATTATTCACTTGGTTTGCCAGAGAGAAACTGAGAGAATCGAACCGTTATCAAACCAACTAGGTTCATTATGAAACTTTTAGTAAGAAACTTGGCTCGTCACATGACCGAGCAAGATATCCGCAAATTATTCTCAGCGTACGGCAAAGTAGAACTGTGTTCGCTAGTGCTTGATCAAGACACGGGTTTGTCGAAAGGCTTCGGTTTTGTCATCATGCCGGACGAAGCAGAAGCCATTTCTGCTCTTGAAGCACTGAATTTGACGAACGTAGAAAAAAGCAAAATTCGCGTGAAAGTCGCGCAAGACTAACACAGAGAAAAGCCAGCGTTATTGCTGGCTTTTTTGTCTTTCTATTTAGAGACCAAATTGGCAACATTCTAGAATGTCTTCTCTTTTCGTTTTAGCGAGATTGATCATCAATTCTCTCTTCAAGTTGTTTCATTAAATCCTTTAACTGTAGAGAATCGAAATTGTCTGAATTCGGCACTTGGTAAGCGTCGTTGACTGTGTAGAGCATCAAACTTTTGCTAGAGAAGAACTCTTTCTGTATTTGGACTTTGACAATGTCATCAAGAGGTAGACGGAAGTAAACCGTTGAGCCCTGGCGGTACTTCAAGGTGTTGGTGCTTGCCTCGATATCTAGCGTTTTAGGATTGAACGCGCGGCGCGTGAAGTACGTTGAGAGCAGTTTCAATCCTATTATTGTGAGTGCTACGAGTCCAAACTCGACGATCTTGTCTGCTAGGTAGGAAAAATAGAACAGCGACAACAATACAGTTCCTAGCAAGAAAGGGTTGTTCTTGGGCAGATTTTGTGAAGTTTCATGGATGATCATCCGACATATTCCTCGACTTTATTCAGAAGCGACGAACGTGAGTTGGTAGACACAAACCTTTCGTTCTTTGCCTTGCATGCGCAATGTTTTGTCACCGATGTAAGGGATATTTAGTTTTTGGATCACCGATTTAGAACGCTGATTGTCCACCAAATGCATCACGGTTATTCCGTTTAACTCAAAGTGCATTCGAGCAAATTCGAGTAAGGCTTTGGAGGCCTCGAATGCATAGCCTTTCCCCCAATGTGGCACGCCAACCCAGTAGCCTAATGTACCGTAGCCCTCTTCGATACGCGGTAAACTCACTGCACCAAGTAACTCCCCAGTGTTTCGCAAGGTAATAGCGTACGCCACGCCTTGATGCTGCTGATACATCGGATCGTGCCTATCTATCCATGCTTGCGCCATCGGTCGCTCATAAGGATGAGGGATGTTTGCTGTCATGTCGGCAATTCGCTTATCTCCAGCGAGTAAAGCCACTTGTTGGCAGTCATCGATATTGAATGGCCGGAGGACGAGTCTTTCGGTAGTGAGAATCGGTTGTATCGTCATGCATTTCTTCCTTGATGAGACGGCTATAGCTGCTAGCAACTGGTTTGCGGGGTAAATCGAGATAACAAGGCGTCTCGAAAGCTCGATCTAGCCAGGCGTGTAGTTGTCATGCGCCTTACTAAATAATAAGCCCGAACAATTGCTTATGTGTAATGTGTCGTATTATTACACACATAAGCACGTTTGCTCATATTGATGGTACAAAAGTTGAGGTCTGACCAATGTCTCAGTTTTTTGATACTTTCGTTCAATTTTTTGAAGATAGGGCACAAAAAATTAAAGGAGCTTTTTAATTGTGGAATTATTTTGAACAAAATATGTCAATTGTCAGTAGGACGAAAAAGTAGGGAGAAGAGAAATGCCGGATATATATTGCGCAGCTTGTAGAAAATCAACGCAACATAAAGTGATTATGAAGCGTTGCGAGCCTCAGTCTGTTGACTCGTTAACAGGCAAAATGGTGAGTTTTACACAGCTGATGGCGAAATTTGTATCAGGTGAACATTATTACGAGATGGAGCCTCAATACTACTGCCGTTGTTGTAATCATCGTGCAATTGGAGAGGTTGTTCCACATCCTACACGGCATACATCGGCCGCACTCTAATTCTGAGTGATAGCCATGATTAATGGCTAAATAGGGCAGTGTTGCCCGAACGACATATCTATACAGGCGTGTCATGCGCTTTCAAATTTGCGACTCCGCGGGAGCCGCTAGGTTGCTTTTTCTCTTCATATCACGGTTACTAAGTGAGCGGCAATAATCATAGCTCTTTCCCTCCTTCGTTGTTTTCTGGTTATTCTCTGCTGAATTTCACATGCTGTGCATTTGATGGTTTGCAATTGTTTGAGCAACGATTAATGTGATGCTTTCTAAGTGGTTACAAGGAAGCGGGTTAATGAGTTATCAATTGGACCGGATTGATTTACATATTTTGAGAGTGCTTCATTCGAGAGGCAGAATTCCGGTTGTAGAACTAGCAAAGCTGATTAACTTAACGACTTCTCCATGTTCTGACCGTGTAAAGCGGCTAGAAAAAGAAGGGTATATCAATGGTTACCATGCAGAGTTGAATGCGGAAAAGTTGGGGCTGGATGTGCAAGTATTCATCCATATTCGTTTAGACCAAACCAGTTTTTCTATTTTTGAAAAGTTTGCGAAAGCGGTGGAATTGATGCCTGAAATTGAAGAGTGCTACTCGCTCTCTGGAGATTTCGATACCATGATAAAAGTTCGTGTTAAGAGCATGAAAGCGTATCAGGAGTTTATGTCGAGTAAGTTAGGCACGCTTCCGGGCGTGATTCAAACTCGTAGTGAAGTGGTCATAGAAGAACATAAAACGGGATTTGGTGTTAATCCCGAGCTCCTTGGTTAGGCGAGGCATGTGTTGAGCCTCCTTATTTAGCGTGGCTTGGTATATTACTTTTTCTCGATTAAAAAAGGAGCCGAAGCTCCTTTTTTAATAAATCGGTGAGCGATTATGCCCCGATAAAGGTACTGATAACGCCAATTAAACCACCAAAAACACCGCCCCAAACGACTAGCCAGCCAAGGTGTTCTTTGATCATCTTTTGCACCATTTCTTTAACTAATGCCGGTGTTAATTCGCTTAAACGTTGATCGATGATACCTTCAATGTTCTGCTTTATCTCATCCATCATTGCAGGAGATTCGAATTGCTCTTTCAGTGCTTCTTTGATGTTATCGCTCTTGCTCAACTCAATGATGGATTCTTGCATCTTTTCGACGAAAGGTTGGCGCATGGGTTGTAGCGCTTCCGAGCCGCCAAACATCGCTAGCATGCCACCAAACTGAGAGCCTTCAATTACTTCCACTAGGGAATCAAATGCTGGATTTAAATCTACTTTCTCAATTACTGGTTGAAGATCGATGTTCACACCGCCCGCCATTTCTTTATTCAAGAATCGGTCAATGTTCGCTTCAGTAAAAAACTGTTCCATCATCAGGTTTTTGATAGCCAGTTTAAACTCTTCAAATCGCGCGGGGATCACGCCAGAACCGTATAATCCAGGCACTTTCTCAAACAGCATATGGATGGCAAGCCAGTTGGTGATGGCGCCTGAGAACGCAAATAGCCCCGCATACCAAAGATAGTCGTTTTGTAATTGATGACCTCCAGCCATCAAAGCGATAGCGAGGACATTCGTTAGCAAACTTTTGTTCATAGTGACCAGTTATATATGAATATCGGAAAGAATAAGTGGGCCTGATTCTATACCTAAGTCACATTAAGATGCTAGGTTTTGCCGTGATGAGTAGTCTTGTAGCGAAGGGAAAAAAATGAATGCTCGGAAAAACAAAACCCGACAATCATTGTCGGGCCACTGCTTTTTCTTAGAAAAACTAAGATTCTATTTTTAATTTTAGATGCGGTAGATCTTACAACAAAGTTGGCATTTCCATCTTTCTGAGTAGCCAAATAGCTTGTCAGCCCAACTTGGTTTGAGTTGTACGATCTGCATTGAACCACATTTACACATAAGCTAATTACCTTATTGTTAATATAATAACTAAGCCATCTATTGAGTATAGCTGTTTCTCAAAAAGTGAAATGACAAATGAAGACGGCTCAATACTCTGTATTGTGTTCATTGCAATGGATACGCAACGAGGCGGTATATTAGCAGAAAAAGTGTGAGCTTTATCATGGAGAGTGTTTCATATATGAGAAACCACAATGGCTATATGAGCATCTAGCCATGGATTTAAATAAAAAACGGCGCTTAAAGCGCCGTTTTTATTGAGCTTATCACTCGTTAAGAAGCGTGTTGATTGTCTAGTTCTTCAGCGATAAATCCGCCAGTTTGATGCGCCCAAAGCTGGGCGTAAATGCCGTTATTCGCAATGAGTTCTTGATGAGAACCTTGTTCAACGATGCTGCCTTTATCTAGCACGATGAGGCGATCCATTTGTGCGATGGTCGATAATCGGTGAGCGATAGCAATAACCGTTTTCCCTTGCATTAATTCATTCAAGCTTTCCTGAATCGCTGCTTCGACTTCTGAATCCAGAGCCGATGTGGCTTCATCCAGTACCAGCAATGGTGCGTCTTTGAGTAGCACACGAGATATTGCGATACGCTGACGTTGGCCGCCAGACAGTTTTACACCACGTTCACCAACTTGCGCATCGTATCCGGCATTACCAAATGGGTCGGTCAGAGTTTCGATAAACTCATGGGCATGCGCTTGCTTAGTGGCTTTCAGCAAATCTTCTTCTGTCGCATCTGGATTGCCATACAAAATATTGTCTCGAATTGAACGGTGTAGCAGAGAAGTATCTTGGGTCACCATACCGATCTTTGAACGCAAAGAGTCTTGTGTGACTTCTGAGATGTTCTGTCCATCGATCTTAATGCTGCCGTCTTCGACATCGTGGAAACGAAGTAACAAGTTCACCAAAGTCGATTTTCCGGCGCCGGAGCGCCCAACCAAGCCTACTTTCTCTCCTGGTTTGATGTTGAGATCGAGATGGCTAATTACGCCTTTGTTCTCACCGTAATGGAAGCTGACGTTATCAAAGTGAATGCCACCTTCAGTGACTACTAAGTCTTTTGCACCTGGTTTATCTTTAATATCAATAGGCTTAGAGAGCGTTTTCATTCCATCGACAACGGTTCCCATGTTTTCAAAGAGGGCGCCAACTTCCCACATTATCCACATCGACATACCGTTTACGCGCAATGCAAGACTAACAGCAATCGCAATCGCGCCAACGCTAATGGCACTATCCAACCACAGGTAAATCGATAAAGCAGCAACGGAAAACACCAAAATATAGTTTGAGATCTCTACAGCGACGTCGAAGCCGGTCACTAGGCGCATTTGACGATAGACCGTATTCAAAAATCCTTTCATGCCTTGCTCGGCATATTGGGTTTCGCGCTGGCTATGAGAAAACAGTTTGACGGTTTGAATATTGGTATAACTGTCGACGATGCGCCCTGTCATTGTCGAACGTGCATCGGCCTGCGCTGAAGCGACGTCTTTGAGCTTAGGGACAAAATAGATTTGGATAGCGATGTAAGCGAGTAACCAGACGATCATTGGGATCATCAAACGCCAGTCTGCCGTCGCTAACATAATGATCATGCTGGTGAAGTAAACCGTAACGTAAACAAACACATCCATAGCTTTCATTACGGTTTCGCGCACAGCTAATGAGGTTTGCATGACTTTCGTTGCGACTCGACCTGCAAAATCATCTTGATAGAAGTTCAAGCTTTGATTGAGCAAATACCGGTGTGCAAGCCAGCGGATAGACATTGGGTAGTTGCCCAATAACGTTTGATGAACGAGCAACGAGTACAAGATCACCAATATAGGCATGACAACCAGCAATAAGGCTCCGTAGAAAATCAAATCCGATTTGTTGTCTTGTAAGAACGTTTCTGGATTGCTGGTAGACAACCAATCAACCAATTGTCCCATCGCGCCAAACAACATTACCTCAACAACAGCCACAATTGTGGCCATCAAAGACATGATGATCAAAGGCTTTTCATAACCACGAGTGTAATAACGCAGAAAAGCGAACATCCCTGAAGGAGGCTGATCCGGTGTAGATTTGGGGAACGGCTCTGTAAAGCCTTCAAATCGTTTAAACATAACTCATCCTAAAGTTAAAACAGTGCCATTTGGGGTGGCTAAATCCATCGATTCACGCTGCTTTGGACGAAACCGCGTGTATGAGAGTTTTTTGCCTGCTCCTCGATAAAGCAGACCGATTGACGAGAGGGGCGAAAAAATAGTCTAACCGATTGTGTCTTAAATGTAACTAGTTGGTTATGAGTGTGATTGTCTATGGTTCTGATTCTTATGATGAATTCTTATCATGTTCATCGTGGTGCCATAAAAGCTTAAACCTGCAAAGTGACAATAAAATTTAAGGAAAAATGAACTTAATGCAGCAAAAATTACTTTTGTGCAATTAAATTAATTGTCAAAACAGCAAAACTGAAGTTAACAATAAATTTACAATCTCCTCATTCTAGTGATAAGGAATGTATTGGATGCTATTACACGAATCAGTGACCCAATTTGCTAATGGGAAAGAAGAAAGCACGCAAAGTGCTCAGCGCCAAACCGCAAACTGCGTAGTGATGGTGCCACCGAAAGAGTTTCGTTTTAATGAAGAAACCGCACAAGATAATGAGTTCCAACATAAAGTGTCACTCAGCCAAGAAGAAGTCTCACGTCGAGTAATGGCCGAGTTCGCGAGTATGGTTGCAACGCTGCGTCAAGAGGGCGTTCAAGTTGTTGAGTTTGATTATCCAACTTCAGATGTTGCGACGCCAGACGCGGTATTTCCAAACAATTGGTTTAGCACTACGCCAGATGGCACGTTGTACACCTTTCCAATGGCCTGTGAAAACCGTCAAAAAGAAGTACGTCCCGATGCGCTTGTGGCAGCACTAGCGCAAGCTGGGCGAGAAGTTCATCGACGCAGCAGTCTAACTGAATATCTTGATGAGCAAGCGTATTTAGAAAGCACGGGTGTGATGGTGTTTGACCACCTAAATAAAACGGTCTACGCCGCACTCTCACAACGTTGTGATCGTCTGGTTTTAGAAGATTACGCCGATCGTATTGGCTATGAACGAGTGATTTCTTTCCAAACTCGTTTGCCGTCTGGTGCGCCGATTTATCACACCAATGTGATGATGGCGGTTGGCGAACAGTTTTGCGTGATTTGTGACGAAGTGATCCCAGAATTTGAGCGTCGTTTTGTAATGAAGTCACTCGCCAAAGACAAGCAAGTCATCTCAATTTCGCTTGAGCAGATGAACCAGTTCTGCGGTAACATTCTGCAACTGGAAACGATCAACGGCGATAAGGTGATTGCGATGTCGCAATCGGCGTACGATGCATTTTCACCAGCACAAAGAAACCAATTGGCAACGCACGGTAAATTGCTGCCATTCGACGTTTCTACCATAGAATCTATTGGTGGTGGTTCGGTTCGTTGCATGTTGGGTGAAGTGTTCTTACCGAATCGTAAAGCTGTGCTTTAATAAACTGCACATTTCTTTTCAGCCGCAGTGAAAGGCTGATGAAGCGTTCTCTTCAAGGGTTTTTAGCCGTTAGCTCTGTGGCAGTACAGACTAACGGCTTTTTTGCGCTTTTTAGTTTTCTGACGATTTGCGTAGGCGACGCTTGGTTTAAGCGCCTAAAATAGGATGGTTCACCTAGCAGATTGTGATAAAGTCCGCGCCTGCGTTTTACCGCATCTTCATTGTTTTTATTGCTTCTTCAACCAAAAGTACAAGGTTTCGCTAATGCCATTTTCTACTCTCTCATTGAGTTCTGAGCTGATTCACGCACTGCCAAAAGACTTCAAGAAACCGACCGATATTCAAGCGTTGGCCATTCCTGAGCTGTTGGCTGGTCAAGATCTATTGGCTTTGGCAAATACAGGCAGCGGCAAAACCCTTGCTTATGGTTTGCCTTTGTTGGAAAAGCTGGGTGTCAATCCAGAGCAAAAGGCGCTGATTCTTGTGCCAACGCGTGAGCTGGCAATGCAAGTGAGTGAAGCAGTTAACCAAGTTGGTCAAGTTATTGGCATTAAAACAGTGTGCTTGTGTGGCGGCGTTGATAAAGAGCAACAACAGCAGGCGCTAGCGACAAATCCTCATATCCTTGTCGCGACGACAGGTCGTTTGGTTGACCTAGCAAACAATGGCCTGGATTTGAGCAATGTTCATTATCTAGTATTGGATGAAGCGGATCGTTTGTTGGATATGGGCTTTTGGCCTGACGTACAAAAGATTTCGATGCAAACCTTCAATCAGCGTCAAACCGCGATGTTCTCGGCAACGTTTTCAGATGAGTTGAAGGGTAAAGCGAAGCTGCTTATGCAGGCACCAAAGCAAGTTGCAGCGCATCAAGAAAACAGCACCAACCAAGATATTGCTGAAACGCTGTACCTCGTCAACAAAGGCAGTAAAACCAAGGCATTGATTGAACTGATTCAAAAAAACGCGTGGGCTCAGGCATTAGTCTTTATTGGTGCGAAAGAGAACGCCGATGGCTTAGCGAAGAAGCTGAATAAAGCGGGCATCTCAACCAATGCGCTGCATGGCAATAAGAGTCAAGATGAGCGAGAAGAAGCACTGGCGCAGTTTAAATCTGGGCAAATTCAGGTGTTGATTGCCACCGATCTACTAGCGCGTGGCATTCACATTGAGCAATTACCTGTAGTGATCAACTTTGAACTGCCAATGCATGCAGAAACTTACGTTCACCGAGTAGGACGTACCGCTCGCGCAGGCCAACAAGGTGTGGCGGTGTCATTGGTTTGTCATGGTGAAATGGACGCACTAAACGCGATTCGTCACCTGACTCAACGTGCATTGCTAGTGCAAGATCTGGTTGGTTTTCCAGTAACGGATAAGCCATCAACTGGCGAGAGCAAACGCGCGCCACGCGATAAAAAAGCCAACCGCCGAACTCATGCTAAGAAGAGCATTAAGCAGTTCCAAGGTAAGTCGAAACGCCCAGCCCCGAGTGCGAAGTAAACCAAAAAAACACGCTCTGGCGGCATAGTTGGTTCAGAGCGTGGCTTAAAATTTTACTTTGGGGTGTTAACTCACAGTTGGGCCAACCAAGCGCATTTCCCAATCTTCAACTTCGCCGGTTTCTAGGCGGCGCTCGACCAGCTTGCCCCAAGACTCGACTAACGGCAGCTCAGACAGCTTAGTGAGTTCTTTTCTATCTAAACAGCCAGTGAAAACCGCACCCATGATGCGAGCCAA
Source organism: Vibrio sp. 1249-1 (assembly GCF_033340495.1). Taxonomy (NCBI): domain Bacteria; kingdom Pseudomonadati; phylum Pseudomonadota; class Gammaproteobacteria; order Vibrionales; family Vibrionaceae; genus Vibrio; species Vibrio sp. 1249-1. Next base: position 153,669 of record NZ_JAWOWJ010000003.1, read on the forward strand.
TGGCCATTCTGGATAAGGTCTTTCACACAGAATAATATCGTCACCTGCACCGATATCGCCTTCTTCCAGCACTCGGAAATACCAGCCTGTTCGAAGCGTATCTTGCAGTCTTCTCGCCATGTCGTGTTGGTCAAAGCGTACGTTAAGTTTCCAACAAGGCATACGACCTTGCGACACTTCCAGTAGTGTTGAGCCGATGCGAATTTTATCTTTCAAGCAAATCGTGGATTCGGTGACGCCTTCGGAGCTGATGTTTTCGCCAAAGCCGCCGGCGGATTGGAAAATTGGTCTTTCGCCTAATTCTTGTTGCCAGATTGGGTAGTGTTCGCTTGGGTAAATATGAAGCGCTTTTTGAATGCCACCATGAAAGCGCGGATCACCTTGCTCATCACTGATAAAACCGAGCTCTGTTGCATGCTGGCGCTCAGGCAGCACTTGTTTGTTGATTGCGCTTTGCGCACCATGAGCATAAGGGACGGTTTTCCCTGCTAGCACAGCTTTTACGACGCCGATTTTCTTCATATAACCTCCTTATTATTTGAATGAGAGATAAAGTGTTTACCTTCATTCGCAATGCGGAGCATGATAGCCTAGTAAACTTGTGTCGGTATAGGGATGAAAAGACAAATAACAATGCTAACTCGCCAAATTGATTCGAAGTCAGGCGTCGTCACCTCCAATAAGATGATGGACGCGAATCCCCATTCTCCTGTTTTAGTGAAAACCATCGACATGCCAAAAGGTTACATTGATGCGCTGCATCAACACACTTGGCATCAAATCATCTTTCCTATCAAAGGGTTATTGCAAACACAAACTGAGCATTATCAGCACTTGGTTCCGCACACCTCTGCGTTATTTGTTCCTGCGGGTGTTCAACACGAGTCGATTGCTCTAAGCAATACGATATTTGTTGGTATTTACCTCAACCCTGAGTTTGGTGCGACGTACGAGCCACAAGTGAGAACCATTGCTTTAACGTCGTTTTTAAATGAGCTTTTACAAGAGATCCGCAGACAGTGTGAAGGTGAGACAAGCCACGAAGAAGTGTTGCATTTGCTGGCGGTACTGCATGATCAAATTTTGAAACGCAACGTGCAGACATTTCAGTTATTGCTGCCACAAGACAGACGACTAAAACTGATTTTCGAGCAATTGACTGACGAGCCCGCGTTGAGCTGTTCGCTAAAAGAGTGGGGGGAGAAAATTGGGGCGTCTGAGCGTACTTTATCACGGTTGTTCGCCAAGGAATTCAACACTTCATTTCTACTTTGGCGGCAACAAATTCGGCTAATTTACTCGCTTTCTTTGTTAGATGAATCGTTGCCAATCCAAGCCATTGCAGACCTAGTGGGTTATCAAAACGACTCATCCTACATCAAAGCATTTAAAGCCTATTTTGATATGACGCCACAACAGTTTAGAGTGAACGGCGCATCGCGCAGGTAGAAATACAGAGCTTCGACTTCACTTAATGCTTTTGAGTAGAAGTCGCGAAACTTCCTTTTTGAATTTCAATTACATGGTATGAATAACAATGGCACCAACGATAAATACTCGAGTGAATCAATTCTGTTTTGGTCAACCCAAAACGTCGCTGTCGTTGGAAAAAGAGCCCCTCAATCCGCTTGCTCAGGGCAAGGTTCGGGTGAGACTCGAAGCTACAAACATTAACCCAAGTGACTTGCTTTCCATTCATGGTGTTGGGCAATACCGCCGCGTTCACGTACCACCTCGCGTGCCGGGATTTGAAGCGGTTGGGCGTGTGGTGGAAGTCAGTGCTGTCGGTCACGCTGGCCTTCAAGTTGGGCAAAAAGTGTTGGTGGCGATGAGTGGTACTTGGCAATACTACATCGATGCTTCGCCCGAGAATCTTTTTCCGCTACCTGAAAGTTTGGATAACGGCTATGCCTGCCAGTTGTACATCAACGCGCTAACCGCGTGGGTGATCACTACTAAAGTGGCTAAGTTGAACAAAAGTGATGTGGTGATCATCAATGCGGCAGGGTCAGCGATCGGTAAGATATTTGCCCAGCTCGCCCATTCACTGGGTTTTGCACTGATTGCTGTGACCTCAAAGCGAGACGAGTATCCGTACGATACCATTCCAGTGTTGGACGCGAAGAAAGACTTACAAGCGCAGCTGCAAACGCGCCAACTGCCACAACCAACGGTCGCTCTGGACGCGATAGGTGGTGAGGCTGGCACGGATCTTATTCGTACCTTGAAAGAAAACGGCCAATACATCAACTACGGAACATTGTCGTTAACGCCTTATACGCCTGAGTTTTTTGAATCGATGAAGGCCAACAACATCGACTTTAGTACATTCTTTTTGCGGTATTGGGAAGAATCGGTAGGTAAAGGCGGGAGAAAGACGGTGTTCGCTGAAATGTTAGAACATTTTATTAGCAGCGACATAAAGTTAAACGTTGCATATTATCTGCCGTTAGAGGACTTTCAAACAGCGATTGAAATGGTTGAGCGACGCTCGTCAGCAGTGTCAGGAAAAATCATTTTGACGCTGTGAATTACAGTGAGCCTGTTGAGAAAAGGGAGGATAAAATCCTCCCTTTTTTATGGGTTTACTTGTAATGATTGGGCTATTTTAGATGGAAGATTTGCTCTGTTTCGAGCGATGTCATCGCACGTACTTGACGCCAAATGTAATAAAAAATACCGAACATCATCAACATACTTGGGATGGCAATCATTGGGTAACTGTACAGCGTCATTTTCCCTAACTCTTCGTTAAAGGCAGCAGTACCAGAAGGGCTAGTCACAATCCAAGTCGCAAGGAAGTAGTTCATTGCAGATGAGAACGCAAAAGTACTTGCAAACAGGTAGTTAGAAGACATAAGGCAACGTTCGAACGCATCGGTTTTACCATTTTCTTTTAAACGTTGGTTAATCAACGCGAGATTCAACACTGTGTCATTCAGTACTAACTTCTGCATCAGTGGGTAGCGGGTAAACGTTGAACCCAAAACCGCTAAACCGATCAGGCCAGGAATCAGGGCTTCTTTTAGTGCTAACCAGCGTGTATCAAGCTCTAACAAGCCGATGCCACCAGTTAGTAGAACACTGATAAAGCCCAGAGCAGAAATAAAGTTAAATTTCTTGTTACGGACAAGGTCCATACCGCCATAAATGATAGGAAATAGCAAAGCGACAACCAGCGCCATTGCTGTCCCTAGATGCTCATCGCCACTAAACTTCATCAAAATGAAGGAAGGGATAAATACGTTGAAAAGGATTTCAAATAAGGGATTCGGCTTTTTCGCCGTCGTGTTACTCATAATGTTTTACTGACTCTACTCTATGTCGGCTGTTATTGTACTTTGACAAGAAGTGTTCATCTAGTCGCGCTTGATGTAAAGCGTTAAAGCGTCGAGTTGTGTAACGACTTATGAAATAGACCGGAGCATAGCCAGTTAGTTTACATGGTTGACTACTTTTTGTGTCTTAATGACTCTCCTTCTGTGCGATGATCTGATTACGCGCTCTGAATAATCGAGTCGCCACTGTGTTGTGGTTGAGCCTCAAGGCTTGGGCAATTTCATCATGATTCAACCCAGCGACTAAGCTCAAGAGCAACGGTTCTCGGTATTTGGGTTCGAGAATCATCATTTGTTTTTGAAGCCAATCTTGGGCCATGTCGTAGTCACTGCCAGGGTAGGTTTTTGTCTGTATTGCACACTCATCAATGTCGACAAAATCATACTGTTTTCTATCAAAGCGCCGAGCATTCTCACGACGCAAAATAGTAATGAGCCAAGACTTCGCGGCGTTGGGGTCATTTAATTTATCAAAGAATCGCCACGCTTTCAGAAAGGTTTCTTGCGCTAAATCTTGAGCAAGGTGGTGATCTTTGCATAACCAATACGCGAGACGGTAGATCTCTTGGTATCGCTCTTTCGTCAGTGCTTCGTAACGTTTACGTTTTTCCATAGCATTAAGATAAAAAGTTTGGAGAGCACGTTGTGTCTGCCAGATGAACGACAACCCTTTTATCGCTTTTACAGTGATAAAAAGGGTTGTTCGATTAGGAAGATAAATTCGAAGAGTTAACCTTCGAAATATCGAAGGGTGGCTCTGATTACTTTCTTACACGCTTAAAATGGTTGGTTGGAAAAACGTGAGTACTGGATGGCATCTGCGACTTCCTGAGCTTTAGACTCTGAAGTCATAAGGTGAAGTAGCTTAAGAGCAGCTTGATAGCTAACTAGGCTACCGTTCGAAGTGATAACGCCATCATCAATGACAAAATTCTGGTCGACTTGTACTTTGACTGCTGGGTAATCTCTTTGAAAGCCGTTTTCACCTCCGGCCCAAGTTGTTGCTTTTTTGCCGTTTAAAAGGCCAGCTTCGGCTAACAAATACGCGCCAGAGCAATTACTTGCCATCCAATCTGCCGCCTTTGAGGTAGTTTTAATAAAGTGAATGAGATCTTTATTTTCGATTAGTGCATCCATGTCATAGCTGGATGTTAAAACCAGTACGTCGAGTTCCGGCAGATCACCAATCCAAGCATCCACACCAATTTTTAATCCTTCTTCAGTGGTGATGGTTTTCTGATCGGAGACGGAAATGGTGAGCACGTCATAATCGCTAAACCAAGTGAGACGACTTGCGACGCCAAAAACCTCTAAAGGCGCAGTAACATCAGAGGTCAGTACGCCATCGTAAACTAGAATACCAATTCGTTTATCTTCGGCATGTGCTGTTTGAAGCACCCCAAAGAATAGGACTAGTGTTGCTATCAATAGTTGTAGTGCATTCTTCAATCCGTTTTTACCCATGGTTTTTTCCTCGCTAACAGAGCATCAAGTTATTGAGGTTCATTATATTTAGGCTAATTAGTGATTGAAGAGCCACTTGGTCTTTACTAAAGTGAATAAAATTCATGAATAGAGTTCATTGGTTATATGGATAAGATACGGTCCCTACGATTTTTTATTGCCACTTTAGATGGCGGTAGTTTTGCTGCGGCTGCCAAAGTGTATGGCACTGACCCTTCGACCGTGAGCAAAGCCATACATCGTCTCGAAAGCGATTTGGGTATACAGCTTTTTCAACGTTCTACGCGACAGAGCCGCCTGACAGAAGCTGGTCGTCGGTACGCAAATACTGCTAGGTTTGTACTGGAAGAGCTGGCGGCATGTGAGGATTCATTAAAAAGTCACAATGATGCACTTTCAGGGCAGCTTAAGATTAATGTGCCTGTCTCGTACGGTCGCCTCTATATTCGTCCTTTGTTAAAAGAGTTTTGCCGCCGCTACCCTAACATCACTATCGATATTCATTACGATGACGCCTACGTTGATATTATTGAGCAAGGTATTGATGTGTCGATTCGCTCTGGTGTCGCTCACGATAGTCAATTGATTGTGCGTCAGCTCAGCCCTATCGATTTTATCATTTGTGCCAGTCAGGATTACTTAGCGCGCCATGGTGTTCCGAGTAGCCCGGATGTATTCAATGACCATTCTTGGGTTCGTTTTCGTTTTAAACAAACGGGGAAACTGTTGCCGATTCGGATGCCAGAACCAGACGGTGCGAGTGAATATGACCCCGAAAGAAACTATATTGTAAATGACGGTGAATCCATGGCAGAGCTTTGCGCAGAAGGCTTAGGATTAACTCAGATTCCTCATTTTATCGCGAGAGACTGGCTTAAAGCGGGGCGTTTAGTGCCGATATTTCCGAGCATGCGCCAAGCAGGAAATGGCGTGTATCTTCTCTATGCCAACCGGGAATATGTGCCTGCACGAGTTAGGGTGTTCATCGATTTTATCACTCAAGCAATACAGGATATGGATGAAACGCCATTCCATACTTGGGCTGAAACGTTGCCGATTTATCGACCGAACCAAGGTGATTGAAAACTTCATGTGAGTCTTTGGTTAAAAACCCCTAAGCTATATGGTGCTTTTATTGGTTTTTGTTAGTTTATTGGGCGTTATTATCGAAAAGCGCAGTTTGCTCTTCGTCACTCATAAAGGAAAGACAATGCCAACTAAGATCTTAGTGCCTGCTTTGGCCCTACTTCTCAGCGCATGTGGCGGCGATGGGGAGTCGTCAGCCCCAGCAGAAAGCGGCTCACAAAACACAGGTTCCACATCGTCACAAGGCACATTTGCCGAGCAGATGCTTGCAGCGGTCAACAGCGCCCGCTCTACTACACAACAGTGTGGCGCAACCACCATGCCACCTGTTGGGGCCCTGACTTGGAGCTACGATTTGGAAAGCGCCGCTTATCGACATTCAAGCGATATGGCGAACAGCGATTTCATGAGCCACACAGGCTCTGATGGCAGCAAAATGTCAGATCGAGTTAACGCAACGGGTTATGCTTGGAGCGCCATTGGTGAGAATGTCGCCGTAGGGCAAAGCAGCATTAACGCCGTCATTAATGCTTGGTTATCGAGTGAAGGTCACTGCCTTAATATCATGAGTGCGGATTTTGATCAGATGGGCGCGTCGCTTGTCGAAAATCACTCTGCACGCTACGGATATTACTGGACTCAGGTTTTTGCCAAACAGCGCTAATGCGATAAAGAAGCCTGATAGATAAAATAAAACGCCAGCAGTCACTATCTGCTGGCGTTTTATTATTTACATCTCTTTTAGCTTGTCAGGTTACGAAGTTTTGGGTCATCCGCCAGGTATTCAACAAATTCAATCTCAAAACCGGCAGGGTCAACAAAATACACATTTTTGCGGTAAGGTTCATCAGCACCAGGTTGGGCAATCGGATAACCTGCATCGGTTAGTCTTTTGATGATTGCATCGACGTTGTTGGTCACATAAGCAAAATGCGCTAGCCCAACTTGGTGCCCGCTCAACTCGCGGTTTTCTCCTTCGCCATGGTCACTCATGGCTATGTATTGATACTCGTCGCCAAAATGTAGCCAGTTTCTTGGTTTGCCACTCCATTCGCCTTTACCTTCATCACGCACGTACCAATGTGGAAATGCAGTTTGGTAAAACTTCAGCATTTCAGGGATATCTTTCACGACTAAGTTAATATGTTCTAGTTGGATCATGATGTGCTCCTTTTTGTCATTTTCTAGCCAACGATGAATATGCTAAAACCTCAAGTAAAGTTGAGGTAAAGGGCTTTTTTAAAATTTTTAGGGTTGATATCTTTGGATCTGGATACATTGAGAGATTCGGTGGGTTTGGTGCTTTGAATCTGAGAGCTGGGTTAGGGGCTTGCAACCTTGTTTCACCTTTTGTTTGTTCGTGTTCTTGCTAATCATTTTCGATCGAGTTTGTGGTGAGTAGATTCCCAGCCTCACCTAGGTTCGCGGGAATGACGGAAAGAGAGTGCTAAACGAAGAGCGTCATTCTGAAAGAGCCTAAGCGAGTATTCAGAATCTACTTTCAGTGTGTTGTTATGTTGCGTTGTGAATTGAACTATCCGCGAGCACAGAACCAGTTCCTCCCTTTTGAGCTCTGCGTGTTGAGAGCTTCGGAGTTTGATACAAGGGGAGGTTAGGTGGGGTTGCTGGTTGAATGTTGGGTAAGGTGCTTGCAACCTTGTTTCACCTTTTGTTTGTTCGTGCTACTCATTTTCGATCGAGTTTACGGTGAGTAGATTCCGAGTCTCACCTAGGTTCGCGGGAATGACGGGGAGAGAACGCTAAACGAACAGCGTCATTCTGAAGGAGCCTAAGCGAGTATTCAGAATCTATTCGCAGCGCGTTGTGATGCTGGTGGAGTGAACTGAATTATCCGTGATTGTAGAGCCATTCCCTCCAGTTTGAACTCGGAGCGCTGAGAGATTTGCTTACACCTCTCCCCAAACCAAAAAAGCCAGCAGTTAATATCTGCTGGCAAAGTCTTTGGGCTTCTAGTTTTTTGATTTTATTTCTTGTTACTCATCGCTGTCACGGTGCCCCGATTGGTTTTCCGGGGAAGAAAACACAGCACCGTGCGCTTTGTGTCCAAGAAATTTGGAGATTAACCTTGCTTACGGATTAGGTAGTCAAATGCGCCTAAGCTTGCTTTTGCACCTTCACCCATCGCAATGATGATCTGTTTGTAAGGAACGGTTGTTGCGTCACCCGCTGCGAACACACCTTCTAGGCTAGTATCGCCACGGCTACCGACTTCAATCTCACCGCGCTCAGATAGGGCTACTTCTGAATCTTTTAGCCATTCTGTGTTTGGTACTAGACCGATTTGAACAAAGATACCTGACAGTTCAATCTCTTTGATTTCGTCTGTGTTGCGGTCTTTGTACTTCAAGCTTGTTACGCGAGTACCGTCACCCACCACTTCTGTTGTTTGCGCCATCGTGATGATGTCTACGTTTGGTAGTGAGTTCGCTTTGTCGATAAGCACTTGGTCTGCGCGAAGTACGTCTGCGAATTCAAGAACCGTTACGTGTTCTACGATACCAGCAAGGTCGATAGCTGCTTCGATGCCTGAGTTACCACCGCCGATAACCGCAGTTTTCTTGCCTTTGAACAGTGGACCGTCACAATGTGGGCAGTACGCGACACCTTTGTTGCGGTACTCTTGCTCTCCCGGAACGTTCATTTCACGCCAGCGTGCACCTGGGCTTAAGATGACACTCTTACTCTTCAGCGTTGCGCCGCTTTCAAGTTGGATGTGAATCAAACCATCTTCTGTGTGTGCTGCACCCATTAGCTTCTCAGCTTGTTGCTCAGTCACGACGTCTACATCGTATTCTTTTAGGTGTTCTGCTAGGTCAGTTGCCAGTTTTGGACCTTCAGTACGTTTTACCGAAATGAAGTTCTCAATTGCCATGGTGTCCATAACCTGACCACCAAAGCGTTTAGCAACAACACCAGTGCGAATACCTTTACGAGCAGCATAAAGAGCAGCTGCGCTACCACCAGGGCCACCGCCGACAACAAGTACGTCGTATGGGTCTTTTTCGCTTAGTGCTTTCGCCGCTTTCTCGCTCGCGCCGTCATCCACTTTGTTTAGGATTTCAGTCAGAGACATACGGCCTTGACCGAATAGCTCACCGTTCACGAATACACTTGGTACTGCCATGATGTCGCGTTGTTTCACTTCATCTTGGAACAAACCACCGTCGATCATGGTTGCTTTTACTTTCGGGTTGATCGCCGCCATCATGTTGAACGCTTGAACCACGTCCGGACAGTTTTGACACGACAGTGAAATGAAGATTTCTACGTCTAGATCTTTGTCTAGTGCTGCGATTTGCTCAATCACTTCTGGTTCTAGTTTGATTGGGTGACCGCCAGAGTGAAGCAGTGCCAATACTAGAGAGGTAAATTCGTGACCCATTGGCAAGCCTGCAAAGCGTAGTGCTGTGCCTTTAGCTGGGTTAGTTACCGCCATCACTGGTTTACGTGCGCTTGCGTTGTCGTCACGTTCAACGGTGATTAGGTCGCTCATCTCTGCGATTTGGTTCGCTAGAGACAAAATGTCATTCGATGCTTTGCTTTCATCTAGACTAACCACTAAACGAACTTCTTCTTTTACATTAGCCAGATATTGTTTGAGTTGTTGTTGGATCGCTTGGTCTAACATAGTTGTTACTACCTTAATTAAATAGTTACCAATCAAAACAAGTATGTGTTCATTGTTGCTAGCTAAAATCGTTGATAACTGCGTTATAGATTTTGTAGTTAGAGTAACTAGCTATCGAAAATCTATGCCTGGTTCTAAACGATTTTTTCTACGCAATTACTGCACACCTACTTATTCAGATAGGTAATAAAAAGTGGTTACTGTAGATAAAACCTGAGGGGGAGAGAGCAAATCAGGCAGAAGGTCGTCAAGGTATCTAACCTGAAGTGCTCTCTAATTCAGTTCTAATCAGAAAAAGGAAATCGGAACTGATTAGAACTTAAATTTCAGTGGCTTAGATTTTGCCAACTAGGTCTAGTGATGGAGCTAGTGTCTCTTCACCTTCTTTCCATTTAGCTGGGCAAACTTCGCCTGGGTGCGCTGCTACGTATTGAGCTGCTTTCACTTTGCGTAGTAGGTCTTCTGCGTCACGACCGATACCTTCAGCAGTGATTTCCATTGCTTGGATAGTACCTTCTGGGTCGATTAGGAACGTTGCACGGTCTGCAAGACCTTGACCTTCACGCATCACACCGAAGTTGTTTGTGATGTTGCCTGTTTGGTCGCCAAGCATGTAGTACTGAATCTTACCGATTGTGTCTGAGCTGTCGTGCCATGCTTTGTGAGTGAAGTGTGTGTCAGTTGATACTGAGTAAACTTCTACGCCACGTTTTTGTAGCTCTTCGTAGTGGTCTGCTAGGTCGCCCAGTTCTGTTGGACATACAAACGTAAAGTCTGCTGGGTAGAAGAAGAATACTGCCCATTTACCTAGGACGTCTTGTTCTGTTACTTCAACGAATTCGCCGTTTTTGTACGCTGTAGCTGCAAATGGTTTGATTTGAGTATTAATCATAATTTACTTTCCTTTGAATGTTTTAAGCTGAGCTGTTGTTGCTTTCGGAAAGTATATTCTCATCGGAGTGTGTTTAAGGAAAATCGCTTGTAACTATCCTATTGATAGCCATTTCCTATTTCACTTGATAGGCATATCCGATGTAAGTGGGTTTGCATTGATAGGTTTTATTGAAGATGAAGGCGGATTAGCAATAGAGAATACTGATGATGACCTTAAGTGGATGTTCTGAACAAGATCGAAAGAGCCTGCATCTCGGCAGGCTCTTTCTAATAGGAAGTGGTGAAGCGGATGCTTCTATCTTGTTAGCTCAGGTTGTCGAGCACTTTGCCACACAACTTCTTCAGCATGATCATTTCATCTAGCTCTAAGGTGATTTTACACATCATGGCGTTTGGCACCGACTTAGCTTGCTCTTTAAGGGCACGACCTTGCTCTGTTAGGTTGAGTACGCGAACGCGCTCATCGGTTTCACTGCGACCACGCTCTACATAGCCTTTTGCTTCTAAGCGTTTAAGCAGCGGTGTGAGTGTGCCTGAGTCCAAATGCAGTTGTGACCCCAATTCTTTTACGCTGGCACCGTCTTTCTCCCACAGCACCATCATCACTAAGTACTGCGAATAAGTCAAATCAAGCTCGTCCAACAACGGGCGGTACGCTCGGATCACTGCATTTGCTGCGCTGTAGAGCGGGAAGCAAACTTGGTTTTCGAGTAAGAGTTTATCGTCGTTGGTCATGGTGTTGTCGGTGTAACACTGGCTCATTGGCGCTGCCTACCTGCTCATAGAGAAAGAGAGTCATAAAATAAATTGTGCACAATATAGTTGCAAACGATCTTTACTTCGATATAAGATTGCAAGCAATTAAATTGTGCGCAACTTAAATTAAGAAGGACACTCGCATGACTACTCTATACAAAACTCAAGCTACCGCTTTGGCTGGTCGTAATGGTCAAGTAAAAACAGATGACGGTCTTCTCGATCTAGAGCTGTCATACCCGAAGGAAATGGGCGGCACAGGCGCAGCAACTAACCCAGAACAGCTTTTTGCAGCGGGCTATTCAGCGTGTTTTTCTAACGCGATTTTGCACGTAGCACGTGAAGGTAAAGTAAACCTGAAAAGCGCTCCTGTAACGGCAGAAGTGGGCATCGGTCCGAACGATAACGGCGGCTTTGCACTAACAGTGAGCCTAGCCGTAGAGCTAGACATGCCACAAGAACAAGCGCTAGAACTAACGCGCATTGCACACCAAGTTTGCCCATACTCAAACGCAGTTCGTGGCAACATTGATGTGGTAGTAACGGTAAACGGCGAAGCAATTTAAGCGGTTCTTATCACTGCACAAAGACAAGAAAGCCTGCAAGTACGCAGGCTTTTTCTATATTTGAAGTAGGAGTCTAAATTCAAACTTAATTTGGTTTGTTCGAAATGCACAGGTATAGTTGGCAAGATTAGGTCAAAATCTAAACGAAAAATAGAATGTGATTAGCACTTTCTATTGATTCAAATATTTCGGTCAAACCTGCAGTATAGTTCGGCTGGATTCGCTTGTTGTTACACCAGCGAGGTTGCCGATAGGAGTCATGTGATGAGCACTGAAACGGTAAGTTATCTAAAAAAGAATGCTGCGAAGCTTGAACTGGATGAGCCAATGACGATTACGCAAAATGGTAAGCCTATTTATGTCGTTGAGTCTTATGAAGAACGTCAGAAGCGTGATGAAGCCATTGCTTTAATGAAGTTTGTTAGCTTTGCTCAAAATGATGTTGCGAATGAACGTGTAAAGTCATCAGAAGATATGAAGAGCACGTTAGCAGCACTCAAAGATTGAGTTTGATACGAGCATGGAAGCAAAAGTTCTCTATACACAAACCTTTGAAAATACGGCTATTCAGAGTATTAACTATTTATCGAACTGGAGCGCTCGCAACGATGTGATTGATAGATTAATTGCGGTTCAGCAGAGGTTTGAACACAACGTTTTGAATAACCCGTCTATCTATCCCCCTTGTTATGAACTGACAACAATCGGTGTTTACGACATCCGGCAATTTAGCTTTGATGGATTCAAGCTGCTTTACCGAATTGGTGACAAAAATACTATCTATGCTCTAGTGATTCTGAGTGACAAACAAAACCTACAAAACGCATTGATTGACCACTGCATCATGTTCAAATGATTCTATGAGAGACCGCATTAACGCGGTCTCTTTTGCTTTCTGGCTCTAGTGTATTAACGCGACTCTAGCGGGTAAGAGCGGTAGCTCCACATACCGTAGGTACGCAGTGCATCGCGGTAGATACCAAGCAATTCGCCATCGCTGGCTTTGGCTAAGTCTTTCAGTGGCTTGTCTGGATAGCTCACTGTGTCAAAAGTGATGTCTTGCGGGCCAGTTTGCCAGCTTGCGATTTCAAACAAGGTTTGACCACGGCGCACATGGCTCGCTGAGCTGATGATGGTCGCGTGCTTGATGTTATGACGTGCCAATGCGTAGCTGCTGAATAGGGCGTTACCTACCGTGCTGGTGGCGTAGTTTTCTTCAATGATGCGATCTTTGCTGATGCCTTTTTCAATCAGCCAATCTGCCATTAATTTGCCTTCGGTTTTGTGGTTCTTCGGTACACCACCCGTCAACACGATCAACGCGTCTGGGTTTGCTTTCGCCATTGCTAGCGTGGTTTCCAGACGCTCAACCAAGATTTGATGCATTGAACCATCTGGGTTCAGCGCGTATCCCAACGTGACTATAGCGCCTTTGTCATCCAGTTTGCCTTTATCGGCTTTCTCTTTTAGTGGCGTTGCAAGTACGCGGTCTACGGTGTCGAAGATGCGTTGGATATCTGCCGCTTTACCTGCATTGAGCTTCATGAGCGTCGCCATGTGTTTCGCTGATTCTGCTTGGTTGCCCTCAAAGCGTTGCCATACCGCTAAGTAAGCGTGCAAATCCACATCGTCTGGTGCGACAGAAAGAGCTTGTTCAAACAGTTCAATCGCGCGGTCTGCATTCTTGTTGTAGATCTGTGCGTTTGCCGCAGAAATCAGTAGGTCAGTGCGGTACGGCTCAAGTTTGTAGGCTTCTAGTAAGCGGTCGGTAACAATCTCCATGTTGCTCGGCATTTTGGCGGTAAAACCCGCATGCGAGATACGCGCAGGGGATTTGAATGCTTGTACCGCGTCATTCAGCAGTTGGTCGACAACCTGACGTTTGGTGACGATCTGTGAGTAGTCGGCGGAAGATTGGATAGCAGCATCGTTAGCCGCGATAGAGTATGGGGCAGCAGTCAGCGCAATTACGCTACCAAGAGCAATGGCAAGTAAGTTCTTCTTCATGGAATGTCCTAGAGGTGCTGTAGTACCTAGTTTTTATTGTGCCTAGCGTTGTAGGTCGAACGGGGTCGATGGAGTTTTTTTCAGTCTAGGTTCGCTTCATGAATAATCTGTGAAATGAATCCCAACTCAGTCGAGCGAATGAACGCGCGTAGTCAAAACGCGAAGTAGGATCACGAAAATAAAAAGGTATTCGTTCGTATTCTAAGTAATTGGATTAAAAGATAAACAGCGTTTAGAAGAAGGGATTTAAGCGACCAGAGTAAGAAATGAAAAAGCCTGCAACGATGCAGGCTTTTGGTTTATTTGATCGCGGTGCAGAAGCTAACGTCTGCATGGTGCGTTTGTGGGTCGAAGCTGTGGTAAAGCTCGAAGCAAGGACGGTCGTCGTTCTCAATACCGGATTCAATTACCTTGCTCATGACATCATCCCATGCTTTTGAGTATTGGCTCGGGTCAGTAATGTGCTGGCGCATCACCGCATATTGACCACCGGGGAAGTCTTGCAGCTCAATGCCTTTTGGAACTTCCGTATCTTCTGGCACCATCAAGCAGATATCAGTGCGACACTTCTCGTCTGGCGTGATTTCTGGATTGTCATGGTAGATGAAGATGCAGGTATTGCCTGCCAAACCTTTCATTCCTGCCCATTGATACAAGCGACCTGATGGCTCCTCATAGCCTTGGCCGTAAGGGCCGTTTACGCGAATGTAAGCCAGTTTTGCTTTTTCAAAGTTTTGCGTTTCCATTGTCATGCTCCATTTGGTGAGTTCAGAGCCAGTATATGAATCGCTTGGTGTTACTTCGTTTCCATTCTTGCGCAACGTGTGTCCAATCTTGCTGTTTCGTGCTAATTCAGAAAACTGCTGGTAGTTTTCGCAGTCGCGAAAGGCCGTAGGTGTAACGCCATAATGTTGCTTGAAGGCTTTGGCTAAGCTCTGTGAGCTAGAAAATCCGTACTCTAAGGCAATGTTTAATACCGGTTGCTTGGATTTGAATAAGTCATCGGCGGCGGCTTCTAGACGCAAACGTCGAATGAAATCAGCCAATGTCTCGCCTTGCACGGCTTTGAAGGTGCGATGAAAGTGATAAGGAGAAAGGTTCGCCAGCGCGGCCACTTCTGGCAGATTGAGTGGTTCATTAAAGTGTTGTTCTAAATAACGAATCACAGGAACCAGTCGTTGGTGGTAGTCGACGCGCATCGGGGGATTTCCTTGTTCTGTTCAGCTTGTTTTCTCTGCTCAAAGCCTACCGCAATCCAACAAGCTTGCAAGGGAGCAGCGTGAGAAATGCGTGGCGAGATGAGCGTCAATCAGTCACACTCAACGAGCAGATGTTTAAGCAAAAACGTTGCGCCCATTATCTTTACTAACCGCTAGGACAATCATGATAGCTTGGAAACAGTCTCTGCCAGAGTACGAATGGCTCATTCATCAAGTTTGGTACTTGGAAGTGCCAGAGGGTGAAGTCATTGACCCCAAGCCGCACCTTATCCCAAACCCGCGTGCTCACTTACTCTTTACGCCACCAGAGCAAGGCTACAGCTACGACACGGGACACACAAAGCTTGCTGGCAAAGGCTGCCACTTGTTAATGGCTAACGAACATTTACTGTTGTTGGAAGATACGGCTCCCATCAAGCGTATTGGTATCACCTTTCGCCCAGAGGGTTTTTATGCCATTGAATCACGGTTTAGTGATGCATCCCAAGTTAGTGCAATTAACCAATGCGAATGGTTTGATTGGCTTAACGCGGCGTTTGATGAGCGCTTTCAACAAGGCTTATGGCAGTTAGAGTTGCAAGGTTCATCGCAATGTTTGCTGAACTACATCAAACAACATTTAGATGCGTTAGATATCGAACCTTGCCGTACCAAACCGTTTTTGGCGTCACAAAAAGCGGTATCCGTGATGGACGCTCAAGCGCTACGTTCACCTGAGTTAGCGATGGATATTGATGAGATAGCCAAACAGTGCGCCTGTTCTCGCAGAACGCTTGAGCGCAGTTTCAAACAAGTGGTGGGGTTGAGCGTTAAGCAGTATCAACAAATGGCGCGTCTGGAGCAGATGATTTTGACTCTCTACAAGCAACAAGAAGCGATTGATTGGGCGAGTTTCTCACAACAATTTGGTTTCAGTGACCAATCGCATTTGATTCGTACCCTCAAACATCAGCTAAGAAAAACACCGAGCAAATACCTGAAAAAACGTGACTTAACCATCGATATCTATGGCGATTTTGAGTCGTAATACATTGCTAATCAGCCCGAAAGTTGTCGCAAAAATCCAATTTTTCTCTTATCCGCTGGGCTACTATTTTCAGCAGATAACGAGGTAACACATGTCATATCAAAAACTAAAACAAGGCGAAGCCATTCCATTTAATGAATCGTTGACTATCCAACTGATTCAAGGCTCTGATCTACAAGATATTATCGAGATGCTGAACGACGATAAGGTCAATCAGTATCTGTTCTTCGCACCTGCTGATAACAACCTGTATGAAGGCTTCTTTGGCCCTATTATTGAAAATACGGCACAAGCGATTAAAGACGGTGTTTGGTCAGATAGCCCAACGTTCGTGATTCGTGACCAGCAAGGTCAGTACATGGGAATGTGTGCGGTGACCGCAGTGATGTTCTTAACTGGCAACTACGAAGTGGGTTATCAGTTACCTACTTGCGCATGGGGCAAAGGCGTCGCGACTCGCGCTTGCCAAATGATGACCGAGATTGGATTTACTGAGTTAAACGCCCATAAAGTCAGTGCCGATTGCTACGCTTCTAATGCTGGTTCTTACAAGACGTTAGAGAAAAATGGTTTTACTCAAGAAGGCCGTCAGAAAGACTACTATAAACTAGAGCAAGGCTTTGACGACAAGCTCTACTACGGTATGACCGCAGAGCAATTCGCGTCTTTAAATCGCTAATAATTAGCCGACAAAAAAGTAGCTAACAACAACGTAGCGAACAAAAAAGGCCGTTAACCCACATGCTCGGGTTAACGGCCTTTTCTATATTCAGCGCTAAATGGCTAAGACTTAGTTGCCTTGGTTTTGGCTTTGAAGCTTCTCTTTTGCTTCTTCAACCTTTGAGAAATCCAATCCCAACTCGTCTACGGCTTCTTTGATTAGCGCAGGGTTTTGCATCACTTGCGCCATCAGCATTTGTAGCTTGTCTTGTGGCAAACCTAGTTGGCTGATTGTTGCCATTGCCGCTAGAGGGTTTTGCGTCAGAGTCTGAAAAATCTCGTTGATTTGCTCATCGCTGATGTTGTTCTCTTTCAGCAAGGCGATAATTGGGTTCATCATATTTCCTTTCAATCAGTGTATGACTTGGTTGCCAGTATTTGTTCTAGTAGAATAATTGGGGCTCCCGCTCAACATTTCAATACCCCGTTAGCTCCATGTAACCAGTCCCGGAATGAGAGCCATCAATACGCACTGGACCTTCCCAATAAGGCACAGAAAGTGGCATTTTCGCATTCGGGTTGAGTGCAGAAACCATAAGTTCGATTTGCTGGTTAGGAATCGACACTTGCCACTCGGTTGGATACTTTCGCCCTTGGATTTCGGTTTGCTTGGTTGCCTCTAACTGAATGTCTTTTTGTGGGATAGCAAGGCCGGAACCATCTTGCTGCATCAGCCTTGCGCTGGAGTAGCTGGCTGCTCCAGTTTTGGAATCACGCAATTGGAACACCACCAAGCTGGTTTCGCCACTCAATCTTAAGGCAAACCAGTCCCAGCCTTGTTGTGAGTCGAGTAAGAATTGCGAGCTCCACTCTCGGTCTATCCAGCCTTTGCCGGATACTTGATGGGTTTTGCCGTCGATCGTGACTTCACCGGAGACATCAATAAACGGTTGGCTGTAGTAATACGAAGCCACCTGACCATCGGCGCTTTTGGTGCTGTACCCTTGCTCGCCTTGCTTTTGATAAGGTGCGCTGCTGGTAAGGGTCAGCGCATAGCCAAACTGTTCGGAGTTCGCCTTCAATGTTGCAGGGAAGAGGTCGTTGGTTGAAGAGGTCCACTGCCAATCATCGAGATAAACTCGAAATGGTGAAGTGTCGACGCCAGCGAGGGATGTTTGATCGCGCGACCATTTTTCATCGGCGTAGTGTTTGTCCGCGGTCGTGACTGCGCTGTGCGCCATGTAGATTTGTTGAGCTTGCCACTCGGTTTTCTTCACGTCATCTTCGTCCTTTGGCGGCGCAGCAGCAAAGCGAAATTGTGTCCACTGGACGCCAAGTGGGTTGCCGTTTGCATCGATTAAGTTAGCGGTTAAGTACCACCATTCATGACGAAAATCCGGGTGTGCTTGATGATCGGTAGGAAAGGTGAGTTCAACCCCTTTTTCTACGGGTGTGAATAGGTTGCTCTCGCTTTGCATATCTCCACTGCCCAGCAAAGTGCCCATATTTTGTTGTTGGGGATCTTCACAACCGAACAGGAACAGACTGCTCATGAATAGAGTAAGTGTGCTTGCTAATCGAACCATCACAACACCTCGCTTTGCAAACTGGATACGACAGGCTTGCTGACCAATCGCCACAGCGGAATCAAGGTTGCAATCACCGCCACCAAGATGGTGATCGCCGCAATACTGAGGGCGTCACTCCAATTCCACAGATAATTTAAGCTCCAACCAAAAGCGCGTAAGGTGACGATGTCTGTCAGCACATAACCCACCATGGCTCCGAGGGGCAGGGCGACAACCAGAGTAAAACTGACTAAAGCGACGATCTGCCCGACCACCATGGTCATTAATTTACGACGGCTGACGCCAAGTGCATACAGCCTTGCAATGGCGGCTTTGCGCGCGTCGAGCAACATAAAACAAGCACTGAACAAACCAATCACCGCGACCATCAACGTCACGCCGTTGAGTGCGCGTGTAATGGCGAAGGTCTGCGAGAAAATATCCAACGCGATGGATTTGATTTGCGCCTGGTCGTAGAGTTGACTCGGATGCAGATTCAATTGCTCGCGCAGTTGCTCGTAGACGATTTGTGGGTCCCCTGAGACTTTAATGCCAAGGCTTGTTGGCAGGTCGGTAAAGCCACTCTCTTGCCATAACTTTGGTGCTAATAAGACTTCACCGTTAGGTGAGCCGTAATCATGGAATACCGCACCCACAAGGAGGTTCTTATTTGGAACGGCATCAAGCGTGAGCTCGCTACCCAGAGATAAACCCAGTTTGACCGCGGTTGGTTCACTGATAGCGACCAACTCACCTTGGTAAAAGCGTGACCAGAAGTTCTCCAAACGCGATTTGAACACCATTGTTTGCTCTAAGGTGTCTTTGTCTTTGGTGCCAAGCAAAATCGGTAAGCCTTGCAGGTTATCGTCGACGTAGTATTGCTTGTAGACGGTCTCAACATTGTCAAACTGTCCTAATGCGCGCTCTACATCTGCGATTTCCCCTTGCGCAGGGCTGACGTAAATATCGGCGTGTAACCTTTGTTCTAACCACTGCTTTAGGGTGGATTCAAAGCTACCAACTAGCTTGTTCATCCCCATATTGGCAGTAACGGCGAGTAGCAGTGCCATCATGGCGAGAGAAAGCGGAGAAATCAGCTCACGCAGCTCAGCAAACAGATACTGCATCAAACCGGAATTGGTGCGCTTCTCACACCAATTGGCTAAGACGCTGAGTGTTTTGGGTAGGTACAAAGGAATCGACACTACAAGCACGCCGAGCCACGCCATGGTGAAGCGGTGATGCTCACTCAGCCATAACCCTGCGAGTGCGAGAGTCGTCAACGCAGCACCTATCACGAACAATTGGTTTTCGTTAGAGGCTTCAGGCGCTTGATAAAACCCGCCATGAGAGGAAAGCGGTTGGCGCACTCGCTGTTTAAAGTGCTGCCAACACGCCAACAGGGTTGCGGTTAACGTGAGCAGCAGCGCTTGCGCCCACCATTGCCACTGCCAAGTTCCGGGCAGAAGTGTCGCGCCATAAAGTTGTTCTAGAGTCAGTGCCACGGTCGGATGTAGCCAATGGCTAAGCTGCATGCCCAATACAAAACCGAGGGAAGCGCCGATGGTAACGAGAACAGTGAGTTCAACTAACAGCGCAGAGAGCACAATGCTCGGCGCAACGCCCGCCTGTTGAATCTGCACTAACAGCCGATTGCGTTTAAGCAAGCTGTACTTAACGCCGTTGTAAGCAATGAACAGCCCGACTAAAAACGCGAGTAAGCTCATTGCGGTGAGATTGAGGTGAAAGCTGTCGGTCAGTGAGCCAAGGTCTGTGCTTTGATTATTGGAAATCCATTGTCCTTGCTCGCCAATGATGCTTTGCCAATTTGCTTGCGTGTCTTTATTCCCTTTATCACCCGAATGGAAAACCGCAATGTAACTGAGCTGCCCTTTTTTATTGAGCAGTTGCTGGGCAAAGCCAATGTCCATCAACATTCGGCTACCTAACTGCCATTCGTCAGGCAACACCACCACTTGGGTTGGAATGTCGTCCAGAGTTAGGGTTTCTACCTCTCCTAAGTTTTGATGTTGAGATTGGCTCATCATCACGATTGGCTTGCCAGCTAAAAGCTCAGGTAGAGGCAAAGCACTGTCGAACAAAGACACGTTCTGTTGGTTATCTGATGACTTTTGCTTGTTATCCGTTGAGTAGCGCGAACGTGAAGAGATGGCAGCAATTAACTCGCTACCTTGTACTGACCAACGACGACCTTGTTCGTCTCTCACTCGCCCTTCGATTACAGGTAGTGCTGCACTGAGCCCGTTTTGTCTAAGGGTGAAATAAAGAGACTCGGGCAGATAGTTTTGCCCTGCTGGTGGAATAATTAAGTTCTGAGCTTGTGCGCTAAGCTGCTCGGTAGATTCCGCATAACTTCGTTTGGCATTGAGGTTGATGGCTTGCACCGCAACAAATAAGGTCACAGCCAACACGATACCGATCAGAATCGCGGCGGCTTGCAGTGGTGCTTGTCGATAATGTGCCGCAAACAGATCCAGGGCGAGTCGAGTATGCGTGAATCTGGTGGTTGATAGCTTAGCTTGCTTCATGGCGAAGCTCATGTTTGTTTACTTGATGACTGTTCTGTAGCTGACTGTTATCCAATCGCAGCCGTGCTTTCATAAATTCAGCGCATTCATGGCTGTGTGTTACCAATAGCACCGCCGTATTGCCCTGGGTGGTGATTTCACTGAGCAGTTTCATCACTTCCAAGCCTGCTTTTTGGTCGAGGTTACCTGTGGGTTCATCAGCAAGTAGCAGTTTAGGTTTGTGTGCTAAAGCACGTGCGATAGCGACTCGTTGCTGTTGACCGCCGGAAAGGGCAGAAACATGTCTGTCGAGAAGTTGGCTGATGCCTAGAGTCTCGACCAAATAATCGCACCAGTCGTTCCATTTCTTTTGATTCAAATGCAGAGGGAAGGCGATGTTTTGCTGCACGTTGAGCGGCGTTAATAGATTGAATTGCTGGAAGATAACACCGAGTTTTTGGTGTCGAAATCGGCTCCATTGTGGGTCTTTCCAAGCCGCCGTGTTATCGCCATCTAACCACAACTCACCATCGGAAAGCGGCTCAAAGCCAGCGATGACATTGAGCAAAGTACTTTTGCCGCTGCCACTTGCGCCCGTCAGCGCAACACTCGCTCCTGTGTTCAACGTGAAGTCGACGCCTTCCAACACGCGATGTGTCTCTTTGCCATCAACAAAGCTTTTGCTGGCGTGTTTGAGTGTGACAAGTGGGCTTTCCATTTCCTCTCCCTGTATTCAAAAGGTGTCGTTTCTTTTGGCAATCACTATTGCAGTTATGTCTCTAGAAACTTTAGACAACAATCAGATAAAAACAGCGATTTACATCGAGTTTAGGGTCTGTTGACCTTTCGAGCTGATTTTTGCAGCGAATTGTTGGGTGTTTGTGCAAGGCAGAAGCTTTGATGTGTAGTTAGCCTACATGAAAAAGCTGATAACGCAGGAGAAATGACCAACAAACGCTGCCCAAAGGGTTCGGCTAAAATCGTTCTATGCTTTGTTAAGGAGTATTTACTTAGAATGCTAGGCTACACACTCCTTGCCTCGCCTAAAACGATTTTATCTCGAACAAAACTTAATCTCGAAAGATAAACAGACCCTACTTTGTACTGAAAATAAGAGGGAAGAGATTAAATGAGGAAGGGATATGACAGGCATTAAAAAAGCCCGAGTCAAACTCGAGCTTTCAAAGATATTCAGCGTGGTCAGCTTACACGTAGTACGCTTCAACTTCGCCTTTAAGTTTGATTAGCATTGGGTTACCGAAACGGTCTTTTGCTTTAGGAGAAGCAATTTTCACCCAACCTTCGCTCACGCAGTATTCTTCTACGTCTGTGCGCTCTTGGCCGTTGATACGAATACCGATTTGGTGCTCGAAGCATTCTTTGATGAAGAATGGGCTACGTGGGTTACCCGCTAGGCGATCTGGTAGAGCTGGTTTAGCTGTGTCTGTCATTTTGTGTGACCTAAATTCCGTAAAAAGTGCGCTATTGTAGTCAGTGCACTGTATGTGTTCAAGATATGTTGAGAGTGGATGCGTTGTTTAACTTTCAAGTACCGCCTATAACCCCTTTAAATACTGCGCGTTGGCTGTTGGTTGAATCATGGCATTCAGCGTTTGGACGGCTTGTTCACTGTGATCTTCAAGTAGAGCTAAGAACGCGTCAATCAACTCAGGTTTGCTTGCTGAGACTTTTGTTTCGGTCTGGATATCACACAGATCGATCAACACATCGGTAAACAATTGCGGCAGATCGTGCAGCACTTGCAGGTTTAAGATGTTGTGCTCGCTGTAGATTGAATTGTGGCTGCCTTTTTGTTTTTGCACCAAGTAAGGATTGTCTTTTAAGTTGATGATAGACGTGCGTTTATCACAGCGTTTCAAACAACTTTTGTTGACCTTCACCTTACGGCATCCTTCGGTTTGTTGAAACAAACATTGGCGGCTCGTGAGTAGAGTGTTCGGGTGATAAATGCTGTAGAAGCTGCGCATGTTTTTCGGACGCTTTATGTGACGCACCTGCTTCATATTCAGCTCGTTAGAAACAAACGCGCCACTTGCCGCGAACTCGTCTTGAAGGCATTTAAACGCGTATGAGTTCACCGTGTTCAGTTGTGGGCCTGCCACCCAGCCTAAGCCGAGCTCTTTTGCGATCATGCCGACACCTGAGTTGTTGGTGATCAACAACTCAGGTTGGATGGTTTCCAAAAATACGCGCGCGGCGTGGTAGTCTTCGCCAATCAAAATGGCTGGGAACCAAGGTTTGAGCATTGGGTTGGCTTGGAACAATTCAATCATCGCGCTCAGTTCACCAGACAATCCCATTGGCAATTGATAGTAAACATCAACGTCGTGGTATTCGCACAGCATGGCTTCTTGTGCTGACGAGATCAGAACCGATAATTTTGGCGCACCTTGGCGAGGTTCTGGTTGAGGTAACGTTGGCAGAGTTGGCACATCAATCGACCCTTTCAAGCTGCTGCCGGATACTTGTGTTGAAGTGACATCGAACGACTTAGTTTGCT
Organism: Vibrio sp. 1249-1; assembly: GCF_033340495.1. Taxonomy (NCBI): domain Bacteria; kingdom Pseudomonadati; phylum Pseudomonadota; class Gammaproteobacteria; order Vibrionales; family Vibrionaceae; genus Vibrio; species Vibrio sp. 1249-1. Next base: position 176,953 of record NZ_JAWOWJ010000003.1, read on the forward strand.
CTGCCACTTTCTCAATGATCGCGGTTTTGTCATCGTAGAGTTTCTTTTTCACCGCTTGTACATCATCAGCAGACTGGCATTGGTAAACCTTCGAAAAATGCTTTACAGCATGGTCGCGCGGGTTGTCGATGTACATCGCCTTGCCGAAATCACCTTGCAAAAATGCGTTGGAGAAATCACGGTTGAACACTGTGTATAACTCTGTGGTGTCTTCAGAGAGTTCCAAACCCTCGCACAAGCGATCAATCTGTTTACGCCAGTTATCGACCACGGTGTACACGTAGTGGGATTTCTTAATGCGGCCTTCCACTTTCAACGAATACACACCCGCATCAGCAAGCGCTTCCAAGTCCCCAAAGGCGGAGTTGTCTTTCATATTGAGTGGGTAGTTGTTGCCTGTTTTGGTCGTTTCGTACTGTTCGCGACAAGGTTGGCTACAGCGTCCACGGTTACCTGATGCGCCATTGCGAGCGGAACTGATGTAGCAAATTCCGGAGAATCCGATGCAGTATGAGCCGTGGACAAACACTTCCATCATTACGTTGTACTCGCGACCAAATTGCGCCAGATGTTTTATCTCACTGATGTTAAGTTCGCGAGATAAGTTTACTCGGCTTGCGGTGAGCTGGTTGAGAAAGAGGATTTGGCCTTCGTTATGCGTGTTCAGTTGCGTTGAAGCGTGCACATCCAAATCGGGAAAGTGATGTTTGAGAATGTAGGCCAGACCGAGATCTTGTACGATCACGCCATCGATTTTGGTGGTGTTCAGTTGGCTGAGCAAGCGAACAATCGCTGGAATTTCACTTTCTAAAATCAGCACATTCAACGTTAGGAAAATCTTACAGCTGTGCTGATGGGCCAACGTTAACACGCCATTTAAGTTATCTAAAGTGAGGTTGGTCGCTCGGTTACGAGCATTGAAGCGGTCGAGCCCACAGTAAATTGCATCGGCGCCAGCGGCAATGGCGGCTTTGATGGAATCTAAATCACCACCGGGTGCTAATAACTCAAATTGATCGCGTGTCACTACTTTTCTCTTTCTTACTAAAATAGGCTGCAAATGTTACGTATTTCACGCTTTTGATGCTCAGCTAGTTAACGCTTTATTAATCTGAATCAATTAATCCGTGTTACACGGTCGACTCTTGAGTGGGTAGAGTGCAATTCGCGATAGCGGAATTTGACTTCTATAGTTTTCCTACACTTGGTTTTTCTATATCTAGTTTTCGACTCAGAGAGAGGAAGGGACGACAAATGAAAAAAGTAATCATTGGGTTGGTCGTGGCGTTGACGTCATTGAGTGCATTGGCTGGGGAGGGTGTGGTAACCGTTGCGAGCACGCATTCAGCAAAAAATACGGCGGATAAATTTGTCGCTATCGCGCAAGAAAAAGGGTTGAACGTCTTTGCGCGCATTAACCATCAAGAGAATGCCACGAAAGTCGATATGACGTTGCGACCAACCGAAGTTATCGTGTTTGGAAACCCTAAAGTAGGCACGCCACTGATGATCTGTGCGCAGGAAGTGGCGCTCGATTTACCCCAAAAAGTGTTGGTGTATGAAGATGATGAAGGCAAAACGTGGTTAGCTTATAACGATCCTATTTATTTAAAGCAGCGCCATCATATTGAAGGCTGTGACGAGGCATTGAACAAAATCAGCGGCGTGCTGGGCAATTTAACCAACGCGGCGGCGAAGTAGGGCTGGTTATTGGCTTCGCTTTTTTTACTCCGAAAACGAAAAAGCCAACCTCACAAGGAGGTTGGCAAATCTTACCTAGATTGGGGGAGGTAAGATCAGGAGGTGGCGAGTACGCTGTGCACTTTTGACTTAATTGAGTCAGACTGCGTGCCGAAAATCGCTTGTAAACTGTCGCCAATCACTAACACATCTCGCGCGCCAAGTGCTTTTAGCTTAGCAACATCAACGTTAGCGATGTCTTTCACCGAGACACGCAGACGAGTGATACACGCATCGACTGACTTAATATTGGCTTTGCCGCCCAATGCAGCTACTACATCCACCGCAATTTCATCAGGCTCTCCGGTAATCTTCACTTCTGCAATGTCGGTTTCACGACCCGGCGTTTTCAGATCCAACTTCACAATTAGGAAGCGGAACAAGCCGTAGTAGAGCGTCGCCCAGATTGGACCGATGATGATGAACATCCACGCGTTGCTCGACATTGGGTAGTAAAGGAAGAACTGGATCGCGCCGTGCGCAAAGTCAGTACTGTGTTTGATTTCCAAAAATGCGGTGATCGCAAACGCAATACCAGTTAGGAAAATATGGATCACGTACAGCACTGGCGCGACGAATAGGAAGGTAAATTCGATTGGCTCTGTGATACCAGTTAACCAAGAGGTCAACGCCGCAGACATCATCAAACCGCCGACGATTTTCTTACGCTCAGGAGACGCGCAGTGGTAAATCGCCAATGCCGCTGCTGGTAGCGCCCACATGGAGTACATAAAGCCACCAGACAGATAACCTGCGGTTTTATCGCCCGCGAAGAAGCGAGTGAGCTCACCGGTAAACTCTTTGCCGGTTTCTGGGTCTACATAGCTGCCGACTTCAAAGAAGAACGGCGCATTCCAGATGTGGTGCAAACCAACCGGGAGTAGTGAACGTTCGCCCGCGCCGTAAACCGCCCACGCGAGTACAGGGTTTTGGTACGCTGCCCAATGAGAGAATGCATCAAGAAGTTGTCCGACAGGTGGCCATGCAAACGCGAGAATCGCACCAACGACGATCGCCGATAGACCGGTGACAATGGGCACAAATCGCTTACCCGCGAAGAAGCCCAAATATTCCGGCAGTTTGATGTTGTAGAAGCGGTTGTACATGATTGCCGCCACCGCACCGATAAAGATGCCGCCAAACACCCCGGTTTGCAGCGTCTCAACGCCCATGATCGTGGCGTCAGTTTCTAGGCCGCGCAGGCCAGTCACGATACCGAGCGATGCGTTCATAATAATTAGGCCAACTAAGCCTGCGAGCGCAGCCGCACCGTCATTGCCTTTTGATAACCCGAGCGCCACACCGACCGCAAACATCAACTGCATGTTGCCGAACACGCCTTCACCGGCGGCGAGCATCACTTTGTTGACCGCGTCTGGAATAAACGCAAAACCCGCGTTACCAATACCCAGCATCAAGCCAGCCACCGGTAACACCGCCACAGGCAGCATCAACGACCGCCCTATTTTTTGTAGTTGTCCAAATATACTTGCAAACATGGTTTCCTCCTGACGAATGCCAGTGTTGTAGGACCTGATTCCTTCAGGTCATGTTGTTTCACGTAAGGTCAGCATGATCATAGCGAGCAAGGCGGCGCCTAAGGTTACAAAAGGCAATCAGTTTGTAAGTGGCCGCTTACAAATCTCTTACACCGAGAAGTGAAAATTGCAATCGGCTCGATTGTGCATGGGCGTTTAAGAATGCATCATATTGGCCAGCGCCAAACTCAGGGGCAGGCACAGGGACGGACACAGGGAAAGTAGGATGGAAAACAAGCAGATACTGGTCGTCGATGACAACCTCGACCTTCGCGAAGCGTTGTCGGATTACCTTGGCCGCGCAGGGTTTGAAATGCTTTGCGCGGAAAACGGCGGCGTGATGTGGCAACTGCTCAACGATCACCATCCTGATTTAATCATCCTCGATATTATGATTCCCGGTGAAGACGGCTTTACCTTGTGCCAGAAACTGCGCAAAAATTCCGATATCCCGATCATCATGCTGACCGCCGTCACAGAAGAAGCCGACCGAGTCGCAGGACTAGAAATGGGCGCTGACGACTACATCACCAAATCATTCAGCCCGCGAGAACTGCTCGCGCGCATCAAAACGATTCTGAGACGCAGCCAATCGACCGCCAATAGCAAACTGACGCGTAAAGTGCGTTTTGACGATTGGTTGTTAGATACCGTAACCCGGCAACTGACCCACGTCGCTAGCCGCGAAGTTAAGCAACTGAGTGGCGCGGATTTGTCGCTGCTCGGTTTGTTCGTCAACCACGCGCAATCAATATTGTCTCGCGATGACATTGCGCGCGAGATCTGGGGACGTGATGCCGACCCGTTTGAACGCGGCATTGACGTGCAGATCAGCCGCTTGCGTCATCACCTTGAAGATAAAGACCGCTCGCTGATCCTAACGGTGCGCAACAAAGGCTACATGCTGACCACGGACGTGCATTATGAGAATTAAACGCTGGACGGGATCACTGGTCGTTCGCACCAGTGTGTTCTTGTTACTGGTGATCATTCTGGCGCAGGTATTATCCGGGATTATCTGGTATCAACACGCCAGCGAACGCGATAAAGAAGGCCTGACCACCACGGTCAAAAGCTTAGCACTGAGCGCTTCTTCCACCATCGCTTTCTTTCAAACCCTCCCTTCGGAATACCGCCACTTGGTGCTCAATCAACTACGCAATATGGGCGGCACGCGCTTTTTCGTCTCACTCAATAATCACCAGATTGAGGTCGACCCACTGCCAGAGAGCGAACGCAAAACGTTGGTCATCAACCAAGTTCGCGAGGTATTAGAAAGCGAGCTGAGCGGCATTCCTAATATCGAGGTGGAGTTCACCCAGCGCGACAAACTCAAAGTGTTCAACAACGAGCTACCTATCGATGAACTGCCACTATTGTGGGCGCATTATTCGCTTTCGTTTGGTGACCTCAATCCACCGATTCTGGTGATGCAGGTCGAAGTCGCACAGAACGAATGGTTTTATCTCGCGGCGGTGCTACCCGCGCCTTACATCAACCTAGAGACTAACTATTTTGAGCTGCGCCAATGGCTGACGCTATTGGTGTCCGCGCTAATGCTGTTGCTGTGTACCTGGTTTATCGTTCGCAAAGAAATTCAACCCATTCGAGAGCTGGCAAAAGCCGCAACCCTGATGTCGAGCCGATTAGACGTGCCCGAAGTCTCTGAGCGCGGCAGCAACGAACTGAAAGCGGCGGTCCGTGCGTTTAACAAAATGAACCGACGCATCGACAGCCACATTAAAGACCGCGAGATGCTGTTCAGCGCCATCTCCCACGATCTGAAAACACCAATTGCCTGCCTAAAACTACGAGCGGAAATGCTGGATGACGACGCCGACCGAGAACGCTTTATCCGCCTGAGTAACGACCTAGACTTGATGGTCAAAGGCGCATTGCAATGCATTAAAGAGACCGATATCCACGAGGAAATCGAGCCGATCAATTTCACCCAACTGATTCAGCACATTTCCGCCAATGTCGCCGATGCGCCGGACACGATTCGCATCCACGGCGAAATCCGCACCCACTTTGCTGGTAAACCGTTAGCGATTAAGCGCTGCATTCAGAATCTGGTCGATAACGCGCTCAAATACGGCCATCAAGCGGACATTACGCTGATTGAAAGCCCAGAGTCGATCCAGATTGAAATTGAAGATCACGGTGGCGGTGTTGACGATTCATTACTTGAAAAGCTCTGCCAGCCATACTTCCGCGCTAGCAACGATAAAGAAGGCAGTGGGCTAGGATTAACCATTTCACAGAGTATTGCAAAGGCTCATGGCGGCAACTTGTTGCTGAGCCATTCTCAGTTTGGCGGCCTCTGCGCCACGCTGACTTTCCCGAGAGACTGACTATGAACAAACTGGCATTCTTGTTCCCACTGTTGCTCGCCCCTTGCGTCGCTCACGCTGAGTCGCCACAAGGGGTAGAGTTTTTACATTGGTGGACTTCTGACGGCGAGCAGCAAGCGCTGCAAACACTTAAAGCTCAGCTAAAACAGCACGATATAGAGCTGCTGCAAAGCCCGGTGTTAGGCGGTGGTGGAGACAGTGCGATGACGGTACTGCAAGCTCGCGCGCTGGCGGGCAATCCACCAAGCTTCGCGCAAATCGAAGGGCCAAGTATTAAAGCATGGGATGCCATCGGTATTTTGCACAACGTCAACGCAGTTGCCGATGAGCAGCGCTGGGACGAGGTGCTCTACCCGCTATCTATTGAAATCAACAAAACACAAAACGGCTACATCGCCCTGCCACTTACGCTGCACCGTTTGAACTGGCTGTGGGTCAACCACAAGCTGCTTAAACAACTGAATCTATCCGCGCCGAAAAACTGGCAAGAGATGTTCGCCGCCATGGAGCTTGCGAAGCAAAATGGCATTGTACCGATCGCGGTCGGTGAGCAGCCGTGGCAAGTCGCCCAACTTTTCGAGAACTTAGTGATCTCCACTGGCGGCGTTGAGTTCTACACCAATGCGATGGTCAAACTAGAACGCGACAGCATCGACAGCGACACCCTGCGCCAAGCGTTGACGCAATTTCGTCGCCTCAGTTTGTTGATCGACAACCAATTACCCGACAGTAAGTGGGATACCGCTACCCAAGCGTTAGCCGACGGTCAAGCGCTGTTTCAAATCGGCGGTGATTGGATTTTGGGTGAGCTGCTCGCCAATCAAGTCTCGGTTCCGCAAGAGGTCGGCTGTTACCCAACGCCTGACAGCGATGGTGTATTCCTCTACAACATGGACAGTTTGGTGTTTATGTCGAGCAAGTCGTTTTCTGCCGAGGCGGCTCAGCAAACCGCAAGCGCGCTAGCAGACGTCGAGTTTCAAGCTAAGTTCAATAAGATAAAAGGCTCGATTCCGGTACGCACCGATATCGACATCAGCGATTTTAATCCGTGTCAGGTCCAGTCATATCAAGACTTTCACTACGGCGTTAAGCACAACCTCGCTGTGCCGAGTATGATTGATTCGATGGCGGTCAATCCGGTTGCTCAGCAGGCGATAAACTCGGAAATCTTCCGTTTTTACCGCAATCCCAAAATGGAACCTGACGAGCTGATAAAACGCATTATTGCTATTTCGCAAAGCGGTTAATGGCAATGAATTTGTGCCGAGTGGAATAAAAAAGCCCCAATGATTGGGGCTTGAGTAAAGCGAAGTATGCCGTTTAGAAATAGTGGAAGATCGGCGGTTCATGCATCAAGAAGTTTTGATGGGAGATGTTCCACGCATAGGCGCCCGCTAAGGTAAACACAACATAATCACCAATATCGACGTGGGCGACGTGTTGATTGCGTGCCAGCACATCTTTGGGCGTACAAAGCTGGCCGACAAAAGTTGCTTGTGCATGCTGAATTGGGTGAGAAATCTCGTGGTGTTGCTCGCTTTTCAGGATGACGAATGGATGATCATGGCTCTGCGCTGCTGGCGTGCGGAAATGGTGGGTTCCTCCGCGCGCGATGACAAAGTTTTCGCCAAGATTTTGCTTAATATCCAGCACTTCCATTACGTAATAACCGCATGCCGCCGTGATGAAACGTCCGCATTCAAAACGCAGTGTCCAGTCTTGCACTTGCTCTTTAGCGATGAGGAATTCCAACTTGTCGCAAAACTCCATCCACGGAAAGTGTTGCTCAGGGTTTTGGTAGTTGATGCCCATGCCGCCGCCCAAGTTGATCATCAGCTCACCGAGTTCGAACTCCTGCTGCCACGCCTTCACGACTTGGAAATAGCGCTGCATTAACGCTAAGTGGCGTTCAACATCAAGCTGATGCGACATCAAGTGAAAATGGAAGCCTTTGAGTGACACTTGCGGGAAATCGCGCAGCAACATCAAAGCATTGCTCAGTTCGGACTCGTCCAAGCCAAACGGAGTCGGCTTGCCGCCCATTGCCAACTTGCTGAGCGTGATGTCGCCAATATCGATGTTCATACGCAAAAAGATCGAAGCAGGGCGGTTGAGGCGCTCGGTTAGTGCTCCAATGCGTTGTAGCTCGGTGAGGCTTTCGACATGAATTGCATCAACATCAAGCTCAATCGCTTGTTGCAATTCACTTAGCATTTTTCCGGGGCCACCGAAGATCAATGGCTTATCGAGTTGTTGCTGGTGGAGGTGCGTCAACTCCCCGCCAGATGCCGCTTCAAAACCATCGACATACGGCGCGAGCGTTTTAAGAATCGGGCCCGATGGATTGGCTTTGGCTGCGTAAAATAGCTCGACATTTCTCGGCAAAACGTGACGCAGTTGTTTGATGTGTTCTTCTAAGGCGCTTAGGTCATACACGTATGCGCACAAGGGTTGACTTTGCTGCTGTGCGAGTGTGTGAACTTGTTGGCAAACGAGTGTCGGTAGAGAGAGGGAATTAGACATGTTGCGCTCCTTTTTCGTGTTGCTGCCAAGGCGTGGCGACTTGGGTATAGCCCGACTCCTTATCGGCTTTTTGCATCAAACGCGTGGTGAAATTATTTTTGCTCGGGAAGTGACCGCCATTCAGCAACGCTTCTAGTTCCGGCTGTTTTCCATTCACTGATTGCCAACGCACAATGGCACTTTGCACCGCATTCCATAGCGTTTGCTCTAGTGGCTCATCACCTTCTGCGATGAAGAAAATCGCTTCGCTGATGTTGTTGATAAAGGTGCAGTATCCGATGCGATTCCAGCCTTGTTCGCGACTGTAGTAAACCGATTGTCGCGCGCGTTCAGACAAATCAGTTAATGTTTCTGCTGGCCAGAACTCTGGCAGTAATTTAGTGCCTTCCAAATCACGAATCCAAACACAACACGGCATCTCTTGCTCAAAGCCAATCAAGGTGTTTTGCAAATGCGGCTCAAACGCCACCCCGTGTTTGAAGTAGTAATTAAACACGCCCGGAATTAGGCAATGCAAATAGCGCTCAAACCACAGTGTCGCGATGTCGGAATAGCGATTTTGCGTAGTACGCGCTTTGTTTTTAAGGCGTTGAGCAATGCAACTGTTGCCGTTTTTGTCGTAAGCAAACAGAGCGCCAGCGAGGGTTGGTTTTAAGATATCGACTTCGCTCAGCGAGAAATTTTCGCGATACAAAATCCCAAACGATTCGCGCGCTTTGGTGTTGGCGTCCCAATTACGCTCAGCGACACTTTCTAGATTCAATGTGGTGGCGTAAGGCTCTGTCATCACTTTAAATACGGGGTTGTGCAGCTGTTCGTTTTCTCGAATTGGTTTGAGAATCGACGTGAGCTGCACGGCGCTGTCGAGTTCGTACCACGCGTTTTTTCGCACGCAATTGGTTAATCGTACGTTGATGGAGAATTTCGCAAACCAATCCATATCTGGGTGGTAGAGGGTACGAACTGAAGAGGTCGGCTGCATCTTTTCACCACCTAAACCCAGTGGCGTGATCTTGCCTTGTTCAATGGCACGCTTCACGCTTGGGTTGCTCAAAATGGTGTAGCTTTCCCAAGGATGGCAAGGGTAGAGGGTCTTCCCATTGCTGGTGGTGTGTTGTGGCGCGAGCTGTTGTAGCATGCGTTGCGCAGGGTTAGCTTCTCCGTCGGAACTCAGCACATCAAGTAACGATGTATCCACTTCAAACCAGTACAACGGGACTTGCGCGCCGACTTCTGGAGAAAACGCCAAGAGATCATCCATGGTGACGCCCGAACGACTTTTCGGGGTCGGATGGAAAGTATGCCCCCAAATCAGAGACTGTTCCGAAGCGATAAACTCGTTGTGATGCGATTTGGGCGCGACGTTGAGAAACTGCTCGGTAACCAGCACGCTATTTTCCAGTTGTTCGATCAGCTCATGGTTGAACGGGATCGCCAACACCTGCTTGAGATAGTTAAGCAAAAGCGTAAGAGTTTGCGTGGCATCCAATTTCGCCCAACCAGATCCCGGCATTTTCGCCCACGGCAGTTCTGCCAATTTGATTTTGCCCAGTTTGCTCGCGTAGTGAATCGGCAAAACCAGCACGCCATTTTGTTGAGAAAGATGAACGGCTACCCGCTGCTTGGCGGAATAGTTGCGTTTTAACGTTTGGGGTAGCGATGTCGATTGGTAGTGCCATTCCACTTGTTGATTCGGTAGCGCAAATTCACGTAAGTAACAATTAAGAACACCCATTATCGTGTTGAGTTGGGCTTTCTCACGGTTGAGCTGCACCTCATGTGCGCGCAACTCGCTAGTCTGAGAGGATTGAGTTTGTAACATGTTGATTTCCAAATTTTGAGTGGAGAACCAGCGCGATCAAGGTGATTACGCTGACTATCGCAGAAAGTAGGAAAGGAACCTCAAGTAGCCCCAAGCTAGAAATGAAAGAAGCGCAAAATCCCGCTGCCACGCCACCCCATTTGGACATGGCATCAAAGCGAGAAAATACTTTGCCACTGAGTTTGCGATCCAGATTGCTCGCAAGATGCTGATGCAATCCGTGATAACAACACACCATCGCGATGCCGAAGATAATTCTCGCAGCAATGAGTGCGGTTTCGGACGCAATCAAATGCAAGGCAGAGCTCACGGCAAGCAATGCAAACCCAAGCCACAACGTGCGCAGCGGTTGATGGCGATTCAACCCATCTGACAACACGTGAATTTTTCCTGCCAGCAACAGATAGACGCCATGCGGCAGTGCGTACAAAAAACCGATCCATGCGTGGTTAGTGATGCCATATTGCTGCACAAACGGCGAGAAGTAAGGAAAGGTCACCACCATAGAAAACGCAAACCCGAATTGAGCAAAGAAGATCCAACGAATGGCATGCATTGCGTTTTTCTGTGCAACCGGTTTTTCTTGCTGAGGTTCTGAGTTTGGCTTTTCGAGGTTTTGGTCGGCGGGTTTATCCGCTGGCAGTGTTAGCGTGATGCCCATAGCAATTAAAGGCAAAACGCATAACCACAGGTACGCGTTGAGCGGGTTGGTCTCTGACAAGCTCCAGCCGAGCCCAATGGGCGCAACGATCAGCGCCAAGCGAGCAGATAGTTGGGTTTTATTGAGTGACTTGCCGAGTGTTTTGGCTTCTTTAATTTGACTAGATAAGTAGCTGTTCGAGGCGGCCATGGTGCCGCCAAAGGTTCCTTGAACAATAAGACCAAACACAAACATGGCGAGGTTGTCTGCCAAGCCGCACAGCGCAAACCCTGCTGCAAGGCCAAGTTGCGCACGCAAGAGTGAGAGGCGGCGACCGTAGCGATCGGCAAAGTTGCCCCAAAATCGCGCCGCCAACGCAGTACAAAACGTAGGTAGGATAAACAATACCCCTGCCCAGTCCGCATCAATGCTTGCGCCTAACGTTGGCAACACGACGGGTAGAAATAGCGGCATACCTAACGCGGCAAACGCAGCGATAAAGTGGCACAACAACACACTGTAGATGAGTTTGGTCATAATCGTTTAACGTACGCTTTTTTTGATGGCTTCTAAGTAGGCGCGTTGCGCTTCTTCGTTAGAAAGCAGCAAGAAGTTCGGAGCCGACAAACCATAGAACTTATTGATGTCACTCGCGCCGGAGGCTTCTTTCGAGAGCAAACTGCCAGAGCTCAACAAGTACTTGGCGTACAAATCAGGCGCCTCTTGCAGTAACTCGCGTGCCAGTTTTGTCTCTAACCCTTCGCCTTCTAATCGGTTGAGTTGCTCTGCAATGCTTTTGGCCACGATGGCGTAAAGCGATGCTGAAGAGGCAATGCCCTTCGCTGCCATAGATTCTACAATCGCTGCGATATCCAGTTGCAGTGTGATGGTGGTAAACATCTGACCGAGCGCCAATTCATTGTCGACTTTGATGCGTTGGTCGAGCAGTTCATCGCAATCCACTGGAATTGTTCCTGCGCCGTGTTTTTGGGCTGCATGCTCTGTTGCAAAGTGGAAGCGCTCTGGCCAAATTCGCGCCGCGTCGTTGTCTTTCATCGCGAGCGTCATTTTGCCCTGTTGATCAAATGCAATGATGGCGTTTTGCTGGTTGGACTCCAATGCGATGCCATAACGAAGCCACAAGGTGAGGTGCACTTGGCATAATAGATCGACGTAATCTTGGAACCACGCCAGCGTATCTTGTTGATAGTAATGTTCTGCCAAATGTTCTAAGAACAAGCGGTCGTCAGGCATTGGGCTTGCTAGTGCTGCAACCGGAACTAACGCTTTGTCTTCGCAATGAGTAAGTGGGTACTCACGTACGATGTACGCGAAGGTTTTATCCTCGCCGATGTGTCCACCGTGTTTTTCGTTGCAATGGAACAAGCGACTGTTTAAATCGGCGTCCGTTTGTTCAAGGTGGCTGAGTAGGCGTTCAAACCAGTGGCCGTCATACAGTGTTGAAGGCTTGATTAAGCGAATATTTCTCGTGCCTAGCGATCGCATGATCAGCGGAACCTTGATGTGAATGTGCGGTGCCTCGTTGACGACCACAGTACGAACGGAAAGCGTCGGCGTCACGTCTAGATACGTTAAAGGCGCTTCTATCACACCTTCGGGTAAGGCTTCTAAAGATCGCAGGGTGAGCGGATGTGCAGGGAACAGTACGTGGCTCAGTGCAAAATCAGCAGGAAGCCCCACTTGCTCCATTGTTGGCCAGCAATCAGGTTGTTCGCTGGTTAATGTCACCAGTGATTTTTCGATCGCAATCCAATGCAGAGCAAAGCTTTGTGCGAACTCGGGCGCGTACTTAGCAAGGTCTTCATCGCTCAGGCCAAACTTCGCCCGCGCAGTTGGATAGTACGGGTGGTCAAGGTAAGAAGCGATCTGATCGGCTAGCAGCAGTTTTTGATGCCAAGAACCAAGCTCGGATATTGGTTGAGAAATGTGGTCTGCGTGATGATGAAACGCTTGGTCACACAGCGCTTTGTGTTTCTCTGCACATTCCAGTTCTTGAAGGTATCCCGCCAGCAACTCGTGAGAGCTCTCGTGCGCCAGTGTCGTTAGTAGCGCAATCCACTCTTTGTAATGCTGTTGATGCTCGACTTGGCCATTTTTCTCCACCCACCAACCTGGTGGTGTTTCGTCATTGGCGTGACCGTAGCGCCAGTGCTGCATGTAATACGTTGGCGCAACAGGTAAATACAACGTGAAATCAGAGTTGGCAAATATCAGCCAGACTTGCTCGTCTTGAGGAACAATTACCCCTTTTGGCGCGTCTCTACTGAACTTGGCCTTCGACAAAATGCCAAACATGTCTTCGCGCAAGCAAGTGTCGATCAATCGTTGCGTTAGATACAAAGCGTTGTCATTCATGCTGCCACCTCACGAGTCGGAGCGAGATCGAAATTGCTAAGCGCGTTCTGCAGCGCTTGGTCGAGGTTTCGCCCTGATGGTGAGACAATCGAAATTCGGGCGAGATAATCCTTATTGGAATAACTCTGTTGGAAGTGTTCTCCAGCGGTTTTTAGTACCTGTTGCTGGGTGATGATATCGTCATCGTGTTGGATGAACGACGTCGAACCTCCGTCAATCACACCACTGTGTCCCGCAACTACGTAGTGCACGTGCGCTGACCCATGAATTTGGTAATCGCCGTCCAATCTTCGACCCAGATGCAGACCCAAAATCGTGCTAAACCAGCCGAAGTGAGCGAGATTGTTGAGCAAGAATTCGCGGCCATCTCCAATACTGCGGTAGTTAATTTCCACCAGAACCGGGCCATTTTCCGTAATGATAAATTCGCTGTGGCAAACTCCAAAACCAACGCCGAACGCTTTCAGTTGAGCCAAGCAAGCTTCTCGGTGAGCAATGCCGTTTGGTCCGTTCCAGTCTGCGGCGGTTTCGATGAAGTAAGGCGGCTCAGAGAGCGACACATCAAAACCGCCCACGGCGATAAGTTGGTTACCATCTCCTAAAGTTTCGAGCGTAACCAACGGTCCTTGAAGAAACTGCTCCACCAGAATGGTGGCGTTTGGGTGCTTTTGCCAAAACGTATCGCAGTATGCATCGAGCTCGCTTTGGGAGTCACAGCGCTGTACATCTATACTTGCCACGCCTTCTTTGGGTTTTGCTACGACAGGGAAGGCCATGCCTAATGCCACATTCGAATGGCGATGCAGCAAACAGCTTTGTGTGTTGGGTAAGGATTTTTCATTTAACACTTGTCGAGTTAAGTGTTTGTTTTTGGCCTTTAACGTGACAGACCAATCTTTGGATGGAAGGCCAAAAAATTGCGCGCAGATGGCGGTGGAAGTTTGTAAGTGATCACTATTGCTGAAAATAGCGTCTGGCTTTAATTCATGCTCCGTGATGGTTTCGATGAGTTCTAATGGGTTGAAGACATCACATTCTAGAATGGTATCCGGATTAAAGTGACTATCACGACTCGCCAGCTCTAAATGGCTTAGCTTGTGGTCGGTGATAAGAACGACGTGAAGGTCCATCGCTTTAGCTGCAGGCACAAAGCCGTGAGTGACTGCATCGTTAACGACATGACTTACGATAATCATCGTAGATTTCATGAGCTTTCCTAATTTTCTAACATTTTCTTCTAACGTTGATAAAGTCGCTCACGGTCGTCTTCCAATGTGCCTCTCTCGAGACGGAGGGCAGAAGTTTTAGTGTTTATTGTTATGATATTTGGTTTTTTTTGTTGTTAGTTGTGTTTTTAGGGTAAATAAATATAGAGCATAAAATTAATATTGCAAATAGAAATAATATTTGTTCTTATTTCCATCCGTTGGCTTTATAACAACTAAACGGAATTATGGAATGAATAAATTATTGACCCTGACCCCCTTGGCGGTCGCGATTGGTTCTTCATTAGTAGCACCAAGCGCAGTGGCTTCAGAAGAGACGAACTCAACCCCATCAGCAACTGAAACGATTCAAGTCTTCGGTCATCAGTACGAAGGTTATGCTGAACACATGCCTCAATCAGGCACCAAAACCGATGTGGAATGGCTTGATGTGCCACAAGCGGTATCTGTAGTAACGAAAACAGAAATGCAAGACCGAGGCGCGGTGCGTTTAGTGGATGCGCTAGATGGGGTAGCCGGGGTCAATAACACCTTGGGCGAAGGCAGCCGTGACCAGTTCATGATTCGCGGTTTTGATTCACTCAACGATATGTATCGTGATGGCTTGCGAGATGACGGTACGTTGCAGTCTTACCGCAGCTTAGCGAACGTTGAACGCGTTGAAATTGTGAAAGGCCCTGCGGGCGCATTGTATGGCCGTGGCTCGGCTGGGGGCATCATCAACTTGGTGACGAAACGCGCTAACGGTGAGAATTTTACTCACGTAAACGGTAGTGTAGGCAGCAACAACCAATATGTTGGTCAGGTCGACAGCTCAATGGCGTTTACAGATAAGGTCAACGGGCGTATTAACTTGGAATACCGTCAAGCCGACTCGTACGTTGATCATGTTGATTCAAACGATTTCTTCATTGCACCGACCATTCGTGTGTTACCAGCGGAAGGTCACACCATTGATATTGACGTGGAATACGCCCATCAAGAACTAGTGCCGTATCGTGGTGTGCCATCAAAAAATGGCAAGCCAGTTGATTTGCCAGTAAGCACTTACTTTGGCGGCACAAACGACTATCAGGAGTCAGACAGTCTCCGTATTGCGGTGGATTACGAATGGCGTCTGAATGATCAATGGGTATGGAACAACCGAGCGGCATTCAACCATATCGAACTTGAGCAAAAAGGCACGCGTCAGGGCAAAGTGACGGGTAATGAAGTGTCTCAAACCGTTAACAACTTTGGTTACGATCCACGTACTACGACCACTTTACAATCTGAGTTGGTTTGGGAAAACAGGGACAATCAATTGATGGTGGGTGCAGATTTCAACCAGATCGATATCGACCTAACGTTGGCAAGTGACAAAACGCTTCCTCCGCAAAATATCTACGACCCAGTCGTTGGTCCAACGCCTGATCCGGGCTTTAAGCCATTTCGTGACAATACCACCACCACGACAGGTTTGTATGTGCAAGACGTCTATACGTGGGGTGACCTTTCTTTGATCGGTAACGTGCGTTACGACTCGATGGAGCTAGAACAACAAAAAGCGGGCTCAGATAAGGAAAAATTGGATGATGACAAAGTCAGCTACCGTGCTGGTTTGGTATACCGCATCAATTCCGACACATCCGTATACGCCAGTTTAGCGCGCTCTTGGCAGTTACCGTACGCTGGTATCTACATCAATCCAAAATTGGCGGAATTCTTCCACACCGACTTAAAAGAGGTGGGTGCGAAAGCGTACCTTTTGGATAACGCATTAATGTTGAATGCGGCACTGTTCCAGATTGATCAAGAGCAACCACAAACTAACGTGGACGGCGATGTGATCGATAAAATTGAAGTGCGTCACCAAGGCATTGAATTAGAGGCTCGCGGCCAAATCACCAAACAGTGGGACATCTCTGTTGGTTACAGCTACTTAGATGCGGAAGACAAAGCCACAGGCAAAAAGCCTAACGATGTATCAGACCACTTGTTCTCTCTTTGGAGCACTTACCAATTGGATGACAACTGGCGTTTAGGCGGTGGGGTGAAGTACGTGGGCGACCGTTACGCAGGTAACGACGAAGCCGTCGCACTTGGCGATTACACAACGGTGGATTTGATGGCGGCGTACACCACTGGTCGTCACAAAATCCAAGCGAACGCTTACAACATTTTGGATGAGAAATACATTCTTGGCGCAACAAACGGCACGTCTGGCTTAAACCAGATTGGCTACGGCGCACCAGCCGAGTTCATGCTCAGCTACGGATATCAGTTCTAGGTTTTTTGTGCGTAGTTAGCGCCTGTTAGCCGATTTTTTCCTCATATTGAGGATGTTTAGCCCCGAGAGCCTACGGGATGTATTCTGCCCGAGGCTCAATTTCTCGCAAAGGAGATCTTAATGTCTTACCAGAATTTGGATGGTAAAGTGCGTGTACGTGCTGGTTTGTCTACCACTTACAGTGTGCTTGCGATTGCAATAGCTTCTGCCACATCCATGAGCGCGGTTGCCGCTCCTGCTAAAAAAGAACAAACTACCGCGATGGAAACTGTCGTTGTCACTGGTAGTGTGATTGGTAACTCTGAAATTGAAGACGTCAAAGAGTACCCTGGTGCTCGTACCGTCATTACCCGTGATCAAATTGAGAAAACCGCCGCAGGTTCGATTGATAACGCGCTGCAGCGCGTGCCGGGTATTAAAGTTCAGGATGAAAGCGGAACGGGCGTATTGCCTAACATTTCCGTACGTGGTTTGAAAGCAAGCCGTAGTGGTCATGCTCAGTTCTTGATGGATGGTGTACCGCTAACACTTGCGCCATATGGTCACACTGGTCAGTCTATCTTCCCAGCAACACTGTCGATGCTTGATCGTATTGACATTGTACGCGGTGGTGCCGCAGTACAGTACGGCCCAAACAACGTCGGTGGTGTGATCAACTTAGTGACCAAACCGATTCCACACACGTGGCAAACTGAAATCAGTAACCGCCTTACCGTGTTTGATGGCGGTGATGCGCCGCTGAATGATTTTTACCTACGCACGGGCGGCTGGTTAAGCGACACATTTGCACTACAGTTGGAAGGTAACTTCCTAAAAGGTGAAAGCTTCCGTGAACATTCCGATACGGACGTGAAGAACTTCCAAGCCAAAGCACAGTGGCTACTGAGTGACACTCAAGAGATTCAAGCATTCCTGCAACGTTACGATGCTGAAACGCAAATGCCGGGCGCACTTTCGCCACAAGATTACGAGCAAGATCGTCACCAATCGAAACGTCCTTACGATGATTATGAAGGTAAGTCGACGCGCTGGAGTGTTAAGTACATCCACGATTTGCCATTTGCCGACAGTGCCGAGCTAGAAGTGCTAACGTTTGGCCATAAGTCAGAGCGTCTTTTCAAGTGGGGCTTTAACAGCGCGGGTGGCCATTGGGCGGATCCGGCTCTGCCAGCGACGGACGTTCGTACCTCTCCACGTGAATTTACCGTGTATGGTATAGAGCCAAAAATGGCGATGTACTTTGGCGAAGGTAAATCCGTTACTCAAAACTGGATCGTGGGTACCCGTTATGTTAATGAAGACATTGACTACAAACTCACTCAGACTCCAATCGCCGGTGGTGCAACCAGCGTTCCGCGTGATTGGCATCTAGATACGGACGCGTTTGCTGGATACGTTAGCAACGAAATTGGTTTGTTCAATGATACATTGAAGGTAACGCCTGGGTTGCGTGTTGAGTCGGTTCGAATGACGTTTACCGATCGTGGTAAAAAACAAACGGCAGACAACACCGTGACGGAATGGTTGCCAGGTTTGACGGTGGCATACAACTTAACTGACCAGTGGGTGACGTATGCGAACGCGCAAAAATCACTTCGTGCGCCACAAATTGCCTACATCCGAGGTTTGGGTGAAGAAGGTAGCGAACTGGCTTGGAACTACGAAGTCGGCGCGCGTTACACCCAAGATGCGACCAGCTTTAACGCTGCACTTTATCGCATCGACTTTGAAGATCAATTGCAATGGCAAAGCTCAACGCAGACCTTCGATAACATCGGAAAAACACTTCACCAAGGCATAGAGCTTTCTGCTCGTTACGTGCCTGAAGCACTACCTGCACTGAGTTTAGGCGCAAGCTACAACTATCTAGACGCTACGCTTGAAGAAGAAGGCGCGAATAAAGGTAATCAACTGCCTTACACCTCTAAGCATCAGCTTGGTTGGGATGCAACCTACGCATTTTACGGCATGGACACCACGCTATCGGGCTTCTACTTTAGTGATTCGTATACCGATAACGCCAACACCAGTGCCGAAGATGCAACTGGCGCAACGGGTAAAGTACCATCTTACATGGTGTGGAACTTCAACTTGGGGACGGATTTATACAAAGACGACAAAGGCAAGTTACGCATGAATGTTGCGGTGAACAACTTGTTTGACGAGGAGTATTACTTCCGCGGGATTGATACAAGCCCAGTTGGTCGGTACCCAGCTCCGGGACGCTCTTACACACTGGATCTGAACTATCAGTTTTAAGCGTTTCGTTCACCGAGTTTGAAAAGAAAAGTCGCCAATTTACCTTGGCGACTTTGCCGATCTTAGATACTGGAAAACTCTTAGCACTGGAAAAAAGCAAGATGAAAAATAAAAAACAATTTACGATCAAACACTTTTCAACCGTTTTGCTGATGCTACTGAGCTCAGCTTTGATGTCATTTAGCGCATTTTCTCAGGCGCGCAGCGTGCAAGATGAGCAAGGCACTTTTGAGCTAGAAGCGATACCTCAACGTATTGTGGTTTTAGAATTTTCGTTTGTCGATGCATTAGCGGCAGTCGATGTCTCACCGGTAGGCGTCGCCGATGACAACGATGCCACACGAGTCATTCCTGCTGTTCGTGCCAAGGTTGAGCCTTGGCAATCGGTCGGCATGCGCTCGCAACCGAGTTTAGAGGCGATTGCGGTGCTCAAGCCGGATTTGATCATTGCTGATGCAGAACGTCATCGCGCGATTTATCAAGATTTGCAGCGAATTGCGCCAACTTTGCTGTTAAAAAGCCGTGGTGAGACATATCAAGAAAATCTCGAATCCGCACACAAAATCGGCGTGGCAATTGGCAAACAAGCGAAAATGACACAACGAATTGAGCAGCACAAACAGACCATGGCGGAGTTCAAACAGCATTTTGCAACACAAGAAACCATTCAGTTTGGTGTGGTTTCTGACAAAGGGATGTGGCTGCATAGCCCGGTTTCTTACGCTGGTGGCGTTTTGAGTACGCTAGGCATCCAAAGCCCGCTGGCTCCATCTGAGCAAAAAGCGTATATCCCAACCAGTTTCGAACTTTTACTAAAAACCAACCCTGATTGGTTGTTAGTTGGACTTTACTCTCAACCAAATATTGTGGATGAGTGGCGCAAAAATCCATTGTTTAAGTTGCTAACTGCTGCAAAAAAACAGCAACTTGTTGAGGTTTCTCCTGAACTGTGGTCGTTAAATCGCGGCATGTTGGCTGCGGAAGAAATTGCCCGCAATCTTGAAGCGTTATTGGAGCGCTCATGAGTGCGGCGATAAGCTCGGAAAGCGCGTCTTCGGTTAGCAAATCGCATTGGAAAGCGAGCTTGTTTGTCTGTGCTATGGCGTTGTGTACGCTCTCAGGCTATGCAGCCTCAATGATTGGCTGGTCCAACTTTTCTTTGAGCGTTAATGATCTGACAAGCTATTGGTTTGCGTTTGATGAGGGCAATATGCTGCATCAAATCCTCGAGACGCTGCGTGCGCCTCGTACCTATGCTGGGTTACTAATTGGCGCTTCGCTTGCGGTATCTGGAGTGCTGATGCAAGGATTGACTCGTAACCCTTTGGCGTCGCCATCCATTCTCGGCATTAATGCTGGTGCGGCTTGTTTTATGGCCTTGGCGTCCATCGGCGTACCATTCTTTAGTCAATTGAACCCAATCATCAACGCAGTACTCGGCGCGCTACTAAGTGGTGGTGCGGTCATGTTGTTGGGTGGTTTTTTCTCCGCGCGTTCTCACCCATTGCGTTTAGTGCTAGCGGGCATTGCCATCAGTGCACTGCTGATAGGGTTAACTCGTGCGTCGGTAATTTTGGCGGATGACATGGCTTACAGCGTGTTGCATTGGTTAACGGGTTCACTCTCTGCCGTAGATTCTGAGCAGTGGCAGCAACTGTGGCCTTTTGTGACCTTAGGTTTGGTGCTCGCCATGGGCTTAGCGCGAAACTTAAATTTACTCGCGTTGGGGGACGAAGTTGCTGTTGGGCTAGGTGGTAACATTCGTCTTACGCGATTAATCAGTGGTTTAGCGGTTGTGCTGTTGGCGGGTACTAGCGTGGCGATTGCTGGGCCAATTGGCTTTGTCGGGTTGTTAGTGCCGCACTTGGTACGCCCGATTGTTGGTCACAACTATCACATTCTCATTCCGGTTTCCGCTTTGTGTGGCGCGGCATTGGTGACGTGGTCAGATGCTTTATCACGATCGATTGCCTTTCCGGCTGAAACGCCAGTGGGCGTGATTACCGCGCTGTTGGGCACACCTTGCTTTATCGCGATTGCAATGAGGAAATCATCATGATGAATCAAACCAAACTGTTTGCATTAGTTGGATTGTTGCTGATTGCGTCTTCTCTCACGCTGTTTGTTGGCGAGGCGAACATGTCGGCTCAACAGGTTTTTGCATTACTGTTTTCTTTCTCTGACTCGGACTTTGTGATTCACCAATATCGATTACCGAGAATGTTGCTCGCCATTGGCGTGGGCGCTGGGTTGGGGCTGTCAGGCGTTTTAGTTCAAGGCGTCATCCGTAATCCACTTGCCTCACCAGATTTAATGGGGATAAGCGCCGGAGCAGGACTGGCGGCTACCGCTTGTTTGGTGCTGTATCCGAATGCGCCAGTGGCAATGTTGCCGATGGTCGCCATGGCGGGAGGCTTGCTTGCTGCTGGCTTTATTGCTGTGCTGGCTTACTGGTCGAAACCAACACCAGCACGTTTGGCGCTGATTGGTGTTGCTGTCAGCGCATTTTTAGCTAGCGGTATCGATTTTCTTCTGATTGTGCACCCTATTGAAATCAACACGGCGATGGTATGGCTAACCGGCAGTTTGTGGGGGCGAAACTGGCAACAAGTGCCGTTTATTTGGAGTGCTATATTGCTGCTACTACCATTGGCGTTTTGGCTGGCTTGGCGGCTAGATGTTATGGGACTGGGAGAAGAAAGCGCCACTACACTTGGCACGAAACCAAGACAGATCCAAATTATTGCGTTGATTGCTGCCGTGCTATTGGCGAGTATCAGTGTGTCTGTGGCAGGCACGATCAGCTTTGTTGGCCTGCTTGCGCCGCATCTTGCGCGTTTGCTGTTTGGCCACAACCACAAGTTGTTGATTCCAGCCGCTGCAACCCTTGGCGCTTTGTTGGTGATTTGCGCCGATGGTTTAGCGAGAGGCTTACAGCCACCAATTGAGCTACCAGCGGGAGTGCTGACATCTGTTATTGGCGCACCATATTTCATTTTTCTTTTGTATCGTTATAGAGGTTGGTAAGCATGTTACGAACGCAGAACTTATCCGTCGCGTACGGCAAACAGACCATCATTCCAGATCTCTCTTTGTCGATTCCTCAAGGTAAAATTACCGCACTAGTTGGTCCAAATGGTTGCGGTAAATCGACACTATTAAAAACCTTGGTACGCATCAATAAACCCGCTTCTGGCCAAGTGTTGTATGACGACAAACCACTAAGCAGCTACGGTGATAAACGCTTGGCGCGTTCGTTGTCTTTGCTGCCGCAGATTCTTGTCAGTCCTGAAGGTATTACAGTCAGAAAACTGGTCGAATATGGCCGCTCGCCTTACCTCTCTCATTGGGGCCGGTTAAGTCAACAAGACAAAGCCTTGGTCGAGCAAGCAATGCAAGATACTGGCGTGATTGAGTTTGCTGATAAGCCGGTTGAATCGTTGTCTGGTGGTCAAAGACAAAGGGCGTGGATTGCGATGGTGATGGCGCAAGATACCGACGTAGTGATGCTTGATGAGCCAACCACTTACTTGGATCTCTCTCACCAAGTTGAGCTGATGAAACTCATGAGGCAGATGAACGACAAAGGCAAAACAGTGGTCGTAGTGCTGCACGATCTAAACCAAGCGTGCCGTTACTGCGATCATTTGGTGGTGTTGGAAAAAGGTCAGTTAGTCACGCAGGGAACACCGCAAGAGGTACTGACAGAAGGTATGTTGGCATCGGTGTTTGATTTACAAGCGAGAGTATTTAACGACCCAATCTCAGGCACGCCGATGTGTGTGGCGGTGTAGGTTTACGTCTTTCGAAAGCTATCTGCAATAAAAACGTCGATCCATAAAAACAAACCCCGCTAGTAACAAAGTCGCTAGCGGGGTTTGTTGTTTTTAAGAGCGTCCTTAATGTGGCGTTTAAGCCAGTTTAAATGTTGCTACTTTCGAGTTGAGATCCTCAGCTTGCGATTTCAGCTCAGCAGATTGATTCATCGATTCTTCGGCACCAACTACCAAGTGATCGGTCACATCTTTAATGGACGTGACGTTTTGCGTGATTTCATTGGTTACGTGCGTTTGCTCTTCGGCGGCGGTCGCGATTTGCGTTGCCATATCGCTGATCAGCGCAACGGCCGCGTTGATTTCATCCAGAGCCAGTGCTGCGCGATCAGCATCTTCCACCGAACCTTGCGCGAGCTGAGAGCTTGTATCCATGATGGCCACTGCGCGTTGTGTGGTTTGCTGCAAGGTCTCGATCGTCGAGCGAATCTCTTCGGTTGAGGTGTGTGTGCGTTGTGATAGCACGCGAACCTCGTCTGCAACAACGGCAAAACCGCGACCTTGTTCACCTGCACGCGCCGCTTCAATCGCCGCATTCAGAGCCAGTAAGTTGGTTTGCTCTGCGATGTCTCGAATCGTTGATAGCACGGTTGAGATGTCTTGCGCGTGCTGGTTGAGCTCACCGATGACAACGCTCGCTTGGTTGACTTCAGAAGACAAATTATTGATGGACGATTTGGAGTTGATCACCAACTCATGACCGTTTTGTGTGCTTGCTGAAGAGTCTTGAGCGGCTTTAGCCGTCTGCTCTGCATGTGCTGCAATCTCTTGCGTTGCCGATGCCATTTCAGTCACAGCGGTCGCCACCATAGTGATTTCTTGTTGCTGATGGTTCAGATCGGAAACCGATTGATTCGCGCGATTCGTGCTCAGCTCCGATTGTTGGCTCAGTTCTTCCGCTTGGTGACGAATGTGACCAATAAGTTGCTGCAAACTTTCAACGAACTGGTTGAAGTTTTCAGCCAGCTCACCAACTTCGTCACGGTTTTCTACTTTGATGCGTTGAGTTAGGTCGCCGCTGCCGTTTGCGATTTGTGCGAGCGCATTCGAAACGTTGTAGAGCGGACGGAACAAGATGCTACATAGCAGATTAAACAAAGCTACACAGATAACGACGACGATGGTGGTTGCGATGATCTGATCCCAAACAGCATCGTAGAGTGGGGCAACCAACGAGTTTTGATCTAACACTGTGACCGTTGTGAGTTTGGTACCCTCTATGTGGCGCGCGTAAATCACATATTCGATGCCGTTAATAGAGACGCGACGTTCTGTACCTGAACGTGCGGCTGACGTAATGTCGTTGTTGTTGAGGCCTAGCTTGCTAACCGGTTGATTCAGCAGTTTACCGTTGTTATGAGTGAAAATATTGCCCTGTTCATTGGCAATAAACATATAACCTTCACCCGGTAGGATCACTTGGTTCAGACTGTTCAGGATATCACCGATCTCTACGTCAGCACCCAGAACGACGGTTTGACCATGCAATTGCAGGGCTTTACCGAGCGACACCACATTCGCACCAGTTGCAGCAGCAACGGTCGGGTTATCCATAAAGACTTTCGATGGGTTGGCGATTGCATTGGTATACCAACCCCACTTACGAGGATCGTTATTACCTGGTGGCAAAACCACCCCATTAGCGTTGTCTTGTGACCCGTCCGGGTAAGCGAGGAAAACGTTATCGAACGCGCCAGAGTCTCGGACTTGTTTCAAATGCGTAACCAGAGAACGTTTCTCTGAATCAGAAGAGAGTGAAGTTAGTGCGCGCTCTTTAGAGAGTAGCCAGTCCTTTACGTATTGATTGTAAGATGCGCTAGTGCTTTCTAGTCGCTGTGCGACTTCGACATCGAGCCTGTTTAATGAATCTCGAAAAGACAGCCCCTCTACCAGCACTCCCCCTAGAATGATGGCGGCACTGGCAGAGATTGCCAGTTTGTTTTTTAATGATAGATTTTTGAACATAAAGCGAATAATAGATCTTTGAATAATAGTTGTTGTGTTTTTATTCTCATCAGGGCTCTCTGCGCTGTTGAGTATGCAGCAAAAAGTCAGATTCGAATCTGTTCAATAATTATATTTTATTGCTCAAAATAAATACTGACTCCATGTCGCGAATTTGAGTTTTACACCAAATAAGCAAAAGGATTTGGAACGATATTATTTATGTATTTGTAAAGTAAGGATTTGTCTATTTTTGTAAATGAGAATCAATTTCAATGAATGGTGATCCTTGTCACGTTTTCGTATCTGATAATCCATTAAAAATGTGAAGGTTATAGCACCGGATATATATTGATTAGCTTAATCATTGTTATGGGCAATCGTTATGCGCAGTATATTGTTAGTCCCCGCGTTATTAGTGTCAGGGTGTGCTCTGATACAACAGTCGACGCCGATTCAACCTGACGCCAACTGGCACGTGGACCAGTTATCGAACGGTATGAAATACCATCTCTATCCAACAGAAGACCAAGAAGTCTCGGTCCGTTTGGTGATGAATATCGGCTCATTCCAAGAAACATCTTCTCAAAAGGGTTACGCTCACTTTGTTGAGCATATGGCGTTTAATGGTAGTGAGCATTTTACCGGTAACGACGTTGTCAAACTTTTTGAGCAATCTGGTGGTAGCTTTGGCGCTGATATCAACGCTTTTACCAGTTATCAGCAAACGTCTTACCAACTTGACCTTGCGAATAATACGAAGCTAGAAGATGCCCTGAAGTGGATGAGAGATATCGGTAACGGACTTGAGTTTGCTCCTGAGCAAGTAGAGAAAGAAAAAGGGGTGATTCTCGGGGAATGGCGACGTGCCAATCCGGATGATAAGTCCTTTTCTATGCATGCTTACCAAGCCTCGATTGAAGGCACTATGTATGGTGAGCATGACCCAATTGGTACTCGCGAAGCGATTCAAAATGCTTCCTCAAGTAAGTTAAAGGCGTTTTACGACAAATGGTACCAGCCACAAAATGCCGAGTTGATTGTGACTGGTAATATCGACGTAGATTCACTGTCCAAGATTATCAAAAGCAAGTTCTCGAACTGGGAAAGTACCTCGGATACGGTAATAGAGAAGCGCCGTGATATTCGAGTGAACAACGAAAACAGAATCTTGCCAAGTAACACGATGGAATCACCAAGTCTTCATTTAGTGATTGAGCGTGGTCTAAGTGGCGGCACGACGATTGAGCAACAACATGAAGTGTGGCGTGATGAAGTCGCAACACAACTCATTCAACAGCGTTTGATCCGTGTACTCAGTGATGCCGCTGAACCTTTTCAATACGCTTATGCAGAGCCCTATTACTCTAACTATCAGCGTATGATGTCGGCAGGGATTTCGTTTGCACCAGATCGCCGCGAACAAATGCACCAGACTTTCATTCGTACCTTGGCGTCGTTGAGAGATTATGGTGCGACTCAATCCGAGTTAGATAGCGTTATGTCAAATTGGCAAGGTGAACTTGCAAATATTGATTCAGATTGGAGTCAGCGTAAGCCAAACAGTTACGCAGAAGCACGTGTTTTTCAAATTGGACAAGACAGTGTCAGCCAATCAAAAGAGAATTATGCCCAGAGTTTGGCAGAATTCATCAACAACGAGAATTTAGAGAGCATTAACACACAATTGGCGGCTTTGTTATGTCAGCAGCCAAGCTTTTTTATTGGTTTGGGGAAAAGCGAAACGTCAGAACAGTTCAATGGTGTATTTGCCGCTCTAAACAGTGCCTATCTTCAAACTGGCGAAAAACCGTTAGAGATGTATGACAAAGTGGATGGATTCTTAAAGCCTACCCAGGAAGGCAGCATCACGAGCATGCGTCAGGAAGCGGGTGGTTTTCAAGTCTATACGCTATCAAACGGTATCGAAGTGTGGTTCCAAAAAGATACTAAAGCGGGTGGTCGAGCGTATATTTACTATGCGAGCCAAGGTGGTAAAGCCGCTATTGATCCGACGTTGTATGCCGCTTATGAAATCGCAGCAACAACGGCAATACGCAGTGGGTTAGGGGCATTTTCTGGTTCAGAGCTAGATAGCTACTTACGCAAAAACAACATTGCGCTTGGCGCGATGCTTGATGCGACCAGTCACGGAGCACAAATTACGGCGCCAAATACGCACCTAACTGATGCTTTGAATGGACTATACAACCTAGCGACGGAGATTAAAGTCGACGAGCGCCAGATGGCGGCAGCGAAGCAAGAGTTTAAACAGCAGAGCGGCGCTTTTTTTGAATCACCGATGGGAAAACTGATTCAAAAAGCAAACGGCAATTCTTATTTGCCGGGTAGTCGTCATCGTATAGTGTCCAGTGATGATGTTGAACAAGTGACTTCCGAGCAGATACTAGCGGTGCATGAGCAACTTTTCAAAACCAATGATGGTTTTAAGATGGTTATTGTTGCAAACGTAGAGCCGGAAGAAATTACACCACTTTTGCGTAAGTATGTGGCCTCTATCGAAATGAAACCGAGTCGTTCGATTGATTATCACGTTGCGTTTAACCCGGAAGTGCCGGAGCGAACTGTGGTTGCGGATGGGCATGAACCTTCATCGTTGTATGTAATGCGTTTGACTAATACGAGCGATTACCAACGTACGGCAAGAGACACGGTTATCGAAGATATTTTGCAACGTATTAGTAATGCACGTGTTTTGGATATTGTGCGAGAAGAGTCTAGCCTTGATTACAGCCCGAGCATTTACACCATGACACAAGATCGCGAACCCATCTCTGATTGGCTCTTGGAGTCTCAAGTCGAGCCCGAAGACGTGGCACTTTTAGAGAGTAAACTGGGCAAAGTGTTTGATGATTTAGCATCAAATATTACCCAAAAAGAAGTGGATACGGCCGCGAAACAATTGGCAGTCGCGATGCAAGGATTGGATGACAACCCAGCACAGAGATCATGGGCATATACTCGTTATTTGGTGCATGATTACGGCGTCGATGTGTTACTTGACGTTGAGAAAGTGGCTAAAAGTGTGACGTTAGATGAAGTGAAAGCGCATGCAAAATCAGCTTTTGGTCCACAAGCAAAACGCTCGGTGATGGTTTTAAATCCGGCCGAATAATCACGTAGTTTCTGACGAAAATCGTGGCAATAGTAATAAAAAAGACGGCGTGAAAGCCGTCTTTTTTAAGCACTTTAATCAAAGCGTTTTATGCTGATTTACGCGCAAGTCGCTTTTCATTGTTGGTGTTGTTTTCTTTTGTGATCGCACTGTCTTGAGCCTTACCCTTTAACGTTACCACTTCCTTTTCAGGTAATTCGGCTGCTTCACCAAAGAATTTGCCACCAGGTTCAATGCTGAGGTTATTGCTCCAGATCCTACCGCTTACGCGTCCCTTGGCAAGCACTTGAATGTGTTCTGCGTGACAGTTTCCGTCCATCATGCCGTTAATGATCAGCTGTTTAGCGTAGATTTCACCGTTTACTCGCCCGCTTTCTGCGACAACGAGAGTGCCTTCCACGTTAATTTGACCATCGACGATGCCATCAATCTGGACATCGTTTTCTACTTTGAGTTCTCCGCTAAGAGAACAGCCTTTGGCGATGAGAGTTGAAGCTGCTGAGCTACTCGTTGTTCCACTGTTTTGATTAAAGATTCCCATCGTATTCTTCGCTCCTTAGTAAAAATGTCTTCGAAATCATTAAGGCTCCAATCGACAAATGGTTTCGGATTCAGTGCTCGCCCAACAAATCGCACCTCGTAATGCAGGTGAGGGCCAGAAGAGAGCCCACTGTTGCCGGAAATTGCAATCAGCTGCCCTTTTTTGACGAACTGACCACTTTTTACTTTGAACGCTTTCAAGTGCGAATAAGAACTCGAAAAACCGAAAGAATGTTGCAGCCTGAGGAAGTTACCAGAGCCTTTATTACTGCGGCGGGTGACTTCCACTACCCCATCGGCAGGGGCATAAATTTTGGTGCCGATATTTACGGCAAAATCGAGCCCACGATGCATCTTGGCAACTTTTGTCACCGGATGGATACGCTTACCGAATCCGGAAGATAGCCGTACGTTGCCGACTGGAGAGCCACTTGGTATTTGGTTTAATAACACCATGCGAACGTTTGAGGTTATCGCCGCTGCATCGAGCCTAGCATCCAAGTTATTTGTCGAGGTATGTTCTCCAACCCCAAGCACTTTCTCTAATTCACCCAAACGTTCCGAAACAAGTTGTACCCGTTCTTCACGTTCTGAAAGGTCATTTTCTAGCTCTGATTTAAGTGTTTTCAGTGTGCTGAGTTCTTCACCCATGGTGCGTGAATGCTCTGTCAATTCAGCTTGTTTTAACGCTGCATTATCAACGCGAGTGTACAAGTGATGAATTAAGATTACGGTCGCGGCCAGAGCAACAACAAAAAAAACGAAAAACGTTTTTATGTTGCGTTGCATCCTTTTACTGAAGTACCAATGTCTTGAGCCATTGATAGTTGATATAGAGATCGTCAACTGGTCTTTCATCGTCTTCTATTGCTCGTATTTGGTATACGTCTCGTCACTGAGTTAGTAGGAATGTAAGGAAAACGAGTAGGGACCGCCAGAGGCAAATTGGAAAGAAGTGTCAGGTCGTGAGGCGTTTTCAGATATTAGATAAAAGACTCAATAAAGATTTAATATTCTGCTGATTTTGGTCGTAATTACTCCAAATCGCTTCATTTAACTGAATATTATGATTTTTAAGGCGGTTATCCGAGAAATTGGATTGTGAATATTGCCAATAGCATCCGCACGCAATTCAACTTACTTCACGGTTTGCCTTATAAATGTTGGATAATTTATCAAACCGACATTCATTACATCGATAACTTGTTTATGATAGCGGTTGATATAAAGCACTATTCATTGGCTTTAAACCTAAGCGTTACATTTCGTTTAGGAACACATAACTATGACAACGGAGTTGGTCGTGAAAAAACTACTATTGGCTACAGCAGTGGTCGCAGCTGCAGGGGGCGCTGGCTACCTGTACCAAAACAATACTACCGCAAGTGATGCAGGCTCACTGTTAACGCAAGTTCCTGCAGATTCACTTATGGTGACGTATCAGACTGAACCTTTTAACCATTATAAATATATGAACGCATTCGGTACGGCGAACCAAGGCTCGATTGCAGAACTTTTTGCCGATGAACCACTGTCTCCACAACAGCAGTTTGCAGTTAACTTATTCGATGGGTACCTAGAGAGTGCTGCGTCGCCAGAAACATTAAAAGCTTATTTGGGCACCGGGGAAAACATTAATCCTGTGTTGTACACAATTGGTATGGTACCGGTGTACAAAGTGGATATTGAAGACCCTGCCGCGTTATGGAAAACACTGGATCATGAAGAGCAGATGAGCGGCGCTAAGCATGAGTTGGTTAAGCTTGGTGAAGTCGAGTATCGTCGTTACGAGATGACTGATTCAATTGACCCGCAGGACGGTATTGGCTTGGTTGTAGCCGTGGTTGATAACGTGCTTACGTTAACGATTGATGTTCCGCAACTGGGCGTTCAAAACCCGATTAAAATGGCACTAGGGCTTGAAGCACCAAGTCAAAATATTGCTGACAGTGGACGCCTTGAGGCGTTGCAAGCCAAATACGGTGAAAACAACAACTCTTTTGGTTACTTTGATCATCGCGAAGTGATTAAAGGTTTGACGACGAAAGATGGCAATATGTTTGCTCGTCAAATCAGCACGTTGGATGCAATAGATCCTGAACCAACTATTGAGGAAATGCGTTCACCAGCCTGCCATACTGAGCTTACTCAAGTTGCAGAAAACTGGCCTCAGTCCGTCGCGTTTGCAGAATACAAGATGAAAGGCGATCAGGCGTTCATTAAAGGTTCTTTTGTTGTTGAGTCCAACAATAAAGTGATTCTAGATGCGCTCAAGTCGATTCGTGGTGTATTGGCAGAGTCTAAAAGTGATAAGAGTTTCTTTAGTATGGCGCTTGGTTTAGACATTAATACGCTAGCGCCATCGATTGGTCAGATTTGGGCTGACTTGACTCAGCCTCAATACCAATGCTCTTTATTGACGCAAATGCAGCAAGAGATGGGTGGCCAGAATCCAGCAGCCGCTGTAAGCATGGGGTCAGGCATGGTTAACGGCCTCAAAGGGTTAAGCCTGCAAATGTTTGATATCAAAGTAGATACTAATGCTCAGCATGGTGAAGTATTTAGCCAGCTAGATGGTATGTTGTCTCTTTCTGCCAATGATCCAATGATGCTTATTCAAACTGCGCAAATGTTCGTTCCTGAACTTGCTCAATTGCAAATTCAACCGGATAACCAACCTGTTAATGTCAGTGACCTATTAGAAATGCATACTGGCATGAAGGTGGACGTGTTTGCTCGTCTAAACGAAAACCATTTCACCCTTTACAGTGGTGATAGTGCTGCGGAAGCAAGCAAAGAAGTGATGGCGCAATCACTTTCTCCAAATGGCTTGTTCAGCTTTGATTTTGATTCAGAGCGTATTTTGGAAGTGTTAGAGAGTGCGTCGTCAATCACTGGGGAGCCGGTTCCGGATGATGTTGTCAAAAGCTTACAAGGCGAGCTTGTTGGTGGTATGACGATGGACGTGACAGACCAAGGTATTGGTTTTGAGTTTGATTACCGTGGTGCAACTAAACCTGTAACGGTTGCACAACAGTAACACATTGAGTAGAAAAAGGCGGCATATGCCGCCTTTTGTTATTATGTACCGCATTAAAAAGCGAGTGGGAAGAGCGACGCTTACTCATCTATTTGAGGATGAGAGTATTGCTGATATTCAGGTAACTCTTTTCTTAAGTTACTAAATGTCGCCCATGCACTTTCTTTTGAAAGTTTGTTGATCAGCCAGTTTGGCAATAGACCTCCGGGATCAGCAAACGCCTTGTATTCCACGAGTGTTGTATCGTTTGTGAGTTTTTGTAACTCCCAAGTCGCATCAACCGAGCGAATTCGAACATAACCATTTTGTTCAGCAAGATATGAGTCAGGTGCGCTTTTGATTTCTATCGTGAATCCCAGCTCATCGACCCAGTACTTTGAGTAGGTGACCATATCCCGATTTTTGGCAGGCCATGGCGCTTTAAACTGGGTGTAAACGATGTTCTCGGTGGCCGATATTTGATTTAAAACCCGGCTATGACTGGCATTGTCAATCCAGTTCGGGATATTGTCACTGTCTTCCAGTAGCGTTAAAAATGCACCATAGCTGGTGGGTGTGAACATCCGAGCACGGATCTCAACTAAACCGTTACTATGTTCTCGGGAGTAAATTGTGATTCCATTCTTGTCACGCTCGAACTGCCAGTTCTCGTTGGCGCTCGCGTCAGTACCAGCGGATATCAATGTGGCGAGTGTTAAGGCGCCAATTCTTAAATGCAACATCATGTTAGTATCCGCCAACTTTTCCTAAATTTAAGTTTATACGATTTGTCGTAACTATAAGGACAATAGTATGTTTTTTGTTATCGTTCTGAAGGTTGCTCTGCACTGAAGCCATGTTGAATGTTGGTGAAGGTAAGCGATGCAAATATTACGATAACGATCGCTAGATGCCATGCTTGACTCAATCCAAGCTGCACCAGAGCTAAGCTGACCAATGAGGAGACGACCATTTGTCCACCACCAGACATTGCCGCTGCGGCACCTGCTTGCTTTTTATAAGGTTGCATTACCATCGCTTGTGCACAAGGTAGGGCAATACCATTACCCAAGATCATTAATAGCTGTCCTAGCATCAGAAATAGAGGCTCAACAGGGCAGAAAAATAACCATATTGCTGCAGCGAGGTGAAGAAATGGGGTGCAGAGCAGCATTTTCTTATTGCCAATAATTGGCCTTACTCGGTTACAAATCGTGGTACCACATAACATACCCAAAGCGGGAATGAGTGCCCACATCGCATATTGAGCGGAGGTCATGCCAATTTGATCTTGCATGATAAATGGCATCACAGAGACTGTCGTAATCATTAAGCTGAAGTTTAACCAACTGATACTGGCGAAACTCATAAAGTAACGAGACGTAAGTAAGCTCTTGTATTGGAGCAACATTTTTCGGGGTGACGGAATGACAGAACGTTTTGCGATGGTTTCTGTGAACTTAAAGGCGATGATTACCCAGGCCAGCGAGACATAGCCCAACAGAGAAATAAACACCATACTCCAACCGAAGTGGAAGTTGATAAAGCCGCCAATCACAGGTGCAATAAGTGGCGTGATTGAAGCCGCCATGGCGATGTAAGACATTGCCACTGGGAGTTCATCCCCGCTAAATCTATCTCGAGTCGACGCCCTCGCGAGTACCGCGCAGCATCCTGTACCTAACCCTTGTAAAAAGCGCCCCATCACCATCCCTGTAAATGTGTCACTGAAGAAAATAATCATCAGCAGACCAGACATCGCGATGAGTAAACCGGTAAGTAATACTCTTTTTCGTCCTAAAGCATCTGACACTGGCCCGTAGATAAATTGAGAGGGGCCAAAGCCGAGCAAATAAATACTCATAAGTAGTTGAGCTTGGTCGAGGGAGATGGAAAAGTCTTTTGCTATCCATGGCAAAGAGGGCATGACTAGCCCCATGCTCAACTGGCCAACGCTAATAATAAGACAGGCGAGTAGTATAGTATGAAAGTTGATTGGGCGACTCATGACTGGTCTCCATTCAAACAACCTTTTTGGCGTCGTGATCTTAAGCCGCCTTCGTCATCCACTTCATTTAGCTTTGCTTTGACCCGCTTCACAGTCGATAGACTGACTTCGCATTGCTCTGCTACGTTTTGCAATGTGTAGCCTTCTAGCAGTAACGTTGCGATCTGTTGGTGTTTGGTTTTGTTTGCGGGGCGGCCGCGAAACTTCTGTTTCCATAATTCTGGCTGCTCTTTAATGGCCTGTCGCCCTTGCTCTGCGGCAAACAGGCGATGTTCAGTCTGCACTTTCCCATATCCAGATAACACTGTGAGTAGTGTTTGAGTTTGAACAGAACCTGGCTCAAAAGTTATTGATTCACATACGGTTTTCAATGTTACCCCTTTATCGAGTAGCATTTTTATCGTGTTCAATGCTTGACTAAAGTCGCGACCAAATGCGGTCAGCCACCAGAGCACAATCGTATCCCCAGCTCTGACGGAATCGAGCAGTCGTAAGAATGCCTCTCTCTCGGTTGGAGGCATGCAACCACGAACCTTATCCTCAAAATGCTGAGCTTCGGGCGCAAAAGCTTTTAGAGTATTAAGGTGCTCTTGGTAAGCTCGATTTTTTGGCGAATAACGAGTGTAAAGATACGTGGTCATAAGGATTATGAGCCTCTTTTTTTGGTTCATATAGTGTGATGGCTCATAAATATACATGGGTTCATTAATGCTTACAACACTAAATGAGCCGTTTGGGTGTCAGAGGCAAATAAAAAAGCCAACCGAATGGCTGGCTATAGCTATTTAAGCTTTTGTTGTCTGGCGCTCGATTAACTTCACTGGCACCATCATTTTTACTAGGCTGCCGTTTTTCGTATTAATTTGATCAACAATGATCTTCACGCACTCGCGAGCGAGGCGACGGAAATCCTGGCGGAATGTGGTTAGTTGATAGCTCAACCATTCTGTCTGAGGAATATTATCAAAGCCAATGACTTGTAAGTCCTGAGGAATGCTCAACCCGCATTCTATACGGGCGATATCCATGACCGCCATAGCAAGGTTATCGGTTGCACAGAACACCGCTTCAGGCCGATTTTTGTCTGCCAGTATGGCACGGACTTTATCAAGTGAGCTCGCGTAGTCATAACTGGCTTCAATGATGCGTGGCGTCTTGCCGGTTAGGTCTTCAAATTCAGAGCAGAAGCCGCTTTGGCGTTCGTCATTCGTAAAGGTTGGCACTTCTCCCGTCAAATAAACCGCGTTCTTCACGCCACTTTTGTGCAGAAGTTGCGCGGCTTGTTGGCCTGCTTCGTAGTTGTCACTGATAACGTAGCTACTCCTAGTACCTTCAACAACTCGTGCGTATTGAACAATTGGGATATTAAACTCTTCACATTCTTCATAAAGGGACTTATTGAAGGTTGCGGAAGCGGCAATGACACCATCGACGCGATACTGGAAGATATTTGGGATTGAGTGGCCCTCTTCTTCATCCACTTGCCATGGAATCAATACGGCAGAATAACCTTTTTTCTGTAACTCACTGGAAATTAATTGCAGTGTTTTCATATGGATAGGGTAATCCGCATCAGGAAACACTAAACCTATCAATTTCGATTCGTTTGTGGTCAGGCTACGTGCAAAGGCGTTAGGGCGGTAGTTAAGGGCTTTAGCCGCTTCAAAGACTTTTTGCTTGGTCTTTTCGGATACTGAGCTACCCGGAACAAACACGCGCGATACAGTAGATTGAGAGACGCCTGCCATCTTTGCCACATCTTTTGATGTGACTACGTGTTTAATTGATTTCATGAATAAAACTTAGTTGCCAGTAATTGAGGTCATAAGACTAGCATAAATAGGTACGTATTCATAAATGTTCTGACGGGGTATCCTAAGTAGAATAATGGCTTTGGAGTGTTAAAAAGCAAAATGTGGGTTAACCCATTTAGTTTGCTTTGAGCTAGCACTAGATCTAGTGCGTAGATACTGTCCGTTTGTTGGACGTACAGTATCTACGTAAAGAACATTAATTTGCTTGTTTGACTGCAACTTTACGTTTCGGGGAGAGGAGTGAATACCCCATGTATCCGATGCAAGCGGTTGCGACAAGAATAGAGCAGCCACGCATAAAGTTAATCAGCATAGGAGCGTTGTCGGTAAACGCGTTGATTCCCCATAGCATCACGAGTGAGAATACAAACATTACTAGCAAGCCATAACACGGTGCATCGATTTTACCAGGAATGACGTACCATCCATCTTCCTTAATCGGCTTGTTTAAACGAGCGTACTCCGCTTGCTGGCCTTTAATTGTGTAAAGGTGCATTTCTTCCTGTTTGCCTGTTAGGAGAAGGCTTGCGGCGTAGGCGACAACGGCATTCACAAGGACGCCAATCACGCAATACCAAGGCCACGCAATATCGGTCGCGACGGCTACATACCAAATCACCAAGAAGCTAGCAGCAACGCCAATCAACAAGCCTTTTTCCGTAATGTGTTTTGAGTAGAACCCAAG
This sequence comes from Vibrio sp. 1249-1, assembly GCF_033340495.1. NCBI lineage: Bacteria > Pseudomonadati > Pseudomonadota > Gammaproteobacteria > Vibrionales > Vibrionaceae > Vibrio > Vibrio sp. 1249-1. The sequence goes on from NZ_JAWOWJ010000003.1 coordinate 212,679, forward strand.
GACAAACATGCAGAAGCTCGCACCGACAAAGTAAGAGCCTGCCTTACTCAGCACTTCCAGTACCGAGCCTGTGCTGGTGGCAAACATGATCGCTGGAATGATGACCAAAATCGCCCACGCCACCGTGAAGAAACGCGATACCTTTAAGTAATGCTCTTCCGACTCGTTTTGCTTGTAGAAGCGTTTGTAAAAGTCAGCCACAGAAACGGTCGCCATTGAGTTAAATGCGGAATCGAGACTCGACATACTTGCCGCCAGAATCGCAGCGGCAATGATGCCCATCAAGCCCGGCATTCCATATTCACTCGCATAATGAAGAATGATGGTGTTGCCGTTTTCAAACTCTTTACCGTCGTAATAAGCGTTGAACAGGACGCCAAGTAGGATAAAGACAAAGTAAATAAAGAAGGCCACATAGCCCATCATCAACATTGCCTTTTTCGCATCGCCCATGTTTTTCGCGGCCATACAACGTTGTACCATCATCTGGTTACCGCCATACACGGTGGTGTGGAACATCGTCATTGCGATAACGCCGGCCCATACCGTCGTTACTTGGCTTAGGTCAAAACTTGTTTGTAGGGCATCGGTCATTCCTTTCGCTTTGAGTTCTGCCATGACCTCCGTCATTGGAGCAGGCATACCATTCCAAACGGCTTCAATGATGATGAACGCGCCAATAAACAAGATCACTGCTTGAATCACATCGGTCCAAATGACGGCCGCGATACCGCCCATTACGGTGTAGATAAGGGCAATTGCAGTGACGATCATGATACAGTACATCACGTCGATACCAGTAATGAACTCCAAAATCATTGCTGTCGCATAGAGTACGGCTGCCGAGCTCAATGCTTGTTTGATAAGGAAGATAAACGACAAAGTCAGTCGTGAAGCCTTGCCGAAGCGTCGTTCTTGATACTCGTAGATAGAGGTTAAACCGTTGTTGTAGAAAAACGGCATAAACACAGCCACGATGAAGAAGATCACCAGCGGATAATTGAGGTGAATCGCGATAACCGACAGGCCTTCTTTGTAAGACCAAGCTGGCCCACCAAGGAACGACATGGCACTCACGTAAGTACAAACGACAGAAATACCGATCGCCCACCAAGGGATGCTCTTATCACCCAAGGCGAATTGGCTAGCTGAAGTGACTCGCTTTCCAATTACCGCCCCCAGTACTAGCGTGAGGGCGATGTATCCCCCAAGGATGCTCCAGTTAAGTGCGCCAAACTCATGCATAATTAGGTCCTTCTAACTGTTCTTTCATTTGTGCAAACACGTCATAGCCAAGCTGCAGCAGGATATGAACGATGTCGATCGCCACCCAGTTTTCCTTCAGTAAATCGCCTTCGCGTCGCCAAATGTCCATAACGCGAAGTTCGATGTGTTTTCCTGTCGGGGCGAGACCGAGCCAGCCACTGTGACCAGTGTGAGTACCATGCATATGTGGCCAACCACCTGTGGATACGTAGTCATTTTTGGCCAAAAAATTGACCTCAATATCGACACTTCGATCAGGGAAGGCGAACACGAATGGTGCTTGGTGGTGGTTACGGAAACCTTTGATACCGCGCGTAGTACCAATACCTGCAGGGCCGTACCACATGAAGTCATTGTGCCAGTAGTTTTCTAAATCCATCGAGAAAAGATCTTGACCATCAAAACGACCCAAGCAAGACAGCATATCTTCAACCAGCTGGGCGCTCTTTTCACTTTCTCCCAAAGACACAACAGATTGTTGAATACCGTCAGAAGTCGCAGGAGAAGGAACCAAGCCATCGTGACCTAAGCTTTTACGAAGAGGGTTGCAGCCTGCTTGATTCATCGCGTCGATGAAGTCTGGGATCATGTAAGATTCGGTGATTTGGTCGTTCTCCACACACACCATTTCGGTGTAACGCAAGTAGAGTGTTTTCCCTGTTGCTGGGATGCCAAACAGTGGTTGTTCAAATGTACCGATAAAGTAGCCGGTAGAGTTGTACCAAGTGCGGCCTTCGTATTCGCCGTGCATCACAATTATTGGTCGGCGCTCGGCGTCAGGCAAAGCATTCACAAGTGGTGAGAGGAAAGATTCGTGGGTTGCATCTGGGCCATTAAGATCGTTCACAGGGTGCGCCACGCACCATTTTACGTCAGGGTTCAAAGTTTGCAGAGCGGCCTGTTTTTGCTCGATGTCTGCGGCTTTGAAGTAGTTCTGGTAGAACTGTTCGATGATGTTGAGTGACATGTTGCTTCCTTACTGTCTGTGATTTTAATAAATAGTGTTTAGTCAGCCGTTAGCCTTGTTGTAGCAGGATTTGCTTCCAGATTGCGGTCTCGTCAAACAAAGTGAATTCGCGACGAAGACCCCAAGGACCAAACTCAGCGTGGCTGATCCCCATGATGTAAACCTCTTTCCCAGAAGGCTTACCGAACATCCCATACCCTTCATGCTTACCGTGCAAAGACCATCGAATTGCAGCGCGTGGTGACATCATGTCGTCATCTCGGCCAATACGATGGTGAACGGTAAATTGAGCATTTGGGAAAGACGCACGAAGTGCCATCCAAAAATGATCGACTTCCGAGTGTGATAGGGCAGTTTGACCTCCAGTGTATTCGCCGATGCAAGCGCGGTCGTACTCTTTCGGTACTATAGAGAACTCGGCATTCATAAGGCTTCTGAGAATTGCTTCGTAGCGCTGACCATATTCGTTGTCGTTGCCTACGCCCAAATAAGGTCCAGGAATGTCGACTTCAGGTGTGAACGGAAATGGGCTTGATCCCACGCCACCTTCAAATTCGATTTGTTGGCGTGCAAACTCTTCTGACGTCATACCCAGTTGTTTCGCGATATCGGCTTGATCGCGAACCAACCATTCGTCATTGATTTGGTTATTGATAGCGTGGCAATCTGCGATAATACGGAAACGAAGTTTGCGGTTCGAGGCTTGCCCGTAGAAGCCGTTGCCACTGTGTGTTGCAGTAGAGATGATTCGATGAGAAGAAAGCATGCCTTGTTCCGGGGTGCCTGACCAAATGACGTCTTCGCCATATAGCGTGCGATCGGGAAACTCGGCCAGTGTCGCCATTGTTGCACTGATCACCCCTTCGTTTCCTTGAACGATAGAGAGTGGAGTACGCACAACAATGTCGGGAGAGTAGTAGTGTTCTAAGGTGTTTAAACCTCGGTCTTCCCAAATCTCTTTTGTGATACCAAGAATGTAGTCGGGAAAGTCACGCCACTTTTCATCGAAGCCAACCATGGCCATAAATCACCTCCGTAATTGAATAATTATATTTGATTACGTATTCAAAATATATCATGTTGCCATTTTGTCAACGGATTGTTTTTCGATTGTTTAAATAGCGTGCTGGTGATCAGATTTTTAACAATTGAGCGGAAAATAAACTAAAAAAGTACAGGAGAGATGGAAGCTATCTCTTATCGAGACGTGTTAATAAGAAAGGAGGTCAAAGTTTTTTTGTATGAATTTCCTAATATCTTATTGTTTTTTAATCGCTTAATTTATTTTGATCTGTTTGAATGGAAACAAATGATTAAGCCAAAACTGATAATCATGCAGATCAAGGCACCCAAATAGACTTTATCGCTAATATTCAGCTATTTTGGTGTCAATTATCCTTATATCTTTCAAATTTTCCTTTTGCATACGAATGCTTTAAGTCTTTTTTATTAAATCGGAAGTAGATAACGAATAAGCCACTAGAAAGGTGTTTATCTAGTGGCTATAACAGTCATAAGCGCTCTATGAGTGCAACGATCAGGATAAAAGCGCAGGTAACGATAGCGAGATGGCAGGGATGAAGGTAATCAACATCAACGCCACTATCATTGCACCAATCCAACCCATGATGGCTTTAGAGAGCGACTCTATCGGTACTTTGCCTACCTGACTTGCCATAAACAGGTTGGCTCCCAGAGGAGGCGTAACAAAGCCAATGGCCAAGTTCACGATCATCACGATACCAAAATGAACGGGATCCATGCCGAGTGCTGACGTAATGGGTAACAGAATTGGTGTGAGAATAACAATCGCTGCCAGCGTTTCCATAAAGGTACCGACGAGCAACAACAGGACATTGATGCAAAGCAGTATCAGAAGTTTGTTTTCGGTAATCGATAGAATGAACTGAGCGATCTCGGTCGGCAGACGTTCTAGGGTCAATATGCGGCCAAACGTCACGGACGCACCCACAATGACGAGCACAGCGCCAACTAACAGTGACGACTCTAGAATGATTTTCACCACTTGCGCTGGTTTGAGTTCTTTATAAACAAACATGCCAAAGAATAAGCCATAGAGAACTCCGATGGCGGCTGATTCGGTAGGCGTGAAGATACCAGAATAGATACCACCGAGAATGATCACGGGGAGTAGCATTGCCCAGCTGGCTTCTTTTAGCGCAGCAAGACGCTCTGACCAAGTGGCTTTGCGTTCGTTACCTGTGTAGCCCCGCATTTTTGAGACAATCAGACAATAGCCGATCAAAACCATACCGACGACCAAGCCAGGAATGATGCCCGCCATGAACATCTTAGTGACGGAGACTTCAGCAGTGATCGCGTAGACGATCATCACCACAGAGGGTGGAATAATGACGCCAATTCCGCCGGAGGAAGCGATTAAAGCACCTGCAAAGCTGCGGTCGTAACCTTTCTTCACCATCGAGGGAATCATCGTCAGGCCGATAGCGGCAACAGTGGCAGACCCTGTACCAGAGATGGAAGCGAAGAACATACACGCCACAATGGCGACGATGCCAAGCCCACCAGTAAAGTGGCCAAAGAAGACCTCCGCCACGTGTAATAATCGTTTTGAGATCCCTCCTTGGCTCATAAGGTTACCTGCCAAGGTAAATAGAACGACGGCGAGGAGAGGGAAAGAGTCGAGCCCTGTTACCATTCCTTGGACTAAAAACTCAATGTTAAGAAACGGCAGACTGAGTATCGCGACCATACTGGCTGCCGCCAGAGCAATACCGACCGGAACGCCAATGAGCAGAAGCAGACCAAAGCTGCCAAACAAAAGTGCAGACGTCATGCGTTAAACTCCAATAGTCGGTTAGAAGTACGGTACTTTGCTTTGATATGGCGATAGCGTTTGCGAGAAAAGCGAACTCGTTCATTGCTGGTGGAGCACGCGTTCACACGTTGATAAATGCTTGTCACTAGGCGCGCGCAGCTTAATAGTGCGCAAACTAAAACAGAGGCATACAAACACGCAATAGGAATTTCCATTGCGGGTGCAATCTGACCGAGTTGCAGGCTGCGATTGATCACCTTAAATCCAAACCAGGCGACAGTGGCACTAAAGGCAAGGTAGATAAGATCAGAAACAATCAAACTGAATTGCGTCCAATTGCCCGGAAGTTTATCGATGAACACACGAATGCGGATGTGTCGATCATCTCGGATACAATAGCTGATGCTCAGGTACATCGCCCATACGAATAAATAACGTGCCAGCTCTTCAGCCCACGCGATCGTTGCGTCAAATAGGCGTAGTGCGATTTGCAAGCACAGTAAAGTTGTCATCGTCGAGATCGCGATAACGATAAGGGTAGGTTCTAGGTATTTGTCTAGTAAGCGAAACCACTTCATGTTCACCTCCAAAACGAGAAAGCACGACCTGTTGCCAGATCGTGCAAAAGAGTGGGAGTTATAGGCGTTCTATCTCGGCAATCACGTTGTCAAACAAGTCTTCACCTGTCTTGCTACGCAGATCTTGGTACACGGCTGCGTTCATTTTTTCTTTCATGATGCTGCGTACCTCGTCTGGGACGATGTTAACCGTCATGCCTTTTGCTTCGAGCTCTTTGATTACTTCTTGGTTTTGCTTAGCGGCGAGCTCACGCTGTTTTGCGATGGTTTCTTTGCTTACTTCACTGATCAGCGCTTGTTGTGCGGCCGGCAGTGAATCCCAAAACGATTTGTTCATGAACAACACGTAGTTGGTGTATATATGGTTAGTTAAAGAGAGGTACTTTTGTGCCTCGTAAAAACGTTCGGCATAAATAGAGTAGATAGCACTTTCTTGAGCGTTAATCAGGCCTTGTTGTAACGAGGTGAAAATTTCTCCCCAAGACAGAGGTGTTGGCGCAGTACCAATAGATTTCCACGCGCTTATTTGAGTGGGGTTAGATGCCGAGCGAATCTTTAGCCCTTTCAGGTCCTCAATACTATCAATTGGCTGTTTGTTGTTGGTCACGCTACGAAAGCCGACCTCCATAAAGCCAAGTCCATGAAAGCCTTTTGATTCCATAGCATTCAACAATGGTTGTCCGATCTTCTCACTGTCGAGCGCTTTGTGTGCTTGCTCTTCGCTATCAAAAAGGTAGAACACGTCGAGCACGTTAAACTCTGGGACGTAGGGAGAGAGTAAAACTGACGCACCAAACGTCATTTGTAAGTTGCCTTGCTGCACGAGTTCAGTCGTCTCACGCACATCGCCTAGTTGTCTTGCCGGATAGATTTCAACTTCTATCTCACCGTTTGAGCGAGCTTCCACTTCTTGTTCGAAATAGAGCATTGCTTTGTGTACGGGAGAGGTTTCTTGACTGTCATGAGCAAGACGAATAACACTGGTTGCAAACGTATTCATACTGCTAAATGCAAGCCCCAGTGCGGTAAGTGAAGTAAGGATTGCTTTCTTCATCGTTCTTCCTTGTTTCTGGTATGACCTGCCATGGGCATTCGTTGGCAAGTCACACAATTTTTTATGTTTTTATAAATTAGTTGAGCAATTCATATCCATTTTGCATACGAATCCAAAATAAAACATTAAAGTAACAAGTCAATAACAAGATTGATGAATTGATGAGGTATTAAATAACGATTGGTGAAAATTTAATCGTGATCACAGAAAATGCCTTACTCGAAAGCAAGGCATTTTGTTTTATGAAGAATGAATAAAAATGGATTTATTAAATGGTGCTACTACGTTCGATCAAGGTGCCTTGCTCGAAAAGGTATTCGCCAGTTGCATCCAGGTTGCCGTTGATTCGATTCATCAAGTCTTCAACCGCTCGTTTAACAATTTTGTCGACTGGTTGAGCAATGGTGGTCAAATCATAGCTCGGCCATGCAGACATCGGAATGTTATCTACACCCATCACAGAGAAGTCTTGGGGGATCTTTGCTCCGGCTTGTCGCAAGCCATCCATCACACCCATGGCGAGGATGTCGTTTGCACAAAAAATTGCATCGGGTTTGCTAGTGTGCGACAAGATCGCTTTCGCCGCTTCTAAGCCTGCTTCAAAGCTGTACTTGGCTTGGATAAAGGTTGGTGACGGGGAGCCGAGTTCTTGCAATTTTGAAGAGAAACCCAGCCAACGCTCTTCACTGGTCATGGAGCCAGCATCGCCACTGATATAAGCACACTGTTTTGCGCCTTTCTGCGTTAAATACTCGGCTGCTTGTTGGCCCGCCAATCGGTTATCAATACCAGAGCTATTGGCATTAATACCCTCGGCGTAGCGGTTGATCAAGCTTAAATGAACGCCAAACTTTTCGCATTGGGCAAACGCACGTGAGGTTAAACGGCTGGTGGCGATAACGAGTCCGTCCACTTGGTATTCAATGGCGCGTGAAATGGCGAGATCGAGGTCGTCCTTGTCGATAGGGCAAAGCACAACTTGTCCGCCTCGCTTTTGAATTTCGACAGCCAAAGCACGAGATTGCATGTCGTACATTGGGTTTGATTCGCTATCTAACGCAATCGCCACTAAGCCTGAACGATTCGAAATCAGACCTCGGGCGATGGCATTCGGTGTGTATCCGAGCTTAGCTGCGGCATCCATCACCATTTTGCGTTTCTTCTCGCTAATACTCGCAGTCGGGCTGAATGCTCTAGATACCGTCGATTGAGAGACGCCGAGCATCTTCGCGACGTCGATCGAAGTTACTTTCGCTTTAATGGTGATACTCCTTATTTAAGGCCATTGAACCTTCTCATACGTGCTGAGTGTATGGGCTAGGGGATTTCTGTGTCTAGAGCATTACATTGATAAGGCGTAAATATCAGAGAAAACTCAAGAATTCATCACATTTCTCTCTTGTTTGAAGCCATCAATGATCATTTTGTGTTCAGACCCAACACAAAAGAAGCTAACGTCGAGTTCACGCCATTCCCGAGCTTGTTGAGCCGTCGCGACAAACATGCCAACAGGTTTATTGGCGGCTCTGGCCGCTTCGATTACTCGCATACTTGCTTGTGCGACTTTCTCATCATGAACGCTATCAGCACCATAAGCGACAGTGAGATCAACTTGGCCAATGAAGAGCGCATCAATACCTTCAACATTGGCAATCGCTTCAACATTTTCGACCCCTTGAGGGTCTTCAATTTGTGCAATGACAATCGTATTCGCACGGCTGTCTTTTAAGTGTTCAACCATGGGCTTAGTGGCGTATTGCGCTGCTCGACTGGAACCAGCATACCCTCGGCCACCTTCTCCGTAATGGCAGATTTTCGCCAGCTGCGTCGCTTGCTCAGCAGTACAAACATGGGGAATTTGTACACCCGCCGCGCCACAGTCAAGCGCGTTCAAAATGGTTGAAGGGGCGCTGTCTTGTACTCGTACCACGCACGCGAGGTCATTCGCTCTGGCCGCCATGATGCACAGATCAAGCGAGGAGCGATCGAAAGGTGCGTGCTCTGCATCCAGTACCACAAAAGGCAACTCTGCCAGTGCCAATACTTCGATAATGTGAGGGTGAGGGGTTTTAACAAATGTACCTAATATCGTTTCTTGATTCAGACGTTGTTTAAAATTGCTCATGATTCTCTCCTTTGCAAAGGTATGCAAAAACTAACATGTAGAAATGTAAATGATGAGTAAAAATGATGTGATCTAAAACTCATTTTTGATTAAAAATTAAACTCAATCAAGGTGCTTATTACTTGATTTTATTTGTTTAAATTAATCAATACAAAGGCTTAAGGATTATTTTTGTGGTTTGTTGACTTAACTTGTCAAATGTTAATTAAGTGTTTAATCTGATTTTGCATTCGTATCCAAACGCATAAAAATAACCGTTCGTCAGCCTCAATGTTCAAGGAGAAACCCAATGGCACGCATTTTAAAAAACGGAATCACTGAAGAAGCATCAGCATCAAATGACGCAAAAGTGCGTCAGATTGTCGAAAACATTCTTGCTGATATTGAATCGAAAGGTGATAGCGCTGTACGTGAGTTGTCTGAAAAGTTTGATAACTGGTCGCCGGAGCAATTCCGCCTGTCAGAAGAGCAAATCCAAGCCTGTGTGGATGCGCTTGATGAATCGACTCGTCATGATATCGAGTTCGCTCAGCAACAAGTTCGAAACTTTGCTCAAATTCAACGTGACTCAATGAAAGACGTCGAAGTAGAAACCATGCCTGGTGTGGTACTGGGGCATAAAAATATTCCAGTCAACAGCGTGGGTTGTTACATCCCTGGCGGTAAATACCCATTGGTTGCATCCGCTCACATGAGTGTACTGACGGCGAAAGTCGCGGGCGTAAAACGTGTTATTGCTTGTGCGCCACCGTTTAATGGCCAGCCGAATGTGGCGATTGTCGCTGCGATGGCAATGGCGGGTGCGGATGAAATCTATTGCTTCGGTGGTGTTCAGGCGGTAGGTGCAATGGCTCTGGGGACGGAGACTATTGCACCGGTCGATATGATTGTAGGGCCGGGTAACGCATTTGTAGCAGAGGCAAAACGTCAGTTGTTTGGTCGCGTCGGTATCGATTTGTTTGCAGGCCCAACGGAAACCCTAGTCATTGCCGATGAGAAAGGCTGTGACCCGGAATTGGCAGCGGCAGACTTGCTTGGTCAGGCTGAGCATGGTTACAACTCTCCCGCTGTATTGTTGACCAATAGCGAAACATTTGCGCAAGAAACCATCAAAGAGATCGAACGTCAGTTAACCATTCTCCCAACGGCTGAAGTTGCGGGTAAAGCGTGGGCAGATTACGGACAAGTGATTGTGTGTGATAGCTACGAAGAAATGGTGGAAGTGGCAGACGATATCGCTTCTGAACACGTGCAAGTGATGACGGAAGATCCTAAATACTTCCTAGATAACATGACCAACTACGGTGCCTTGTTCCTAGGTCGTGAAACCAACGTTTCTTACGGCGATAAATGTATTGGTACCAACCATACACTGCCAACGAAGAAAGCGGCGCGATACACCGGTGGTCTTTGGGTAGGTAAATTTATCAAGACCTGTACTTACCAGCGTGTAACGGAAGCTGCGTCGCTCAAAGTCGGTGAGTACTGCTCTCGCTTGTGTGCACTCGAAGGTTTTGCTGGCCACAAAGAGCAAGCGGATATTCGTGTGCGCCGTTACAAAGGCAAAGTGGAAGAGGCGTAATATGTCGAAACTTGCCTTAGTCACAGGCGGCAGTGGCGGACTGGGTGCCGCCATTTGTCGCAAGCTAGCTGAATCGGGATATCGCGTAATTCTGACTTACAACAGTAATCAGAAAGCGGCCGAGGATGTGCTTTCCTCGCTGCCACGTAACGAGCATCTAGCATTCAAATTGAACGTGGCAGATTCTAGTGCGATTGAACAGCTTAAACATCAAGTCAGTGAAATAAGCGACAAGCTGGATTTGTTGGTCAACTGTGCGGGGATGACGAAATTCGTCGCGCACTCTGATTTGCAAAGTTTAGATGACCAGCTGTTTGACCAAATTTTCCAAGTGAACGTCCGTGCGCCTTTTGCCATGGTTCGAGCGTTTGAGCCTTGGCTTAAGCAAGCCAATGGTTGTGTGGTGAACATTACTTCTATCGCGGCACAGACTGCGATGGGGAGCAACATTGCTTACTGTGCAAGTAAATCTGCCGCGGAGAACATGACCCGTTCTTTAGCTCGCGCTCTGTCTCCCGAGGTTCGAGTTCTGGCTGTTGCTCCAGGGCTTGTCGACACTGAGTTTGTCAAAGGCTTGGATGACGCATGGCGTAATCAACAAGAACAATCCACACCGCTTAAGCGTTTAGCCAATGATGAAGAAGTCGCTCAAGCCGTGTACGCCGCGGCAGATCTTCTGACCTTCTCGACAGGCAATACCATCGCGGTTGATGGTGGGCGACCTTTAGGTCTGTAACACACTTTCGGTTTGTAACTAACAATTCAAAGGCTAGGTCCAAACAAGGACAACAAGGATTTACAATGACTCTACAATCTAAAATGAATAATAATCTGGTCCGCTACATGGAACTGATTCCGGGTACGAGTGCGTTTATTGATGCGCGCACGCCAGGCAGTGATCTGAAAGATAACTTCTGCATTATCGGTGCTGGGGTGGCAGAAAGCAGTCGTCAACATGTTCATATTCGCGATACGGCGGGCTTTAACATTGGTGCCGCAGGCCAACCGCCGGGCATCAAAAATTCGTTGCACTCTCATCGTACCGCCGAGCTTTTCTTGGTGTTCAAAGGTCAGTTCCGTTTTTATTGGGGGAACGATGGAGAGCATGAGGCGGTGTTGTCTCACGGTGACGTCATCTCGATTCCAACCAATCTCTTCCGTGGATTTGAAGTGGTTGGCCGCGATTACGGCTTTATGTTCTCGGTACTTGGCGGCGACGATTCAGGTGGCGGCGTTATTTGGCATCCAAACGTTATTAAAGACAGTCAAGGTTATGGTTTATACCTCAAAGCCGATGGCACACTCGTGGACACTATTAATGGCGACCCGGTGCCACAAGAATCAGAATTGATGCCGCTGCTTACCGAAGAAGAGCTCGCGACCTTCGATACATACACCGCAGAAGAGATGATGCCATTTGTCGCTCTGCAAAAAGATTATCGTGAAATCAAAGGCGATTTCGGCGGAAGCAACGTGAAACAATACGCCTTAACGGGTCATCCTTTGGCGAGTTATGACTTCCAAGTAAAGAGTGAAGATGAAGTGAGCATCATGGCTTATGAGCTTTCTGAAGGTGGCTCGATTCCTCAACACTGCCGAGAAGAAAAACAAGTACTTATCAACTTTGATGGCGATACAGAGGTGGTCCTCACGCATCAAGGCGAACAAGCTAATGTTGTTTTAACACGCGGTGATGTGCTGAATGTTCCAGAAGGTGCGTCTTATTCACTGACGAACTTGCGTGGTAATAGTTTGACGTATTGCATTCTTGGGTCTGATCAACCAAAGCCGCTGGCAGGAGAATAAAATGACACAACCCACCTCGTTAGTTTGGCTACCCGGACTACTTTGTGATGGCACATTGTTTGAGGAAGTCAACCGAGCGTTGCCAAGTTGGGTTGAGCCTTCATGCCCGACGCTGGCCTCATTGCCGTCAATGGAACAGCTGGCGCAGAAAGTGTTGCAAGACGCACCGCAGGAGTTTGTCTTGGGTGGCTTATCAATGGGTGGGATTCTTGCCTTTGAGGTGTACCGTCAAGCGCCGAATAGAGTTAAAGGCTTGATCCTTATGGATACCAATGCAGCAGATGAAAAACCAGAAGTGACACAAAAGCGTGATGCGCTGGTTAACCGTGCGTTAAATGGTGAGTTTGAACGCATTACGCCTGACGCTCTGATGTCTGTGCTGATTCATCCAAGTCGTTTGCAAGACAAAGCGTTAACTGATCGCATCGAAGGCATGGCGATCAATGTTGGTTTGGAGGCATTTGAAGCGCATGCTAAAGCGTTAGCAACTCGCCCTGATGCTCGTCCTTTGTTGGTGGATATTCAAGTTCCTACGTTGGTGATAACAGGTAAAGAAGATAAGCTTTGCCCGCTAGATAATCACCTGCTCATGGAGAGATGCATACCGAACGCGACTCTTCATGTTGTTCCGGAGTGTGGGCATCTATCTACGCTTGAGCAGCCTTTAATTATTAGTGAAGTGATGACTACTTGGCTTCAAGATAACTTTGCTTAGTGTTGATAAGAACTTCATCACTCACCACCTTAAGGTTACTTGGGTATAGGTGGTGAGCGATGAGTATTATCAGAAGTAGTAGCGAATACCTGCCGCGAATTGATCATCCCGGTTTTCGAATTTGCTGCCATCGTACTGATCTTTACCTAGGTCGAACTGGTATTCAGTCCAAACTAGGAATTTGTTCTTCTGGAAGTGGTATTCAAGACCAGGGATCAGCAAGTTACGCTCGTAACCTTGTGTCTCGTCACCGCGATCTTTCATGTAGTTGTAGTTCAACGTTGGGCGTAGGCCGTTATCGAAGTGGTAGTAAGTGTAGATTTCGCCACCTAGGGTATCGAACATTACGTCCGTACCGCCTTGGCTCACTGCTTCCCAGTTTTCGCCAACGTGGAAAGTCGCACCTGCGTAGAAGCCACCGTTGCTGTAGTTTGCGCCCAATAGCATGATGCGCATGTTGTCGCCGTTTTCTACGCCAACCACGCTTGCGTCTAAATCAGCAACTTCATTTTGATGGTAAGCCGCACCAAGTGTTACGCCATCAACCGGTTTGTAAGTGATAGACGCACCCATGCCGTTTTTCAATGAGGCTGTCGCATTGCTTGCTAGAGCAACATCTTCACGCGTGGTTTGGTAAGTAAAGCCGTAGCTCACTTTTTCATTGATTGAATTACGGTACGTGATTGAGTTTTCTGCACGACCAGCACCGGATGCGATACCCCAGTCAGCTAGGTTGTAAACACCTGAACCACGAGTACCGAATACACGACCTAAATCGGTGTACCATGCTACGTCGTAGAAGGTAGACCACTGCTTAGTACCCGCAGCAATCTTGCCATATTTTTCGTGATCAACACCTGCGTATAGCAAGCGGTCGTAAATGTTGTCGCCGTTCGCGCCAGAGTTGTAGCCCCATTCCGCGTGACCGAAACCAGTCCAGCCGTTATCCAGACCCATTTGGCCTTTCAAACCGAAACGTGAGCTGCCGCTGTTCCATTCGCCGTTGTCATCACCGCCACGGTCTTGGTAGCGAAGATCGAAACGGCCATCGATGGTTAGGCTGTCGCCAGCGTCATTAACAAAAGTGTGTGCAGCAAAGGCTGAGCTAGAAGTAAGCGCTGCTAAAATCACTGCAGAAAGGGTCGACTTTTTCATGATCAATCTCATTATTCAGGGCGCAGAAAGCCACCGTGCGTTCATGCCCGTTTTGAATAAGGGTTCTATCTTGAGGTTGTGCCCCATCCTTGAGGCACGAGTTGGGAGCATGTCGCCTGAACCGAGAGGGGATTCAGGCAACATAAAGGCGGGTTGACAATCCGCCCCTAGGACTTCTTATAGAGAAGGGTTTAGGATCTGTTGAGTACGCTCGAATACGTCTAGACCTTGCTGTTTTAGCCAGTAAGGTAGGTCGATCAGTACCCAGTTCTCAGATAGCTTGTCGCCGTCACGGTAGTAAACGTCAACCACTTGCATGTCTGCACGTACTTCACCACCTGTCATACCTAGGAAACCACCGATTGGCGTGTTAGATAGGTTTGGCCAGCCGAAGAAACAAGAGAAGTTACCTTCTGCGAAACGACATACGTGGCCATTAAACTTCTTGTCTTTCAGGTTGTTACGGAACGGCAATTGGTGCTGCTGTTGGTAACGAGGGATTGTGTAAGACGCACCGATACCACATGGACCGTACCAGATCATGTCTTTAGACCAGCTCTTTTCAAGAACTTCTGGTGGGCAACCCATAGCGCCGCTGTCGTTTAGTGCAGATAGGTCATCAACCATCTTGTTCACTAGTGCTAGTGTTGCTACGCCTTCTTCTGGTGCTGCGTCTTCGAACAGTAGGCCGTCGTGGTTACGAGGACCAGGGTATACGAAGTGCTTACCTGTTGATGGTGGTAGTGGGTAACAACCCGCTTGGTCCATTGCACCTAGAAGGTCTAGGAATAGGCCAGTCTTAGTGATCTTGCCGTTTTCAACACAGTTAAATTCTGCGTAACGGATGTTCATGATCTTGCCAGTTGGGCGCATGCCTAGGTATTCAGCGTCGAATAGACCCATGAAGTGACCCATGCTCATTACCCAGATTTCACCTGATGTTACTTCGTTCTCACCACCGATGAAGATGTCTTGACGACGCTGCATGCGAGTCATTGATTTCATCAAAGGAGCCCAGAAAACGTCAGCCGCTGCTTGAGCGCCTTGTTGCTCACGGAATGGGTAAACACCACGCCATAGGTAATCTTCTGAAGTGTGTGCTTTTAGTACTTCTGCCACGTTCTCGTGAGTTGCGTTTTCCATTGCGCTGAAGTATTCACGTACAACGCGTTTCGCTTCTTGATATTTAGACATAATAAACTCTCTTATTTGCTGTCGAGTCGGCTTTGGGAACAGGACTCGAAATTAAGTTTTTTCATCCGGCCAGGGAGCCAGCCGGAGTTTTTGAAATTCAGTTACGCTTTTGCTGCTTCGGCTTTTTTGCTCTTATCGAACACGCCGCCTTTTAGTGTCTCTGGCAGTGATAGCCATAGAAGACCAGCAAGGATCCATACGATTGGTGAACCCCACATTGCGGTTTGTAGGTCGGTACGTTCTTGGATGAAGATAAGTACCATTGGTGCCCACATACCGAGGATACGACCGCCGTGGAATAGCGCCGCGCCGTAGCTACGTAGGTGTGCTGGGAACAGTTCTGAGAAGTAACCACCCCATACCGCAGAAGAAGACAGACCGAAGTTGTAAATCAGACCAAGTAGAGCCAGCATGTTTAGGCCGCCAATCACCATGTCGCCAGGTGCAACAAAGAAGATTGAAACCATGATGCCCGCTAGGATGAAGCCAAATGCGTTCACCTTACGACCGAATTTGTCAGCTACCCAACCCCAGAACCACGCACCAAACAGTGAACCAAACGCTGAGATAGAGAAGATGAGACCGATGGTTGCACCGTCGAACATACGCACATCACGTAGGTAAGTGGTTACGAAGCCACCAAAGAATTGGAAACCGTAGAAGTTAAGGCCAGCCAGCAATAGACACGTTAGAGTGATCTTACGGTAAGGCTTACTTAACATTTCGCCCCAAGAGCCTTTTTTCGCTGGTGCATTTGATTCTTCTGCCTTTGCTTGCTCTTCTTCACCGTAAGCAATTACTTTGCTGTCGCTAGGTAGTACAAAGATCATGACCACAGCGGCTGCCAATGGTGGGATACCACCAACAAGCATTAGGCTTTCCCATGGTGCATCGATGCTTGCAATAAATGCTGCATACGCACCCATTACCATCAGTGCTACAGAGAACATAGAAGACGCGAATGCCGTCAACTTACCACGTACCGTTGGCGTAAATAGGCCGATCATCAAGCTTACTGCCACGGTGAAGTAACCACCCAGTGACAAACCAATGATGAAACGCATTGCTGCCCATGTTGTGTAGTCGGTGAACATCATATTGATGATCGTTGCGCCACCGTTTAGGGCTGTGATGGTAATAAGAGTGGATTTCTTACCAAATTTTGTTGCGAACCAAGCACAGCTCAATGCACCGATAAGTGCACCAACCGACTGCCATGTATAGAACTGGGCAGTGTCTGACAGGCTAATACCATCATACGCTTCAACGATGTATGGGCGTACGTAGTCAATAATTACAAAGTTATAACAATAGAAAAAGTAACCAACCAGTATCGCTAGATAGGCAGCTACCCTTTGAATCATAGGAACTTCGCTCATGTGTCTTTTGGCATTCATGACCGATAAACCTCTATTTCACTTAGGATTTGTTGCTATTCAAACTTAAAGAACACGATCTTATTGGGATCATCTTCGATTTCGTGTCGTGGTGAATCATAGTTTTTTTAAGGTCATTAGATCCGTGATCAATATCAATTTTAAAATGAATGCGTACCCAATTAGTGGTTTTTAGTGATGGGAGTCTCATTAAATCGGTCTTTTTGGCATTTTTGAATATATAACCGTCTATATTGGTGATTATAGTCACAGTTATGGCGGGATTATCGTTTAGATATGCTTTTTTAAAGTAATATCCAAGCACAAATAATTAGCACCCAGAATTATGGAAACCCTGAAATGGTTACGTACTCAAGTTTTGTGGTGATTGCGTTATACGTGTTAATCACCATATTAATCAGCTATTTAGTGAATAAGCGCTACAGCAATGGTGGCGACTTTTCCACGGGTGGAAAGCAATTTGGCTGGTTTACGGCAGGTGTTTCGATACTTGCGACTTACATTAGTGCGATGACGTTTGTAGGGATGCCTGGTTGGGTTTATAGCTCTGGCATGGAAGCGATGAGTATTCACCTTAACTATCCCATCGTTATCTTTTTCACTGTTATTTTCTTTGTGCCTGTCTTTTATAAGCTGGGTCTGACTTCGATTTATGAATATCTTGAGCACCGCTTTGGGGTGTATGCAAGAACCATCAACTCGATTGTGTTCATTGTGGTTCAATGTATATCTGCGGGTGTGATTCTGTATGCCGTGGCGCTGATCTTAGTGCAAGTTCTGCCTATCAGTATTTTTGAAGCCATTATCTACATCAGTATTTTCACCGCTTGCTATACCTATGCGGGCGGAATTTCCACGGTTATCTGGACCGATATGTTGCAATCTGCAGTATTGGTAGCAGGCAGCATCGCTATCTTTGCCATTCTAATGACAGAGATTAATGCGGCAGATTACCTTTCTCGTGATCACCTGAATATCATCAACTTAGACTTTGATTTGGGCGTGGATACCACACTCTGGGCTGGCGTGGTTGCCGTGAGCTTTTTGCATTTGAGTGTGTACGGCACCAACCAATTGATCATCCAACGCACGTTAGCGACGAGATGTGAAAAGACGGCGCAGAAGTCGATGCTGTTGTGTGGTTACGGTGCGTTTTTCGTGTACTTGTTCTTCGCGGTACTCGGTGTTCTTTTGAGTGTTTTCTATCAAGAGCAATCGTTTGAAAACAGCAATGAAGTGATTTTGGATTTTGTATTCAACCACACTAACCCTATTGTGGTTGGTTTGATCATTTCCGCATTGGCGGCGGCCGCAATGTCGACGCTGGACTCGACCTACAACTCAATGGCGACCGTCGCAACGTTCGATATCTACAAGCGTTTCGTTCGCAAAAGTGCCGATGATGAGCACTACGAAAAAGTCGCAAGAAAGATGAGTTTGCTCGCTGCGGCTATGGTGGTAGTGCCAGCTCTTCTGGCTGTATCGAATGAATCGGTACTCAAAACCATCGCTAGTCTGACTTCTATCTTTGTTGGTATCCGTCTGGGTTCATTCGTGCTTGGTTTATTCTGGGCGAAAGCCAATGAGAAAGGCGTGATCGTTGGCAGTATCATGAGTGTGATTGCGGTGTTTACTGCAATATATCTCGACGTGGCTTGGCCGTGGTTCGCGCCAATTGGTACGTTCGTCTTCCTTTTGTTTGGTGTGTTAGTGAGCCGTCGTTGGGGCGCTGTGACTGCCGAGCAACAAATTTTTATCAATAATCAAAAACATCTTTTTGCAAAGCCAACCGCAAGCCATTATGGGCTGTTGGTGTTCGCCGTGGCGACCATCGCTGCTTGTATGGTTCTCCCTGATTGGCTTTATGCTGCATTGTCGTAATAGGTGAGTTTATGCTGTCCATCTTTGATATTTACAAGATTGGTGTGGGCCCTTCTAGCTCTCACACCAATGGTCCAATGATCGCGGGTTACCACTTCACTCGTTTGATTGAATCGAACTTGGCAAAAGTGGTTCGTATTCAAGTCGATTTATACGGCTCACTCTCGTTAACGGGGATTGGTCACCATACTGACCGTGCAACCATTTTGGGTCTGTTGGGTAACAAACCAGATACCATCAAAATCGCTTCTGCGAACAAAGCGATGCGCAAGGCGATTGAAGAGGGCATGATGTCTGTCGATGGCCGTCATGAAATCGAATTCAACTACAAAACGGACATGTTGTTCCATGAAGAGAACCTTCCTCTGCATGAGAATGGAATGACGATTACTGCGTTAGATGCGCACGGCAATCAGGTTGGGTTTGAAACTTACTACTCTATCGGTGGTGGTTTCATCGCAACGGCGGATGAACTGCAAAATGGCAGTGCGACTGCTCCCGTAGAAGTTGAGCTTCCATTCTCCAGTGCAGACGAAATGTTGGCACAGGCAGAGAAGAATGGCATGAGCCTTGGCGGCATGATTCTGAAAAACGAACAAGCGTTTCAGGATATGGAAGCCATCAATCAACGTGCAGAACAGATCTGGCGTGTGATGACGCGTTGCATGGAGCGTGGTTTCGAAACAGAAGGCATCTTGGATGGCGGCTTGAACGTGACCCGCCGTGCGCCTAACTTGCTGAAGAAGCTTGAAGCAAATGCAGCGATTGAAAACGATCCAATGGAAATCATGGATTGGATTAACCTGTTTGCTTTTGCTGTGAGTGAAGAAAACGCGGCTGGTGGACAAGTGGTAACATCACCAACTAATGGTGCGGCGGGTGTGATTCCGGCAGTATTGATGTACTACCATCGCTTCATCAAAGAGCTTGATACTAAACAGCTTAAAGACTTTCTTGCTGTTTCCGGTGCGATTGGCATCTTGTACAAAACCAATGCGTCTATCTCGGGTGCCGAAGTGGGTTGTCAGGGCGAAGTTGGCGTGTCTTCTTCCATGGCGGCAGCTGGCTTGACCGCGCTGCGTGGTGGCAGCAATGAGCAAATTTGTATTGCGGCCGAGATCGCCATGGAGCACTCACTAGGCATGACGTGTGACCCGATTGGTGGCTTAGTGCAAGTACCGTGTATTGAGCGTAATGCAATGGGTGCAATGAAAGCGATCAATGCTTCTCGCATGGCATTAAAACGTAATAGTAAATGTTTGATCTCGTTGGATAAGGTGATTGAAACCATGTATCAAACGGGCAAAGACATGAACAAGAAATACCGCGAGACGTCACTGGGTGGATTGGCTTTGATCCACCTAGCGCCGCCTTGCGAATAATGAGTTAGGCAAATCTAACCAACAAAAAAGCCGAAGCACTGAGATGCATCGGCTTTCCTTTTTTGGAGCGTTTATAACTTAGCTATGCGTTTGCTCACCTTTTGGTGTGCTTTGGTTTGGTTGATAGTGCAAAATCACCATCGAGGTGGGTGACAGCAAGACTTCGCCTTCAGCATGTCCTGGGTTGAGATTACGTACGTTTGTATCACAGATCGTCACCCATTCTTGCTTTCGCTCATTGGGGAGCTTAAAGCGCGCTGTGGCGTTAGTTTGGTTGATGAGGTAGACCAGCTCTTGCCCTTCTTTACCGATACCAAGGTGAAGTGCGACAGAGCTTAAACGGTTCCAATCATCGTGCTCCATTAAGCGACCGTCTGTACGGCGCCAGAAAATACGGTTGTTATTGCGGTTTTCGCCACTGAAAGCTCGGATAAATGGCACCATGTATTGATTTCGGTTGGCGACCATTTGTGACATCCATGCTTTGAAATGTTGCTTACGTTCTGTCTCTTCCCAGTTCAGCCAACTGGTTTCGTTGTCTTGGCAATAGGCATTATTGTTACCACCTTGGGTGTGAGACAACACGTCAGCAGTGAGAATGTGTGGGATACCGAAGGCAAACAGCAAGCTAGCAATAAGGTTGCGTTTTTGCTTCTCACGCGTGGCGATGATCATCAGATTTTCTGTCTCGCCCTCAACACCGTAGTTTTCTGAACGATTGTCACCGTGACCGTCGCGATTTTCTTCGCCATTGGCTTCGTTATGTTTGTGCTTGTAAGACACTAAATCTTGCAGTGTGAAGCCATCGTGATACGTGATGTAATTTACGGTGAGTTTGTATGGCCAGTTCGCTGCACTATAAATGTCACGAGAGCCCATTAATCGAGTGGCAAACTCTTTTAAATAGCCTTGATCACCGCGCCAAAAACTGCGGGAAATATCACGCAGTTTGTCATTACATTCGTTCCAACCAAATGGAAAGTTACCCACTTGGTAGCCATTTGGACCAATATCCCAAGGCTCGGCAATCAATTTGGTTTCACGCAAAATTGGGTCTTGCGCAACGGCTTTAAAGAAAGCTGCTTCTGGGTTGTAATCATCGCCCTGTCGACCTAACGTTGCAGCCAAGTCAAAACGGAAGCCATCGACTTTAAATTCGCTAACCCAGTAGCGCAATGTATCCATCACAAGGTTTAACGCTGGTTGGTAGGTGAGATCGACTGTATTTCCGCAGCCAGTGTAATTGGCGAAGTGGTTGCCATGTTTGATGTAAAAACAGGAATCGAGGGCCTTCAGGTTGAAGATTGTAGGCCCTTCACCACCTTCAGCAGTGTGGTTGTAAACCACGTCGAGAATCACTTCGATACCGTTTTTATGCAATTCGCGAATTGTTGTTTTTAATTCCGTAACGGCGTCTTGTTCTGCGTAGCGCGGATCGGGCACCATAAAGAGATAAGGGTTGTATCCCCAATAATTGACCTTTTCCATCTCTAGTAGGTGAGGCTCATGCATGCATGCTGCGACAGGTAGCAATTGCAGCGTGTTGATGTTTTGCTGTTTGTAAAAGGCCAGCATTTCAGGTGATGCAAGACCTAAGTAGCGCCCCTTCAGCTTGTCTTCAACCTCTGGGTGGCGTTGGGTAAGCCCTTTGACGTGCGTCTCAAACAACACCATCTCTTCTCTGGGTATACGCGGGTGATCCGTGTTTTGCCAGTCAAAATCATCTTCGATAACGACGCACTTCGGCATATCGAAACTTTTGGCTGGAGAGTAGGGAGGGTGATAGTGGAGGGCTTTATCTATTGATTTTGCGTACGGATCAGAAATTAACAGTGGCTCGTCCTTGTGGGAGACAAGATAACCGTATTTTTGCCCCGGCTTAATATCTGGAATAAAAGTATGAAGTATGCCAGCGTATTCATTCGGTAAACCGTGAAGCTCGTAGCTGCCATCGTCTGCAAACAATGCCAGTTGAATGTCTTTTACGCCCGGAGCATGAATAGAGAAGTTACAGCCTTCTTTATTCAATGTTGCGCCCAGCGGGTAGGGGCGAGAGAGAAGTCGTGTCATCGGAGATACTTTATTTAATATTTATTGCTACCTTTAGGAAACTATAAGTTAAAAACTTTGTCTTACTAAGGTCAACCACCCTAAATATAAAAATATTCGTGTAATTTAATTACTTTATGTGACGGCTTAGAGTCAAAAATATGAAATGGCTATCACTTTGTAGCGGCTCAAAACCGAACAAACTTACTAATTCCTCCCTAGATTGGTGATCTGACTCGAAAAAACACCATTCGGTAAATTTTCTACTCCCTTCTCATCCCCCTTAAATTAGTTTAGGGCGGAGGAAGTCATCCTTGTACGCCTCGGGTAATCTCACAACTGTTGAAACAAACGGGGATTCGTTCCCATCTTACCTCTCTTTCTTTAGGTGTGTTTTTACTGCCTATATTCACCTAAAAGAGTGAGCAGGGAAGACAGAATTATAAATACCCTTAATGGAGTTAAGAATGAAAAAAGTAAGTGCAATTGCTGCTGCTGTAGCTGCAACTTTAGCTGCTGGTTCTGCATTCGCAGTGGATTTCCACGGTTACATGCGTGCTGGCGTTGGCGTGAACGCTGACGGTGGTCAACAATTAACATTCGAAAAGAACAAGATCGGTCGTCTAGGTAATGAAAGCGATATCTACGGCGAGATTCAACTAGGTAAAGAAGTTTACAACAACAACGGCAAAACGTTCTACGTAGACTCTATGGTTGCAATGACTTCTAACGGTTCAAACGACTGGGAAAGCACTTCTGCTAACTGTGGTTTGGATAACGGCGAAGTGAAATGTGTAGACGATGCACAATTCGCACTACGTCAGTTCAACGTTCAAGCTAAAGGCCTACTAAACTTTGCTCCTGAAGCAACGCTTTGGGCAGGTAAACGCTACTACCAACGTCACGACATTCATATCTCTGACTTCTACTACTGGAACATCTCTGGCGCGGGCGCTGGTGTTGAAGGTATCGAAGCTGGTCCTGGTAAAGTTTCTTTCGCTTGGGTTCGTAACGACCGCGGCGATATCGCAGACCCAGGCAACGATGGTGGCGCAACAAACGTAAACACTCTAGACGTACGTTACGCAGGTCTTCCTCTATGGGACAACGGCTCTCTAGAAATGGGCTTGAACTACGCAATTCTTAACGAAACTGACGCTGCGCCAAACGGCACTAAAGATGCGAAAAACGGCGTAATGTTCACAGCAGAATTGACTCAAGGTCTAGACGCTGGTTTCAACAAAACAGTGCTTCAGTACGGTACTGAAGGTTACTCTAAAACAATGGCATTCTACGGCGACGGTAGCTGGTACGGCGCAGAAGCTGACAACGGTGCATCTGGTTACCGCCTAATCAACTGGGGTGTAATCGGCATGGGCGACAGCTGGGAAATGGGTCACCAGTTAGTGTACGGTGTTGGTGAAGACATGTGGGCTGGCCAAGACAAGTGGGAAACAATGTCTGTTGTTGTTCGTCCAATGTACAAATGGGATGACAACCACAAAACTATTTTCGAAGCTGGTTACGCTATCGACGATAACGACGGAGAAGAAAACAAATACGGTAAGCTAACTGTTGCTCAAGCATGGTCTGCTGGCTCTAGCTTCTGGGCTCGTCCTGAAATCCGTGTTTACGCTTCTTACCTAACGGCTGACAAAGAAGACAACTCAAACACATTTGACAACGGTCGTTCAGACGATACGTTCCAGTTCGGTGTACAAGCTGAAGCTTGGTGGTAATCATCTAACCACTAAGTCCTAAATTGTCCTAGAATGATACAGCCAGAACTTATCTGGCTGTATTTATTTAAAAAACAATAAAGAGTCGAGGTAGACAGTAATGAAAAAATGGCTTGCTCCCGTACTGCTGGGCATGTTGGCTACTGGTTGTGCGTCTGTAGAACAAGTAGAGATGAGTCCAAAAGGTCAGCAACAAGTGATCACGCAATCGGGTGATATTCAATGGGTACCGCTTAACGTGCCTGTGGTTACTGAATTCGCTTTGACTGATAAAAGCCAAATGTTGTTGGATGGTAACAGTGCTGGCGCTATTGCAGCGTTTGCTCTTCCAGGTAACCGTGGCAGTCTCGATATCAAATTAGAGACATTCGTAAGTAAAGAACTTCAATTTTATGCTCCTAATGTCGCAGTGATGAACTCGGCAGGAGAAACCATTTACCAAGCAGATTTTTCAAAGTTTAAGTACGAACCAGCAAAACTGTTGGACAACGATAAATTCGTACTTGATCTCAATGTGATTCCAGACATGACAGGTAACGATCTGCATGTGTTGGTTTACACGACTTCCGCCGATCTAAAAGGAAGTACACAAGTTTTACACCCTGCAAAAGCCTTCGCCATGGCGCGTCACACTCAGCCGCCAGATATTGCAGACCCTCTAGCGAAACATAGCCCACTCGGTCAGTTCCGCTTTTCGGTATCCGCGAATGATATTGTGAATACTAAGATTGTTGCGAAAAACGACAACATTCCCCAAGGTACGGACCTTACTAGCTACTACTACAGCTCAATTGAAGCGGCAGTCGCAGCGAATGATATTCCGAAAGCGCTCACTTTGCTTGATGAAGCAAAAGAGCTAGGTATTGAAGGTGCACAACAAGTGTTTGTGAAAGCCGTAAATAGAAAATAATCAGATAAAAAAAGGTCAGCGAAATGCTGACCTTTTTCATAGAAAATAAACTAATAAAAATACCCCTACATAGAGTTACCTTATTCACATAATTATTTTTATTACTTTGTTTTTTATATAGGTTGGATCAATAATTAATGGCAGTTCCTAATTTATTTTTTGTACTTAGGAAATAAACAAACTTCTCGAAGTGATTTAAATTCACAATCTGACGATATTTATTTGTCGTTTGATATTTCCATTTTAATAACGATTAATATTTCTTTTAACCGTTGAGTTTATTTTACTTTGGATATACTAAAAAGGAATTACGTGAAATGAACATGATGAAGACCTCTCTTGCTGCTGCTCTACTTGTTGCCTTAGTGGGTTGTCAATCGACTGCAGAACCAGAAGCGGCCGCAGAGCCTGTTGTTAATATGTCTCAAGACGAAGTGGTTGCTTTCATGAAAGCGTGTGACAACCCAGATAGCACAGCGAAAGGACCTATTTCTAAACCACTATTTGTGGTGGGTACTTTTGCGGATTCCGATTGGAAACACGTGCCTCAGCGTCAATACACCTACAAAGGGAATAATTTCTACCAAGCCGTGGTTCAAGAAAAAGTAGGCTCCTACAAAATGCAGTATGCGACCGAATTATGGTTCCCACAATTTACCGCAAAAGGTAATAGAATGAACGTTGGTGAATTAACACCATTAACATTTGGTGGTTACGGTACGGATACTTCGGTTGATATTAAAGAAGATGGTAAATATGTATGGAGTCTTCAGTTTGAAGGAAAAGGCAAACCTGTTCATGTCATGGTAAATAAGTGCCAATAATATTCCATTCAGTTATTTAAAATCTATTTTTATTTATTAACCCCTGCATGAAACACATGTCGGGGTTAATTTTATTACTCAAATTTCCGTAGTTTATTTGAGTAAGTTAGGGAGAATAAAATGCGTAATATCCTACGTAACCATCGCCTGTCTCGATCGTTGCTTGCGTTAAGTGTGATTGGTGCTTTATCTGCGTGTAATTCTTCTGGTGGTGGCGACACTAATAGCAGCACTCCGCTACCGGATACCAGTTATGCTTGCCAAGCCAATGTCATGGCGCAAAGTAACCAACTTCGTACTTATCAAATCATGGTAGAGAGTTTTGTGGATGGTGATGCGAGCATTGGTCACGGTACAGGTTATGGCACCAGCCATCATAACGGCGATTTGCAAGGAGTGATTGATTCACTCGATTACATCCAAGATTTAGGGATGAACGCGATTTGGTTGACGCCAGTTTTTGAATCGGAAGCGATAGCGGGCCAAGAACACTGGGCCGATCGTCTGGATGCCACGGGCTACTTTGCAACGGATTACTTCACCATTGATCCACGTTTTGGTGATTTAGAAACGGCGAGAACCTTGGTCGAGGAAGCACACAAACGCGGCTTATACGTGTTTTTTGATGGTGTATTTGGTCATCACAAAGATGGTTTGATCAAACCATCTCCTTCCGGTTTGTTGCCATCGGGATCGAGCAATCCCGTTGATTACCCGGCCAGTCTCGATTTCTACAAAGAAGTGGCAACGTATTGGATCAAAGAACTGAAGATTGACGGCTGGCGTTTAGATCAAGCCTATCAAGTTCCGACAGACGCTTGGACACAAATTCGTAAAGCCGTCGATGAAGCCTCACAAAGTGTGACGTACACCAATAGCAAAGGCGAACAAGTGAATCCGTTGGGTTACATGGTGGCAGAGATTTGGAAAGGGGAGTCTGAAATCGCGAATGAGGCGTATGGATCGAACAGCGATCCAGCATTGTGCTCTGCGTTTGACTTCCCTATGCGATATCGCCTCGTTGAAACTTTGGCCGTGAATGAGAGCGGCGTGGGTGGTCGCGGTGCGGATTGGTTAGACAACGGCTACAGCACACACAACCAATATCCAACACATGCGCAGCCGAATTTGATGATCGGCAACCATGATTTAGTGCGCTTTGGTGACTTGTTACAGCGCGGAAACTTGGCGGATGTGAATGATGCAGAATATTGGTTACGCCATAAAGCCGCGTTTGCTTTCCAAGCGGCGTACACCGGGCCAATCACGTTGTACTACGGTGATGAAATCGGGGATCAAGTGGATGGTTTTGCCGCAAAAGAAGACAACAGCACCTGCGCCATTCAAGGTTTGTGCGATGATCACGTTGCGCGCAGTAGTGCGAAAATTGAAGGCGTGACGGCGACGCTTGATGCAAACCAAGCCGATCTCAAATCTTATGTGACATCGCTGATGACAATGCGCGATGCGCATCCTGCACTTTATCAAGGGTCACGCACGAATTTAGTTGCGAGTAACGGCAGTTATGTGGACTTGAAACAATCTGGTTCGGACAAAGTCTTGTTTGCGCTAAATGCCTTACAGAGCGCTAGAAGCGTCACTCTTACTCAGGAGAGTGTTGGTACTGGTGAGTTGGTGGATTTGCTCACGAATGAAAAAATTACTCCGAGTAATGGTCAATATCAGATTCTGATGTCGCCACTACAAGGACGATTCTTTGCGGTAAAACCTTAAGGAATTATCCAGAATTGATGCTCACCAGTTGAGCTGACCACAAGCTTTCTTATAAACAAGCCAAGTGTTGTTGCTGACCCCCATAGGCTCACACTTGGCTTTTTTCTGTCTGTTTTACTTTTCCCTTAATGGTTTTACGACGATGTAGCCAACAAGTTGCTTCGCTTTTTGTATTGGCATTTGTTTTCAGCAGATGGATATTTGTGAGATAAGCTGCACATTAAAAAGTAAATTAACACTTGTGCAACGTAAAAATGTGACTGAAGGATTACTTATGCCCCACTAATATGTTTATCGTGTTTGGGATTTATATAACTAATGGAAAAGTATAATGAAATCCATAACGAACTCCCTCTGTCTCCTTGCTGCTGTTAGCTCTCCGTTTGCATATAGCCAAATTATCAACGGTGACTTTGAGCAGTGGAATGGCAATGTACCTACGCAGTGGTCAGAGATTGACGCGGGCATCGCGGTGTCGCCAAGCAGCGAACAAATCAAATCGGGCGGCCTGGCTGCTCAAGTCGTCGTGAATACAGGTACCCAAAGCAACACCGACTTTTTGCAAACCATTAATGTGGAGCAAGGGAAAACCTATCCGTTTTCTGTCTCGGTTTATCATACCGAAGGAAATGTAAAAGCACGTCTGGTGGTTGATGGTTATCACAATTACTCGAACCCACAACAGATAAACCAGTGGCAAGAGCTCGTGCACAATTACACAGCGAGCTCGAACAAGACCATCAACGTCGGTTTGCGTTTTTACGATGAAGCCAGTTTTGATGGCTCAGAAGTTGTCTACGTCGATAATTTTCAACCGACCGAGACAAGTACACAACCTCCTGTAGAAAGTTGTAGTGATCACCAAGTGGTCTTGACTCTCACAACCGATAATTATGGTTCAGAAACTAGCTGGACGTTAAAAAACAACCAAGCTGAAGTACTGTTTTCTGGTCAGGGATATGAGTCAGCAATCACCATTGAAAAGAGCATGTGCTTAGCTGACGGTAACTACCAATTCACGATTCAAGACGAGTATGGTGACGGCATTTGTTGTGGCAGTGGCGCGGGGTCGTACACGCTGACTGAGGGAGATAAGACTCTTGCTTCTGGCGCTGAATTCTCGAAAAGTGAAACCACCGATTTTACGTTAGGTGACTCAACCACGACCCCACCAGTGGTTGATGGTTACTATCAAGCGGCATCTGGTAAGACGGGATACGCTCTAAAAACAGCGTTGTTTAACATTATCAATAATCACTCCAGCCGAGGCTATTCTGCGGTCTGGACCTTGGTAAAAGATGCCGATATTGATCGTTATTACGAAAATGATGGCTCTATTCTCGATATGTATTCTGAAAAGCCATCTGCTAGCGATACAGTAAGCTTTACCAAAGTCACAGACCAATGTGGCCAATACAAAACGGAAGGGGATTGCTACAACCGTGAGCACTCTTTTCCGAAAAGCTGGTTTGGCGGTAAGGTTGAGCCGATGAACTCAGACGGTCATCACTTGTTTGCAACCGATGGTTATGTAAACGCGAAGCGCAGTAATTGGCCATTTGGTGAAGTGGGCACCGCGACCTACGTGTCTAGTAATGGCTCTAAACTTGGCCAAGCAAGCACTAGTCTGGGCTACTCCGGTACGGTGTTTGAGCCGATCGATGAGTTTAAAGGCGATTTTGCTCGTGCCTATTTCTACATGGCAACCCGCTATGAAAATATTGTAGGTAACTGGGAAGGCAATTCAAGCAATGCGGATGCTGTCCTTGATGGTTCAAGTTCAAAGGTTTTTGAACCTTGGATGTTAAACATGCTTAAGCGTTGGCACAAAAATGATCCCGTTAGTGAAAAAGAACGAAACCGCAATCAACAAGTGTTTGATTTTCAGGGCAATCGTAATCCATTCATTGATCATCCTGAGTTTGTTGAACAGATTTGGGGAAACTAACACCTTTTTGATTTTGGTATCCACCATTTAGTGACGCCAACAAAACAAAGGGGAAGCGTGATGCTTCCCCTTTTTCATTACGGATGTTTTTAAATGAAACTAGTTTTTCGTTACCGTCACGATTGGCGCCGACTTGTCAGCCGCATTGAAGTGGAAGTTGTAGTTTCCTGCTTCTGCAATCGCAATTTTTAGGTTTGCGCTACCGCCACCGGCTTCCATCGTCAGCGCTTTACCAAGCTCAACACTGCCTTCACCACCGAAGTTGGTGTCTGCTGCCCAGTCTGCGCTCGCAACTTTCATCTCGTAGTTGCCCGCCGCTAGGGTAATGTCTAGCGAATAAACGTCATTTGCAACATAGCTGAACTTCGCTGTTGAGTCTTGTGCTGGAGCATCCCATGTAGTGATAGTGCCACGTAAGTAAAGTGCTGTTTCACCGAATGTTGGTGCATCTGCTGACTTGGTCACTGACACGACCGGTTTTTCTACGCTTTCATCTTGAACATGCAGCGCGTTCAGAGTGAAGTTGTACTTACCTGTTTCAGCAACAGACAGCTTACAGTTACCTTCTGAACCTAAGTCTAGTGAACCAGAAGCTATATTCGCAGCATCACAACCGATGTTTGGATTTGCCCAACCAGAGTCCGCGAATTTGAACTCGTGCTCACCTGCTTCAAGAACGCCAGTTACAGAGTACATGCCGTTGCCAATAAAGGTCATCGCCCAATCACTGCTATCAGACCACTCGTTCATCGTGCCTTTCACGTAAACAACGGTTTCGCCGTAAGGAGGAATGCTCGATACGTCTTTGTTATCCGTGTTTACTGGTAGGCCAGCACCTTGTGCGCCGTCTTGTGGCTGCACGAATACCGCTGTTGTCAGTGCTGGTACTGTGAACGTTTCATTGGTGAAGCTTGCACCTTTCACGATGTCATCCGCAGAGTTTTGTTGAACTTCATGTAACTCGAAACCAGTTGCGCCAGCAACTTTGAAAGACTTCTCAGTTGATGTTGAGTTCACAACGGCCACAACAGCATCGTAGTTCGAATCTAAATCGGCACCTGCTGATGTACCATCGTCGATAGACATCACAATCAAGCCTTCCACTTGGTCTTTCCCTACGTTGCGGAAGTCCACACGGTTCATCACTTCTTGCGCGGTATCTAGGCGGAACAGTTCGCTTGTGCTACGGATTTTTAGTAGCTCTAGGAATTGTTGCTTAGTCAGCTCGATGTCGGTTGAATCTGGTTTCGCCGTGCTGTCACCAACGATGGTTTTGATCAGCTCCCAGTTTGCACCGTCTTTGTCTTCACGTGGTAGACCAACGTTCCAGTTATTGTCGCTTCCGTCGAAGAATACACGGTTGAACCAGTCACCAGAATCGTACGAGTCGCGCTGCATGGATTTAGAGCGCAATAGCTCAGAACCCATGTGGATGAATGGAATGCCTTGACCAAGCATCACCGTTGATAGGGACACAGACTGCATACGTGCACGCTCGGCAGATGAAGTGCCTGTCGCAATCTTGTAGGCGTTGTTATCCCACAATGTTTGGTTGTCGTGCTTAGACACGTAAGAGATGTTCTCTGATGGCACTTTTGTGTAGCCTGCAGGCGCACCATTGTAATCAACGTTCTTACCCAGCTTGGTTTCGCCTTTGTAATCAAGAAGGATGTAGTCAGCCAAGTTACCAGCCATACCTAGACGAACCAGATCTTGGTTGTGTAAACGACCATTCACCGATTCGGCGTCAGTTTTGGTTTCTTCGTTAGGATAAGCGGCGTTACCAAAGCCTTGGTTAAAGCGAAGTGGGTGCTTACCTTCAGAATCTACACCGCCATCAAACGGGCTTCCGCCACGAACTGCGTCACGCAGACGATCAGAGAAAGTACCGATTTCTGTCCCCGCCATGTTGACTTGTGTCGCCTGATCGAAGCGAGCGTTTTGCGCGACTTCACCAAAGTCCCAACCTTCGCCGTAGAACAAGGTATTCGGGTCAATTTCACGGACTTTTTCAAGTGCGTAAACCATCACATCTTTCGGCTGGTGGCCCATAAGGTCAAAACGGAAACCATCGACTTTATAGTCATCCGCCCATACCATCAATGAGTCAACCATTAGTTTACCCATCATCAAGTTCTCGGTTGCGGTGTTATCACAACAGGTTGAGTTTTCGACGCCGCCAGTGTTGACGTTTAGGCGGTGGTAGTACCCAGGGACAATCTTATCCAGTACTGATTTTTCGTTCACACCAGATGCATTTGTGTGGTTGTACACGACGTCCATGACCAGTTTCAGATCCATTTTATGCGTCGCTTGAACCATTTCGCGGAACTCAAGAATACGCTTAGATCCGTTAGGATCGGTCGCATAACTGCCTTCTGGCACGGTGTAGTGGTAAGGGTCATAACCCCAGTTGAAGCTGTCTAGCATGCGAAGATCGTTCATCAACGCTTGTGCTTTGCCCGTTGTTGGGTCGTAGCTATTTAATACCTCTTCAATCACTTTGCCGTCATCTTCGGTCTCACAAATGGAGGCTTCTGGCTTGATGCCACAAAGTTTACCCACGGTGTCGGTGATATCGACTCGCTTGTCAGCGTCTTCATCCACGGTTGCAATATCAAATGCTGGCAGGATATGTAGCGTTGTTAGGCCAGCATCTTTCAGGGCTTTTAAGTGAGAAACAGACTCACGCTCAGGTTCTGTAAGCGCCAGATATTTGCCATCAAGACTTGGTGTGCCTTTACTGTCGTTAAAACTGAAATCACGAATGTGTGACTCGTAAAGGACGTGGTCTTCGTCTTTTTTAACCGTTGGGCGTGCGTAGTTTTTCCAATCTTGAGGCATTAAGCTTGGATCATCTAAATCAACCACTTGCGAGTATCGCGAGTTTTTAGACAAGCTCATTGAATATGGGTCTGTTACCAAACGCGTTTCAACGACCCCTGTTGTAGGGTGGTACACCTTAACTTGGTAGCGATAGTATTTGTTGACAACGTTGCTTTGTGCCTCAGAAACCCAGATACCTGTTGCTGGGTCTTCCGTCATGGCAACGGTCGCTTCTTCTGCTAAGTTTTCATCGTAGATTATCAGATCAACATCTTGGGCAGTTGGTGCCCATAGTTTGAAGGTTGCGGCACCGCCTTCCACAATCGCACCGAGTTCTTGACCGATCGCGTTACCTGCCTTGGAATCGGCAAACACCGCATCCAAAACACCCGGTTTTTGCACTTCAGTTGCAGAAATGACGTCACCATTTGCGTTGTAAGCCACCATAACGATTTGTGACTTCAGGATCGTACGCAAGGTCGCGTCATCGACATCGATACCCGCAGCTTGAAGGCTAGCAAGGTGACGGAAGCGTGATTTCAGACCATCAGACAACTCACCAGCTTTTGTCAGCTCAACCGCTGTACCGCCAGAGATTTGCTTATCTTCATCCATTTTGATGTCATTGCTAAGGCTGTAGAACAGCTTCATGGAATCCGCACTGGTCGCCGCTTCCCATGCAATGGTGTTGGCGTCTAACCAATGGGCTTTTTGACCATCAATATCAACAGGGCGCTCTTCTATTGGCTCGTAGTAAAGTTCACTGCTGCCGTGGAAGCCAAACAAACCTTTCGATTCGCCGATTTTCGTCAACTCTACTTTTGAGTTTGCGCTGCCGAACGCTTTCTCATCACCTTTGTGCAGAATGAAGTTCATGCATTCGTGTGGGTCAGAGGCGTCAGGGTTTATTTTCAGTACGTAGTAAGCACCGTAGGTGTCGTTGATGCCATCGAATGGGTGTGGCGCAGACCAATCCGTTCCTGTTCCCGGAATGCCCATTGCGTCTAAATCTGTGCTGGTACAGCCCTCACCGTTCCATAGGTGCAAGCCCCAACCTTCGTAGTCGCTTGCTGTTGAAGCTGATGCTACGTCACGTTTGTAATAAATGACGACTTCGTTCTCTCCCGCAGGGTACAAGCCTGAGCCAGGGTTCGTCGTATCTTCGTTCGTGCTATCACTACCACAACCGCTGATTACCGCGACGGAAATCAAAGGCAGTACGGTTTTGGCAATTGTTGATAATTTAAATGTCTTATTGTCCACGTTTACAAATCCATTGTTATTGAATTGA
This sequence comes from Vibrio sp. 1249-1, assembly GCF_033340495.1. Classification (NCBI taxonomy): domain Bacteria; kingdom Pseudomonadati; phylum Pseudomonadota; class Gammaproteobacteria; order Vibrionales; family Vibrionaceae; genus Vibrio; species Vibrio sp. 1249-1. Next base: position 245,902 of record NZ_JAWOWJ010000003.1, read on the forward strand.
TATTGAGCTGCGCGCTGCCTTCGCTGACTCAATCATCAAGAAGGTTTTGCACACGCTAGAAAGGCAGATGCCAAAAAAGGAAATGTTCAATTAGATGCTAATACACTGAATCATCAGCAAAATGTGAGAGCAGGCTGTTAAGTTTTTTACAGGTGCAAATTTTCTGTCACAGTCGATTTTGTTCACAAATTAAATAATAAAACAGGCGCATAGTGAGAGATTCTGCACATCATTAAAATGTGAATTTTTATGGGAGGAGTAAGGGGGGATGATAGGGGATGAGAATATCTCAGCCCCAAAACCGTGATTAAGTTCTATAAAAATGAGGGCCATATTTTTCTTTTAAAAATAAGTTGCAGTGATGTTGAGTAAAATACCGCCATTAAGTATTCGCAAGCTTCAGATTTTCGCTAAGTGGTCGTTATATAATGAAGGTAGTCGGCATTACGTCGGCGCGTAATCATAAGATTTCCCTGAAAGGGAGTTGAATTGGGCCCTGAAACCAAAAGAGGCTATTTATGAGTAGTATGGGCATTGCCATTGCGGCAACTGGCCTTTCACTCGTCCTGATATTTGTGTGGATGATCTCGTTGTCGATGCGGAAACAGAGACTCGAGGCAGAGAGGAAAGCTCGCGAAGCCGCTTATCGAAAGGCGATGCATAAAGCGCGAGAGCAAGAGCGTAAAGAGCGAGAGTTCAAAGCAGAAACCGGGCATATCCCCACCATTTTATTTCTAGCGAAAGAAGCCGAAAAGGACAACATTCGTCAAGCGCTGTATTGGTATGATAAAGCCGCTAAACTGGACAATGTGACGGGGATGTATGGCATTGTTCGCTTAAGTGAACGCATGCGCGAAGATGTGATTTTAAAAGAGCAGGCAAACTTCTGGCGTACCGCAATTGCGGGAATGGAAGGGGATACCGAAGCGAAATTTTCGACGGGCAAGGCCTTGGTCTTTGGTCGAGGAACTGAAAAAAATATCCCAAAAGGTAACCAACTGATTGAAACTGCCGCCGAAGAAGGCTGCATTGATGCCATGATTTATATGGGGGAATGGCAGCTTTCACCAGACAATAGTGCAGGACGCAGTGCAGATGCGCTTTACTGGTTTATGAAAGCGGCGGAAAAAGACAGTGCGGATGGCAAGATCCAAGTCGGCTTATGTTACCTAAATGGCATTGGTACAGAAAAAAGCATGGTTAAAGGTTGCTACTGGCTGGAACGGGCCGCGGAAGGTGGCAGTGCTAAAGCGATGTATCATGCTGGCGAAGCGTGGAAGGATAAAGGTAAAACGGGTAATGCAATTGCTTACGTTTGGCTGTTTCTTGCTGCCAATATGGGCTACCAACCTGCGCGTACGTTACGTGATGAAGTGGCAACCAATATTGGTGTTGATGTTGTCGTTGGATTGCAGTCCATAGCGAAGCCGTTGCAAAGAAAACTGGCCTCAGGAATGGTGAGAAAGCACTCTATTATTCGAGCCCTTAACAAAGTGTACAAACGCGAAGCGTATTTTCCTGCGGAAGAGGAGCTCAATGCGGTGTTGAATGATGAGAATAAAGACGCCTCCGAAGCTTGGGAGGAGGCATCAACACTAGATTTTCAGCCTAAGATGACAACGGTAACAGCAGAAGACCAGGCAAGCACATCGCCCAACGAAAAAAAACTCTCTAAAGATGCGTTCGATTTCACTCAAAACTTCCTTCAGCCATAACCTATCTTATCCAGAAGCCTCAAGATTGAGGCTTTTCTTTTGTCTTTAAAATGTTACGCCAAATCCAAGTCAGCTTAATGTATTTGAGGCTAGACATCCAATGACGTGAAAACTCATTTTCGACATTTGGAGGACGAAAGATGATAAGTCAACCTGTTAAAATCGGTGACGACACCGCCGTAGTCATTCCAAGCGTAATCCTGGCTCAGCTCGGGATAAGGGAAGGAGATACCCTAGAAATCGCACTGAATAAAGACAAAATGGAAATTAAGAAGATGGTGTTGAAAACCAACGCTCCAACTTACTCTGAAGATATTGAGGAGAATTGAGTTAGAGAATCTTGGTTTGTCGGATACACTACTGGTTTCGCAAAACTGGCGCTTGCCGCTGTCTTTGAACTATCGATAACTACAATAAGAGGTAAGGTACTATGCAAGGTATCCTCTCTATACAATCTCATGTTTCTTTTGGTCATGCTGGTAACAGCAGTGCCGTTTTCCCAATGCAACGCATGGGCTTCGAAGTATGGCCGATTCATACCGTTCAATTTTCTAACCACACGCAGTATCAAGAAGGCTGGACTGGGCGAGCGTTTGCGGCTGAAGACATCAGCGAGTTAGTTCGTGGACTTGGTAACATCGGCGCGCTGGAAAAGTGCCAAGCGGTATTGACGGGCTACCAAGGTAGCGCAGAGCAGTGCCTTGCTGTTGAAGATACCGTGACGAAAGTGAAGCAAGCGAACCCGAACGCACTTTATGTTTGCGACCCTGTGATGGGCGCGCCAGACAAAGGCTGCATTGTGGCTCCGGGCATTGCTGAAAATCTTCTAACGCGTTTGATGCCAATGGCGGACGTGATCGTTCCGAACCAATTCGAGCTAAGTCAATTTTCTGAGATGGAAATCCACTCACTAGACGATGCGATCACCGCATGCCAACGTGCGCTAGAAAAAGGTCCAAAAGTGGTGCTAGTTAAGCACCTTTACTGCCTAGAAAATGGCAGCTTCAACATGCTATTGGCTACGCAAGAAGGCATTTACCTTGCGAAGCGTCCTCAATTTGAGTTTGCTAAACAACCTGTTGGCGTGGGCGATCTTATTTCAGCTATCTTTACCGCGGGACTCTTAAAAGGCTGGTCTCCCAAGCAAGCTTTCCAACATTGTCATGACGCATGCTACGGGGTGTTAAGTGCAACGTACCATGCAGGCGAATGGGAGCTGCAAACTATTGCTGCGCAGCAAGAGTTTGTTGAGCCAAGTAAGCATTTCTCAATTGAAGAGGTGGCTTTGGTCACCGCGTAATTGAGCGCAATTAAACAAAAAAGGGGAGCCATCATCGGCTCCCCTTTCTCTTTGTTCTGTCGGTCTTACTGAGCTTTTTGCTGCTCTGATTTACAAACTGCTGCCGTAAAGACAACGTCTGTTGAGCTGTTTAGCGCAGTTTCTGCAGAGTCTTGAATCACACCGATAATGAAGCCAACCGCTACAACCTGCATGGCTACGTCGTTTGAGATACCAAACAGGCCACACGCTAGAGGGATAAGTAGTAGAGAGCCACCTGCAACACCTGATGCGCCGCATGCAGAAACCGCAGCTACAATACTTAGAAGTAGCGCAGTCAGTAGATCAACTTCGATACCCATAGTGTGCACAGCTGCAAGCGTTAGTGTTGTGATAGTGATTGCAGCACCAGCCATGTTGATGGTCGCACCTAGAGGAATAGATACTGAGTATGTATCCTCGTCCAGTTTTAGCTTCTCACATAGTGCCATGTTTACTGGAATATTCGCTGCACTTGAACGAGTGAAGAACGCTGTTACACCACTTTCACGTAGACAACGGAATACAAGTGGGTAAGGGTTTTGTTTGGTTTTAACGAACACGATCGCCGGGTTTACAACGAGTGCGATGATCATCATTGCGCCAAGAAGAACCGCCAGAAGGTGTGCGTAGCTTGCTAGCGCGCTAAAGCCCGTTGTCGCAAACGTTGAAGCAACCAAGCCAAAGATACCAAATGGTGCAAGACGAATGATAAAGCGCACAATGTGAGACACGCTGTGGCTTAGATCTTCAAATACGGCCTTCGTTGTTGCCGATGCGTGGTGTAGTGCAAGACCCAGACCCACACCCCAAGCAAGAATGCCGATGTAGTTTGCTTCTACTAGTGCATTTACTGGGTTGTCGACCAGTTTAAACAACAATGTGCGTAGAATTTCAGCAATACCTTGAGGAGGCGTTGCACCTTCAGCACCGGTGACAAGCGTTAAATTGGTCGGGAAAAGGAAGCTTAGAACCACTGCTGATAGCGCCGCGAAGAATGTACCCATCAGGTACAGTACAACGATTGGGCGCATGTAAGTGTGTTGGTTTTTCTTTTGGTTTGCAATTGAAGCGGCAACCAAAATAAACACAAGAATTGGCGCGATCGCTTTAAGCGCGCCGACAAAAAGGCTACCAATTAATCCCGCGCTTTCGGCATGGCTTGGAGAAATTGTCGCGAGCAAAATACCAAAGACGATACCGACAAGGATCTGGACGACGAGGTTACCACGAGCATATCGGGCAACGAGGCTGTTGTGTTGCATACATCATTCCTGCAATTTTATGCCAGAGTGGCAGGGCAATAGTCCATCATTACACGGCGATAATGCCCTTATATTACAAGGGGTGAGCATTGCTTCTGGTCACTAAGACACATGATTATCAATTATCCTGTTTTTATAAATTCAGCCATTTTCTTGCTGAATATCACATATCTTAGCTTGGTAATATTTTGTGTCTAGTTTTAGTTTGTTTTTGGATTAAATGTTTGCTCAATGTTATTTAAATAAGATTTTTATGTTGAAAATTATCATTAGTTATGAGTAATGGTTTTTAATAAAGTTGTTAAAAAGGAGACTTTCGTCTCCTTTGATTTTATTGACAACTCAAACGCAACAAATTAATAACTTTGTTGGCGCCTGCGCTTATCACTCATGGCATTGCGAGCAAGTTTACCGAATCGTCGACTTTGTGCTCGTTGCTCTGCCAAAGTCGCGCCGTTAAAGGCTTGTTCTCGCAATAGTTTTTGATAGTTATTGAAACGACGAACCTCCAGTTTGCCATTTGCAATCGCAGTTTGAACTGCGCAGCCTGGCTCAGTTTGGTGCTTACAATTGCCAAAGCGACAACGCTGAGCGAGCGCCTCAATGTCAGAAAATGCCTCACTGACCCCCGATTCACAATCTGCTAGTTGAAGCTCGCGCATTCCCGGAGTATCAATCAAGATGCCGCCATCAGGTAATAGATGGATAGAGCGCGATGTAGTTGTATGTCGCCCTTTGCTATCGTCTTCACGAATATGCCCAGTTGCCTGTTCTTGTTGCCCGAGTAATGCATTAACAAGAGTTGATTTGCCAACGCCTGAAGAACCGATAAAAGCGAGGGTTTGTCCTTCTTTGCACCAGGTCATGAGTTTAGAAGCACTCTCTATTTCTAAGCCGTTGACTGTCTCTATAGCTAATAGAGGGTCGAGCTTCTGTACTTGGCTTTTTAGTTCATCAGTATTGTCACACAAATCGGCTTTGGAAAGCACGATGACGGGTTCGACTTCGGCTTCATGAGCCAAGGCAAGATAGCGTTCAATACGACTTAAATTGAAGTCGTCGTTAAGGGAACAGACGATAAACACTGTATCCACATTGGCTGCGATAAGTTGCTCTACCACTTTGCTGCCAGCGGCTTTGCGGCTAAAGAGGCTCAAGCGATCCAGTAAGCGAACAAATTGCTGATCTTCATTTAAGATTACCCAGTCTCCGACGGTCATATTGGGTAAAGAATGGTGGGCATTAAGATGAACTTGCCCAGTTTCTGTTGCCAATAAATAACCACTTCGGTGATGCGCAATTACACGAGCAAAGATAGTGTTGTCGTAATCGTCTAATGTCAGTTGTTGCTGAAAAAATGGTTTCCAACCCAATTGTTTTAGAGGGTTTGAAGTTGAAACTAATGTGTCACAAAAAGTATGTGTTTGATTCATTATTGAATTATCCCAGACGCAACAAAGCGCCTTAATACAAATCGCATTAGGGTCTAATTCGGATAGAGTTGACCCCGGTGAAGACCGGGCAGAGAAGGGGAGTTGTGGCTATGCCACAGAGTTGGTGCTGTTAGGGTTACCCTTGCGATGCCCAGTTAGTGTTATTCAATACAATCATCTTGTGTCCTCTTCGTTGGTTAATAAATAAGTGAGTTAATTAAGCCAAAGGAGTATAGCCGCCCTTTTTTAAAGAGGGTAGCTATACTGCAAAAATATTAACTTTGTTTTGTGATGCGCTCTTCCATAATCTGCGAATACGTGTTGGCTTTTAAGCCGTATATGATTTGGACATGACGATCATCCAATATCACGACGCCATGCGCGCCATGATTTTTGAGTGCGTTCTTATCGATGACGGACGTCGCTCTGAGGGTAAGACGCAGCCGAGTCGCACATGCACCAGTTTCTAGCAGGTTCTCTATGCCCCCAATGGCGTCAATGATCGTATCGACGTCTTGTTCGACATTGGGGTTGGTATGAGTTAGGAAATTGAAAAATTGCTTCAGCACTGACTTAACCGTCATTTGAAGAGTCTTCGGTCGTTAGTTTTGAAATGGCTTCAACAATCGGTGCCGGTGAGAGCGTATGCGGTACTTTAGTGATTAACGTGCCATCCGGCTTCAAGAAGTAAAAGTAAGAGCTATGATCCAGCGTGTATTTTAGTTCCGAGCCTTCCAATTCTGTCTTGCGGAAAATGACACCATAGTTGTGTGCCAAAGGTGTCGTTACATCAAGTGGTGCCGATAGGCCTTCAATCATTGGATGGAAGTAATGGGCATATTTTGCTGATGCATCGGCCTCATCACGCTCTGGGTCTAAAGAAATGAACATCGGGCGTAGTTGTGCTTTTTGCGCGTCGTCAATTTGATTCAGTGCTCCTGCCAGCATTGCAAGAGAAGTTGGGCAAACGTCTGGGCAGCGAGTAAAGCCAAAATAGACGACTCGGATGCGAGGGTCATTCACATCGAAGATATTGACGGCTTGGTTATTTTCCCCAAACAATACCGTTTGTTGAGAGGTGGAACTGTCCACTTGCTCTGGCTTCGTTTTCTGATTATCTAAATAGCTCTTTACGCCAAACCCGAGTGCGAAAGCAGCTACGAGAAATAGGGACCAATTGTGGCTCATAACGATTCCTTATCTTTGCATTTTTATAGCAGGGTAAACGGTATTCTCTCCATCACTGAGTTCACCAACCCAAGTCATTGCATCCTCCGTGCAAACCGGGAGAATGATGTCACCTTGATATTGGCCAGGAGCGATTTGCTTCAGCAAAAACTTAGGCTCACCCATCTCCATTTCTCTTCCTGAAAGACTTAGGATGAGTTGCTTAGCATCGCTTGTATGCCACTCAACATTTAGAGTGGTAGGAACCAAGGGTTGAGCAGTTTCTGAGTTTAGCGTCATCGTAACATTTTCTTGGACGCAAGAGGTTGTAGAGAGAAAGCAGTATTCATCTATTGACTTGCTTTGAGTGGAAGAAGAAAAGCTTTTTATTAGAGTCGGGGCATAAAATCCCGCAACTAATGCGGCTGAAACAGCGGCGATTTGTAACAGTTTCATTAAGGTTCAGCATTTATCACTTAACATTACGAGCATCGTAGCACAGATGCGCCGCTCGCCAACTCGTGACCTCGGTAAATTGTGCGTTATACCTCGGTGACCAGCTTCCTTATAACGCGACGGACTTTATTGCATCAAATACAGCAGAGTTTTCAATTGAGATGTTTTGCCCTTAGCCAATAAATAAAAACGGAGCCAATTGGCTCCGTTTTTATTTGGTTCAGTATGTGTTTGATACCAAAGTCATTTATCTGAGTCTGCGAATTTCTCTAGACCTAAAACCAGAGCAATGGCTGCAAGCATCATCACGACAGCAAGTACTAACTGAGAAGGTTGTGATGTCACGTGTTCAAATTCAAATGGTGATAGGTTGTGCTGTAGCAATGGCACTTGTTCGCCCTTCGAATTGGTGCGCCAAGTGATGGTTTCTTTCCATGGCCAAATCTTTGGCAACGTACCAATCATTAATCCAGTCAAAAACATCAGGGTGAAATCACGGAACTTGCGTAGTAACCACGACAATAAGTGAGAGAAGGACAGTAAACCGATCACGCAGCCAGACAAAAATAGCGCTAATGTATCGACTTGAAAACCTTTCACTGCGGCTAATACAGGAGCATACATGCCAATCAGCAGCAAAATAAAACTGCCAGAGATACCCGGCAAGATCATCGCACAAATCGCGATAGCTCCAGCGAATAAGGTATTAATGGCCGTTGGTTCCATGTGTAAAGGTTTGAGCACAGTAATACTATAAGCAAACCCGACACCAACGAGCAGAATGACAAAGCGGACAAGATCGCGTTGCTCAACCTGACGAATAATGTGATACACAGAGACCAAAATCAGACCAAAGAAAAATGACCAAAGTGGGATCGGGTGTGTGTCAAGAAGCCAAGTAATCAACTTTGCTAGCGTTGCAATACTGGTGAAAATGCCGGCAAACAGAGCGATAAGGAAGAATCCGTTGATGTGATTAAACGCGGCTTTAACCCCTTCTTTTCGCCAGATAGAGAAAAGTGAGGGGTTAATGCGTCGAATGCTTTCAAGCAGCGTATCGTAAATACCAGTGATAAACGCGATGGTGCCGCCAGATACACCAGGTACAACATCTGCTGCACCCATGGCGATTCCCTTGAAGAAAGTAATTAAGTAGTTCATTGCTCTAATGCTAAGTCGTTTCGATGGCAGAGAGTATACAAACATTGCGATGAAAAAAGTATGAAATAGTGCTGTAACTACTTGGTTTTATATCCAATCTATTGCCTATCTTTATTACCCGCCAAGAGACAATGTCGCCGTAACGAGCTTTTAATGCTTGGTTTACATTTTTGAGATGATTAACTCTACTATCAATTATCAGTCTTGGTTGCATTATGCAATTGCAATTTGCATTGCAAAGTTGCATTTTGATAATTTGCGCGTGAATAAATCCAGCTTATATGAGATCTTGTGCCCAAAAATAAGTCTTTGCATTTTGGCATGATTAATGCATAATACTGCTCGACCCTTCTTAAGCCGAGGGTCACCTAGCCAACTGACGTTGTTAGTGAATACAATTTGTTCACACTAAATATAAGCCAATCGCGATTATTGCGGTTGGCTATTTTTTTATATGAACAACGTTACTTACGTGCTTTGCAAATTGCACCTCTCTTACTGTCAGTCATAAAAAAGGGCTGACGTGTTACGCCAACCCTTGTGTTTTACTTTACGTTTTAACCCGTTTATCTAGCAGTTCAGTATCCCATTAACTGTAGCAAATTTTCAGCTGTCACAATGGCTTCTTTACGATTAGCAATATTAAGCTTTTGGTACAGGTTGCGAATGTGGGTTTTAATTGTCGTACCTGCCACATCCAGCTCTTGTGCGATTTGCTCGTTACTAAAGCCTGAATAAATCAGTCCCAGAACCTGCCATTCGCGTTGTGTTAATGGGCTGGTACGTACTAGCTCTGGCACATTAGGGTGATTCACCAACTTTTCAATAAAGTCTTCATCAAAGTGAATCGACCGGCTACGTTGATTCGATGAAATGTCCTTCATTAACTGTTGAGCACGGTGACGCTCAAGATCGCCCAGTTCATGGCGGAGGCTCAACTTCTCCAGCAGACCGCCAATGGTTGCACCATCAATCAGGAAGTTTCCGACCATGCCAGTTTGGTTCGTCATTACTAATGCTTCTTTTAACAGAGCCTTGGCTTGCTCCTCATCTTTTTGGCGAGCAGAAAGGACCGCTTCAACCACTAAGTTGCGATTAGTATCTGTGATTAGGTTAGTGCGACGAGCTTCACCTTGGAGAAAATCTAACGCAGCACGAGCGTCGGTATATTGGCCTAAATTAATGTGGGCGCGAGCAATGTTACGCCATTGCAATTGAGAAAAGTGGTTGCATGCCGATTCAGGACGAACCGCAGTGTTGAGCCATTCTTGCATTGCATCGGTATTCCCGCGCGCTTGCCAAAATAGAATCAACGATAGTGAAGCGTTTGCAGTCCAATCTACGTGATAAGTCGACTGTTTCATCAAGTGCTGTATATGCTCAATGAATTTACCTGCTTTGTCTAATTCACCGCGTCCAATCGCAATACGCGCCAACATCGAATAGCTATGTAAGTGCTTGCTTGGTGAATGGTTTTCGAGAATTTGCAGACCTTTGTACGCGCATTCTTCCGCTTCATCAAGTCGGTTCCAGCACCAAAGTACTTGCGCGCGAATACGCAGCAAAAATTCATGAAGAGGAACATGCTGAAGCTGCTGATCTTCAATCAGACGAAATGCGGAATCTTGTAGTTCAAAGGCAGCTTGCACGTAACCTTGTGCAATTAAAATCTCGCTTTGCTGCAATATTGCCCATAACGCTTGGTGATATACCTGATACTGACGAGCTAGCTTTTCAGTTTGTTGCATCATCGGCAAAGCACGGTCTAGTTTACCTAGCACGTGGTTAACTTCACCAACAACCGAAGTCGCCACAATTCGGCTACGGTAAATTGTGTTATCAAGTTGGCTAAGCGCTAGCTCCGCTAATTCGAGAGCTTTTTCTGGTTGGTTACTGTTGATAGCCACTTGAGCAAGCAACGCGTTTGCTTGACCTTGATAATGAATATCTAACGCAATGTTACGCTTTTTGTGTTCCTCTTCCGCTTCTTCAAGCAGGTGGCCCACTTGGTTATAACGATGCTGACTTTGAGCCAACCATGCTCGGAGCATCGTAAGTTTTGGGTGGCTGAACAACAGATCATCGTCCAACTTGTTAATTGAGCTTTCCAGTGTGCTGAGTTCGCCTTGGTTAAACATCTTCCAGCCGAATTCGTTTAGGATCTCTACCACTAAGTCCTTATCATTCGATTTTTGTGCATGATGAATCGCTTGGTGTGGTGCTTTTTGTTGTAACCAAGCGATAGCAGCATTGCGGTGGAGATCTTTTTCTTGCTGAGGAATACGAGCTTGGCGCTCATGCGATAAAAACTCGCCAAATAAGTTATGGAACCGGAACCAGTTCTGTTCCCCTTCGAGCGGATAAATGAATAAGCCGTAACGGTTAAGCGATTCAATCATTCCCAGTGCATCTTCGCGTTGGGTAAGGGCAAACACTAGCTCATCATTGAAGTGGTCAAGCACGGATACTTGCATTAAAAAGTGACGAGTTTCGTGATCGAGTAAGTCAAACACTTCTTCGACCAAGTAATCCCACAAATGCGCGTGATTGAACTGCGATACCGACTCTACAGTTTGCGCCAATGTGCGGTTTTGATGTTGGGCTTGTAATGCGATCAACTGCATCGCCGATGGCCAACCTTCAACATAGGTTCTTAGGCTGTTCGCCATGTCTTCATCAATACCATCGGCGATACGCTGGTTAAAGAAGCGAGTGGTTTCTTCGGTATCAAACGCCAACATCTCGTTGCCAATTTCGATCATTAAATCACGAACACGTAAGTTTGCAGTGCCTAGAGGCGGCGCTGCACGACTGGTTACCACAACGGTGAGGTTGTCTGGCATGTGCTTTAAAAAGAAACGCATGGATTCATGGATTTCATCATTCGTGATTAAATGGTAGTCATCAAGCACCACGTAGCATTCTTGATGAAAGTCAGCCATTTCTGCGAATACTTCGCTAAATAGGGAGCGTAAAGACGAGATCTGACGTTTTTCCGCCAGTTTTTGTGCGTTAGCGCAACTGAAGTTGGTGGCTTTGTTTAATGCTTGAAGCAGATAGTTTACAAAGCGAAAGCCGTCGTTATCGCTGTCATCAATGCTGTACCAACCGACGTTTGGCTTATCGGATAGCCACTGCGCTGCCATTGTTGTTTTTCCGTAACCTGCTGGGGATCGGAATAAAACCAATTTGTAGTAAGGCGCTTGCTGTAGTAAGTCCAACACTCGTGGGCGCACGATGGCATTGTGCAGGCGTCCTGGTCGAGTAAGCTTAGATGGAATCCACATTAGTAGTTATGTCCTTATTTATGTATACCCAAATGACAGCAACGTGATCATTCTAGTAAAGCCCCCTTGAAAGCCGTCTTACTGAATGATGTCATCAGCATCAAAAACACTGTTTGAATGCCGGATAATGTCGCTACTGTTGGGGCTTGCGTCCGTCTGAAAAACCATTCCATACGGTCACTTAGATATAAAAGCTAGCGAAAACTAGAAATAACTCACATCGCCTAATTCTAGTTTGTATAAAAAGCGTACAATCCTGTGAGCTGAGTGGGATGTTACGACATCAGAAATGTTCGTTACTTTGATCCACTTCCTAATTCTCAAGGGTTGATGGATTTACCATCAACTACGCCCTTTATTTGTGATTGTCGTCACTTAAATATCGTTTGTTTCGTTAGCGTTAAGATCGCGTTGCACATAGATTACGAAAAGTTCTTCTACGCTGACCGAGTTAATGTGACCGATATTACAATTTTCACATCATCAGATGAGTGGACTATAAAAAGCGTCATGAACGGGTTTTAACCTTTCTCACATTCCATTGTGATCAAAATCACTAAGAACTGGCGCAAAGTTCACTTTGTTGAGATTTGGATCACTAACCTAGCAATGGTACCCCCTCTACGCCCTCAGCTCTCCTCCTTCAAAGGATGAGAATTAGGAGGATGTTTATTCACAGAGGTAAATGCACGATGTATGGCAGATGAATTACCAAAAGACGTGAGAATTTCGTAATGAAACCTACTCAACAAAAACAATTTGACAAGAAGTCGTTCCAAGAAAGCGTAAAGAAACACCTATCTGTAACTTACGCTCATACGATTGAAAACGCAGACAGCCGCGCATGGTACCTAGCAATGGGGCATGCTCTGGCTGAATTTACTACTCTAGATTTGCTTGCGACAGAAGAAGATCCACGCATTAAAAGTGCGAAGAGCGTTAACTACCTTTCGCTAGAATTCCTTATCGGTCGTTTGACGGGTAACAACCTAATCAGCATGGGTCTGTATGAACAAGTAACAGAAGCAATGGCTGAACTGGGTTACAACCTAACTGATCTGCTAGAAGAAGAGCGCGACCCATCATTGGGTAACGGTGGCCTTGGTCGTCTGGCTGCGTGTTTCATGGATTCATGTGCGGCACAAGAATTCCCAACTGTCGGCTATGGTTTACATTACGAATACGGTCTATTTAAACAGTCATTCAAAGATGGTCGCCAGCAAGAAGCACCTGACGCTTGGCGCGGTGTAGAAGGCTACCCTTGGGAAATTGCGCGTCCAGAACTTGCGCAAGAGATCGGTTTCTACGGTCACGTTGAAGTGATTAACGAGAACGGTAAAGAAGTTCGCAAATGGGTACCAGGCATGACAGTAAGAGCAATGCCTTGGGATCTTCCAATTGTGGGTTACGAATCAGACACGGTTTACCCGCTACGTCTTTGGGAATGTCAGGCGATTGCACCATTCTCACTAGCAAGCTTTAACAATGGTGATTACTTCGAAGCTCAGCACGCACTGATCGACGCAGGTAACATCACTAAAGTGCTTTACCCGAACGACAACCACGAGAAAGGTAAAACACTGCGTCTAATGCAGCAGTACTTCCACTCAGCAGCGTCTGTACGTGACATCCTACGTCGCCACGAAGCTGCGGGCTACTCGCTAGCGGATCTACCTAAGCAAGAGACTATCCAGCTTAACGATACACACCCAACGATTGCGATTCCTGAACTAATGCGCATCCTGATGGATGAAAAAGGTTTAACTTGGGAAGCGGCTTGGGAAATCAGCTCTAAGACATTTGCGTACACCAACCACACGCTACTTCCAGAAGCACTAGAGACATGGCCAGAGTCGCTAATCCAGCACCTGCTACCACGTCACATGGAGATCATTTACGAGATCAACCACCGCTTCCTACAAGACGTACGTGCAATGTGGCCGGGTGATGTCGCGAAGCAACAGAAGCTTTCTATCATCGAAGAAGGTTTCCACCGCATGGTTCGCATGGCAAACCTATGTGTAATCGGCTCTTACGCAGTAAACGGTGTAGCAGCACTTCACTCTGAATTGGTTAAGAAAGACCTATTCCCAGAGTTCCACGAAATGTACCCGACACGTCTACACAACGTAACGAACGGTATTACGCCACGTCGCTGGTTGAAGTTCTGTAACCCAGGTCTGTCTCAGCTTATCACTGAGAAAGTCGGCCCAGAATGGCCAGCGAAACTAGAGCAACTTGAAGGTATTGCGAAGTACGCTACTGACGCGACATTCCAAAAAGAATTCATGGCAGTGAAGAAAGAGAACAAAGAACGCCTAGCAACTTGGGTGAAAGAGAACATGGGTATCGAGCTCGATACTAATGCAATCTTCGATGTTCAAATCAAGCGTCTGCACGAGTACAAACGTCAGCATCTAGACTTGCTACACGTACTGTCTCTGTACCACCGTATTCTTAATGAACCAGGTTTTGAGTGTACGCCACGCGTTGTGTTCTTCGCAGCAAAAGCAGCACCGGGTTACCACCTAGCGAAAGAAATCATCTTCGCAATCAACAAGATTGCAGACAAGGTGAACAACGATCCTCGCATCGGTAACAAGCTGAAAGTGGTATTCATCCCTGACTACCGCGTGAGCATGGCTGAAATCATTATCCCTGCGGCTGACGTTTCTCAACAAATCTCGCTAGCGGGTAAAGAAGCATCAGGTACAGGTAACATGAAGATGGCGCTAAACGGTGCGCTAACTATCGGTACAATGGATGGTGCAAACGTTGAGATTCGTGAGGAAGTAGGCGATGAGAACATCTATATCTTCGGTCTAGATGTTGAAGGTGTGAAAGCGCTGAAAGCTCAAGGTTATAACCCATTTGATTACTACAATGCGGATCACTTACTCAAAGCGTCCATGGACCTACTACTGGGTGAAGAATTCACTCCAGGTCAACCGGGCTTACTGCGTGCCACATACGACAGCCTACTAGACGGCGGTGACCCGTACTTATGTCTTGCGGACTTTGCATCTTACGTGAAAGCGCACGAAGACATGAGCGAACAATATAAAGATCAAGCTGGCTGGGCGAAGAAGGCCATTCTTAATACCGCCCTTGTTGGCAAGTTCACGTCAGACCGCTCAATCCGAGACTACGTGAACAATATCTGGAAACTTGAAGCGGTGAAACGCTAATAGAACCTAGTTAAGACCAAGGTAGCCAAGCGCTACCTTTGGTCATTTTCCAAAAGAAGTTATTGATAACAATAAAACCCTACATGGAAGGTGTTGGTATTACCTTCGGAGAAAGCGATGAAAGAACAAACAGCATTAAAGAAAGTCGCGGAAATGGCGAGATTGGCTGATAGCTATGTCAGTGCTTGGGGAGATGAGGCTAAAGTGTCTGAGGAGACGCTACGCCGCTTGCTCGCTTCGCTTGGCTACGATACTAGCAGTGATGAAAGACTACTGGCTTCTGCTGAAAAGAAACATAAAAAAGACGTACTAGCCCCTGTTCTTGTTTTACGCGACGGCGAACCAGTCGAAGTGGAACTAAACCTAGGTACGAGTGCTCGTGAGAGTGAATTCAGCTGGCGTTTAGAAACAGAACAAGGAGAGGTACTTGAAGGCTATCTTCAGTCCCAAATTGTTCGTGATGAGCGTGCTGAGGGTGGCCCTCTAGTGTTTGCATTGCCAAAGAACTTGGCTTGGGGTTATCACAAACTGATCATCAGTCGTAAGCGTCGTAAAACACCTTACGAGATGTCATTGATCATTACGCCGAAAGCGTGTTTCAAACAAGACGATCTAAACCAACACAAAAAGCTATGGGGTCCTAGTATCCAGCTTTACACACTGCGTACTCAGCATAACTGGGGCATCGGTGATTTTGGTGACCTAAAACAACTGGTGAGTGATATTGCCTCTCGTGGCGGTGACTTCATTGGCTTGAACCCGATTCACTCGCTGTTCCCTGCGAATCCAGAAGGGGCAAGCCCATACAGCCCGTCTTCTCGTCGCTGGCTGAACATCATGTACATCGACGTAAGCTCTGTACCTGAGTTCGCGCTTAGTGCAGAAGCACAACAGCGAGTGGGTAGCGCAGAGTTCCAACAACGTCTACAAAAAGCGCGAGACTCTCATTGGGTGAGTTACACCGAAGTTTCGCAACTAAAAATGAGCGTTCTTCCGCTGCTATTCAGTGAGTTTAAAGCTCGCCATTTAGACAAGAACACCGATCGCGCTCGTGCCTTCTTGGACTTTGTTGAAAAAGGCGGCGACAGCTTGCTACATCAAGCTGCATTCGATGCACTTCATGCTGATTTACATGCAGAAGATGCAAACATGTGGGGCTGGCCAGTATTCCCTGAGAAATACCGCACATTCGACGCAGCTGGTACTCAGAAGTACATTAAGGACAACCAAGATCGTGTTCACTTGTACATGTACCTGCAATGGATCGCAGACGATCAAATCAAAGAAGCGCAAGCGCTAGCCGAAGAAAAAGGCATGGCTGTGGGTTTGTACCGTGACCTTGCGGTTGGTGTTGCAGATTCAGGCAGCGAAACATGGGCTGACGAAGGCGCGCTAGTATTGGATGCAAGCATCGGTGCGCCACCAGATGTACTTGGTCCACTAGGCCAAAACTGGGGTCTGCCTCCGCTTAACCCTCAGGTTTTAGAAGCGACTGGCTACGACGCTTACATCAAATTGCTACGTGCTAACATGAAGCATTGTGGTGCATTGCGTATCGACCACGTACTTGGCCTGCTTCGCCTTTGGTGGATTCCAAAAGGCGAGAAAGCGACAGAAGGCGCATACCTGTACTACCCAGTTGAAGACATGCTAGCAATCCTAGCCTTGGAATCTCACCGTCATCAGTGTTCTGTGATTGGTGAAGACTTAGGTACTGTGCCAGATGAAATCGTTGATATCCTACGTGATGCAGGTGTGCACTCTTACAAAGTCTTCTTCTTCGAAACCTCAAAAGAGGACGGCGGTTTTATTTCTCCGAAGCACTACGCTGAGCAGTCTATGGCTGCGCTGTGTACGCACGATATGCCAACACTACGCGGTTTCTGGCACTGTGATGACTTGAAGATGGGGCGTGAGATTGGTCTGTACCCTGATGAACAGCAGTTGGAAGGCCTATTCGCTGACCGCTTGAAGTGCAAACAAGGTATTCTAGACAGCGTTCGCTGGCATGGCTATCTGCCAGAAGGCATTGGTCATGATGCTCAGTACGTGCCAATGGATTCATACCTAAGCGAAGCGCTGCAACTGCACGTAGCCGCGGGTGACTCTGCACTGCTTAGCGTTCAGCTTGAAGACTGGCTAGAAATGGATCAACCGGTCAACATTCCTGGTACGGTGGATGAGTATCCAAACTGGCGTCGTAAATTGTCGATGAACCTAGATGAAATCTTCAGCCGTGAAGATGTGAATCGTATTTCTAAACGCCTTACTGAAGTTCGCGCACAGGCGAGTAAGTAAGATGCCTAGAGTGACGTAGATGGACGAGCTGATTACCAATTTTGTTAGCTCAGAGGTACGAAAGTTCCGTCTAGGTCACTCATTCCTAAAACACAATCCGTTAGGATGAAGTACCGTTATTATGCCCGCGACAATAGCGGGCATTTTTGTATTTTGACGCCGTTTACGCAACGAACGTGAGAAGCGGAGTCTTTTTGTGAGTTCACAACGTTGGCTGTGGAGAAACCGATGTTTGATTCAGATCTCTGGTCTTGAAAAGGATGTTGGCTCTAGGGAGAAAGATTTGAAAACCACCAAAACCAAGAAAATAAAGAAACAACACGAACGCGCATACGAACTGCTTGCTGAGGCGGCTTACTCAGATCCATTTGCGGCGCTGGGTCCATTCATTGACGACGAAGCTTCGCTGAGAGTTTGGATGCCGGGCGCAAACAAGGTTGAACTGCTTGTTAATGGTGAACCTCGCGTGGCGCTTGAGCGTGATGGCGACAGCGGTTTCATCTTAAAAGAACAACGCGATTTACACCTGACCCACTACCGTTTAGCGGTCGATTGGAATGGTGTTGAACAAATTATTGATGACCCGTACCAGTACCACAATATCTACCAAGAGTACGAGCATCTGCATACGCCAAAAGACATGTATCACTACATGGGCGCGCACTTTGTCACGCTAGAGCGTGGCGGTGAAAACATCTCTGGTGTGCGTTTCCTTGTTTATGCACCACATGCATCTGCTGTTAGCCTTGTGGGTTGCTTCAACCAATGGGATGGCCGTCGTCATCCAATGCAACGCTTAGACTACGGTATCTGGGGCCTATTCATTCCTGGTTTGGAAGAGGGGGTACAATACAAATTTGAGCTCAAAGGGCCAAATGGGGAAGGGTTGCCACACAAACAAGACCCTTGGGGTTTCTACTCTGAGCAATACCCATCGTTCGCATCCATTACCTACGATCACAAGCGTTACCAATGGCAAGATGCGAAATGGCAAAACCGTGCAGTGACACAAAAGCGTGATGAAGCGTTATCGTTTTACGAGCTACATGCTGGATCATGGAAGCGCGACGAGAACGGTGATTTCCTGAACTACCGCGAACTCGCGGAGCAGTTGGTGCCATACCTTGTGGATATGGGCTACACCCACGTTGAGCTGATGCCTGTGTCTGAGCATCCATTCTATGGTTCATGGGGCTATCAACCTGTTGGCTTGTTTGCACCAACTAGCCGTTTTGGCTCACCTGATGATTTCAAATTCTTCGTGGATGCGTGTCACCAAGCTGGTATCGGTGTAGTGCTGGATTGGGTTCCTGCGCACTTCCCATCGGATGATCATGGTTTAGCGAACTTTGATGGTACGCCTCTGTTCCATGATCCAGATCCTCGTCGCGGTTGGCACCAAGATTGGAACTCCTACATTTACGATTTAGGCCGTGAACATGTACGTCGCTTCCTTGTCTCGAATGCGCTGTACTGGTTTGAACAATTCCATATTGATGGCATTCGTGTCGATGCTGTTGCGTCGATGCTCTATCTCGATTATTCACGTAGCCACGATCAGTGGGTCCCGAACGTTGATGGTGGCAACGAAAACTACGACGCAATCGCAACCTTAAAATGGATGAACGAAGAAGTGTACAAGCACTTCCCGAATGCGATGACGATTGCGGAAGAGTCAACGGCGTTTCCGGGTGTGTCTGCGCCAACCTTTATGGGTGGTTTAGGCTTTGGCTTCAAGTGGAATATGGGGTGGATGCACGACAGTCTTTCATACATCAAAGAAGATCCTGTTCACCGCAAATACCACCACAATACCATCACCTTCCCGCTGGTTTATGCGCACAGCGAAAACTACGTCTTGTCTCTCTCTCACGACGAGGTGGTGTACGGAAAAGGCTCTATCCATAACAAGATGCCGGGCGATGAATGGCAGCAAACCGCAAACCTACGTGCATACTACGGTTATATGTATGGTCAACCGGGCAAAAAGCTGAACTTCATGGGCGCGGAAATCGGCCAAACGGCGGAGTGGAACCACGATGATCAGTTGCAATGGTTCTTGCTGGAATACGAACGTCATCAAGGCGTTCAAAAGCTGATGCGCGATTTGAACCACTTGTACCGAAATGAAGCGGCGATGCACGATCAAGATTGTGTTCCTGCTGGTTTTGAGTGGCGTCTACAAGACGAGGCAGATGCAAGCATCCTAGCGCACGAGCGTATCAGTAAAGAGGGTGAGCGTATTCTCATCATCACCAACTTTACGCCCGTACCACACGAGCGTTTCCGTTTAGGTGTTCCAAATGCAGGTCAATACGAACTGCTGCTGAACACGGACGACAGCAAATACGGCGGAAGCGATTTTAAAGTGCTGACCAGTGTGAAAACGGAACAAGTCGAAAGTGAATCACTGCCTCAATCACTTGAGCTTCGTTTGCCTCCACTTTCAACCGTGTTCTACAAGCTGCACAAATAATTTAGTCTAATCAAATTCTAAGCCCGTTTTACATTGTAAATCGGGCTTTTTTTTAACCAAGTTTTCACTAACGATAAACAGACTGCATACTCTATACTTGCATCATATTGTTTTATGAAATCAGGCTAGGTCGGACTTTGAGAAAGATTAAATCCCTTCTGTTCAATATCTTATTGGTGCTTTTGCTTTTACCAGTGATGCTCGTTGGCATAGTGAAATACATCGATCCACCAATTTGGGGATGGAAGATCAGCCGCATAATTTCTCCTCCTGAAGGATTTCCTGAAGAGAGTCAAAATGAATGGGTGCCTTTGAGTTATATTTCTAAACACATTCAACTGGCCGTGATTGCGACAGAAGATCAAAAGTTCCCGACCCATTACGGAGTGGATTTTGATTCCTTGTTTAAAGTGATCTCAGAGTCTGGCGAGAACGGTCCCTCTCGCGGTGCGAGCACGATTACTCAGCAAACTGCAAAGAACGTGTTTCTGTTTCCTTCACACTCTTATGTGCGCAAAGCGTATGAGCTTTATTTTGCTCTGCTGATGGAAGCAATGTGGAGTAAAAAACGCATTCTTGAAGTGTATTTGAATGTGGTGGAGTTTGGTCCAGGTATTTATGGCGCGGAAGCCGCTGCGCAAAACTACTTTGGTATTCCTGCTAAACAACTTTCAACACGCCAAGCAGCAAGGCTTGCGGTGGTGCTGCCAAATCCGTATCGCATCAAAGTTTACCCTCAGACTTCTTACACCATCAGCCGCGTCAATTGGGCGATGAGACAAATGCGTAACCTTGGTAGCGTTCAGCTTTAAACTCCTTTTTACCCTGCTCATAAGTAGAACTACGCCCCCATAAAAGCAAAATGTGAAGCGTCACAAGCTTTAGGGCGTAGCTTTTCAGAATGATGTGCTCAGTTTTTCATCCATTTACTATTAGTGTGAATAAAACTACAACACGAATACTGCGCCTATGCGCAACCAATGGACTGAACGATGAAACTGAATCTGATTACGACGACCTTATTGCTTGCATCGGCAAGTGCCATCGCCGAGCCAAACATCACCATTTCTACCACGACCAACAGCCGTGACTTTCCTTTAAGTGCAGAGCAACCTTTGGTTGTGCCCTTAACCAAAGACGGATACACGCTCAAAATCACGGGTGTTGAAGGCGACTGTGTCGCGCCTGATGGTCAGAAGGTCAAATTCAACAAACCTATCGCGCTGAACTGCGGAAAACCAACAGAACTGCCGTTAAAAATCCGTTTTACTGGCGATTACTCTTTTGCTTTTGATGCGGAAGCCAAAACTCTACGCTTCAAGCGTGAACCTAAGAAAGCTGCCAAGACAGAATTCAAACGCCCAATCCCACAAGTGCAATGTGAGGTTTACCAAGGCGGCGAAGTCACCATCGCGCTGGGTGACAGTTTCCCCGATGGCACCAAGTTGCGTGATGCCTATTCTGGTCAAATGGTCGAAGTAAAAGATCAGCAAGTATCGCTGACACCAAGCAAAGATTCCGGCGGTTTGGTGCTACTAGAGCCAGTGAAGAAAACCAAAGAAGCAGTACCGTTTGATTACCGTAATGCCAACATTTACTTCGTGATGGTCGACCGTTTTAACAATGCCGATACCAGCAATGATAACAGCTATGGGCGCAAGAAAGACGGCAAAGAAGAGATTGGTACCTTCCACGGTGGTGACCTAAAAGGCGTGATCGAAAAGCTAGATTACATCAAGAGCCTAGGTACAGATGCAATTTGGCTGTCGCCAATCGTTGAGCAAGTGCATGGTTTTGTGGGCGGCGGCGATAGCGGCTCATTCCCATTTTACGCTTACCACGGTTACTGGACGCGTGATTTCACCAAGATTGATGAGAACTTCGGTAACGAAGATGACCTGAAAAAGCTGGTGGAAGAGGCACACAAACGTGGCCTTAAAGTATTGATGGACGCAGTAATCAACCACACCGGTTACTCAACGTTAGCCGATTTGCAATTTGATGGTATTGAGGTGTTAAAACCAAACGCTGAACTACCTAAGAAGTGGGGGGATTGGCAACCAAAAGCGGGTGAAAATTGGCATAGCTACCACCAGAATATTGATTACCAGAGTCCAAACTGGGCGAAATGGTGGGGCGGTGACTGGATAAGAACAGGTCTACCGGGATACCCAGCTCCGGGCAGCAGTGATATCACCATGTCATTGGCGGGTTTGCCTGACTTTATCACTGAATCAGACAAAGCCGTGAAGCCAGCTCAATGGCTATTGGATAACCCTGGCACTCGCGTTGAGGCGCGTGATAATTACACCGTCTCGGACTACCTAATTGAGTGGCAAACTGATTGGGTGAAACGCTTTGGTATTGATGGTTACCGTGTCGACACGGTGAAGCACGTTGAAGGCGATGTGTGGAAACGCTTGAAAGAAGAGGCATCAAGCAGCCTTGAGCAATGGCGTAAAGAGAACGGTAAGTCAGGTCAGCCATTCTGGATGATGGGTGAAGTATGGGGACATACCGCTTATCGCAGCCCTTACTTTGACGATGGCTTTGACGCGTTGATTAACTTCGACATGCAGAAGAAGTTAGACAAAGGCGCGGCGTGTTTCAGCCAAATGGCAGACACTTACCAAAGTTACGCAGATACTATCGCCAATGAGAAAGACTTTAACCCTGTGAGCTACATGTCTTCTCACGATACCGAGCTGTTCTTCTCTCGCTTCAAAGATTACGGTATGCAGCGTAACGCCGCGAATGCACTGCTTCTGAGTCCTGGTGCTGTTCAGGTTTATTATGGTGATGAAATTGGTCGTAACATTGGTCCTTACGCGGATGATTTCCACCAAGGCACACGTTCTGACATGGTGTGGAAGCTATCGGATGAGAAGCAAGCGCTACTCAAACACTGGCAAACCCTTGGTCAGTTCCGTAAAGCGCACCCAGCGATTGGTGCAGGTCAACATCAAGTGATTGAACAAGAAGGTGCGTATGTGTTCTCTCGCTCGCTTGGCAATGACAAAGTCGTTGTGGCGTTTGTGGGTCGCGAAAAGTAGTTAGAACTTCGTTTTAAGCCTAGATAGAAAAAGCCCTTCCTTGAGTTATCAGGGAAGGGCTTTGTTGTTTTAGTTCGCCAGTTCTTGGTCGATGACTTGTTCTAGCTCGTCAAACGGCACATAGCCAGGAATGACTTGATCATTAATGATTAACGCAGGCGTGCCGCGTAAACCAAGTTGCGTGAAATACTGATAGTTTTTATCAAGCAACGCCTTGGTCTCTTTGTCGTCGACAAGCTGCGCTTCTGTCCCCGTTTTTTTCGCGATTTGATTTAAGGAACGTGCGTCATGTGCGCCCGGTTTTTTCACCAATAACTCATGCACTTGTTCGTACTTATCTCGCTGGTTTTGCCAAACATTTAATGCGTAACTTGCCGAGTTGTAGCCGTTTTTCTCGTATTGTTCTTTAAAAGAGACATTGAGGTTAAGCACTTTTACCTGCGGATATTCCTTACCAACTTTGACCAGCTCTCCTTCTAAACGTTTACAAAAAGGGCAGCTGTAGTCTGTTACGTTAATAATGGTTAACTCAGGGTTTTCAGCACCAAAAGAGGAATGTTTGCCATCACTTAGATATTGACGAACCTCCTTCAAGGTGTCGCCAAATGACTGTTGATACGCAATGTACTCTTGAAGGTTTTGGTGCAATGAATCAAGAATTTGAGGGTTATCTTTTAGTATCTGATTAACTTCCTCTAGCTTTTGTTCTGCGGTCTTTTCTGATGCGAAAGATACGGCAGATACGATAGCCATCGTTAACGCCAAAAGTGTACGAGTGAATGTCATAATATTTCCTAAAACTTTTAAATTTCGTTGTTTGTTATGTGAAGTGAATAAAATATGTACAAAAGTCAGGCAGAAAGGTCTCTCGCCTTGCTGGCTTTATTCTCTAAACACGCAAAGTTTTAGGTGAACCCGATACTTTTCCGGTATCGGTTCTGTGTATTCCAGATAACGAATTGCTGTGGTTGTCATCGGCAGCGCCACAATCAAAGCAAACAGAAAAAATGGAATAAGAATATGATCAAACTGATGTTGGTACGCTTGAACCAGCTTTTCTGAAAGGTCGCAAGATGGCGATAAATTCACACTCTCATCTTGCTGACTCTGTATTTGGTGAGCCTTCGGGCAGCTTTTCGAGAAACCAGAATTTTGGCTTAAGCATATCATCACCACCCAAAGCACGAGGGCGAGTGTCCATTTGGCTATTTTATATTGTGAGCGTAACAATGGGTCGTATAGTCCTGTTAATTCTGGTTTATGCCGTTTACATATGACCGGGCCATCCTAACCTAAATTTCGTGGCTGAATGTTACTTTCGAGTTAATCGATATTGCCTCAATGCCAAAGTATGAAGTACGTCATGAATGTTGTAGAAAGCAATATTCGTCAGAATCATTTGTTGAGTTGATGAAGAAGTCGTGAGCTATCGATATAGATTAAAATACCTAATTGTTGGCACAAATTTTTATTATCTTTCAATTGTGATTGGAATCATAAAACAAAACTTCATAACTGAGTCGCGATAATGTTCGGCAGGCGGATTGATTTTGATCATCTCTCTAGCACATTATTCAGGTGAACATATGTGTTAAGTTCCACATGTGTAGGTAATGTTATGAAAATTCCTGTTCAAACTGAGCGTAAAGTTACACTGGGGTGCTACGTTGCTCTGGCGTTTGCGGTTGTGTTCTTTTCTGGCCTGATGCAATCTAGCGAATGGTACGGTGTATTCGATTTTACAACGCTCAATGGCTCTTTCGGCAAGGTGGCGTATGGTGTCACCGAAACGGCTGACGGTGTGCAAGTTGCAACAACGTCGCTTCGCGGTACTGGTGGTAGCGGTGCTCGCGACGGTTTCATTTTCGCACTTACTTTGATTCCAACTGTTATGTTCGCCTTAGGTATGATCAACGTACTTGAGCACTACGGTGCACTTGAAGCAGCTCGTAAGCTTCTTACTCCTCTTCTACGTCCTCTAATGGGCATCCCTGGTAACTCTGGTCTGGCTTTAATTGCTTCTCTACAAAGTACCGATGCAGGTGCGGCAATGACGCGTCAGCTAAAAGATGAAGGTCACCTAACTAAGCGTGAAACGGACGTATTTACCATGTTCCAGTTCACTGCAGGTGCAACCATCGTGAACTTCTTCTCATCGGGTGCTGTGCTGTTCACACTGACGATGGCTGACGGCTCTCTAGCAGTAACGTCTTCTATTGGTTTAGCAGTTGTGGTGATGTTCGCATTTAAGATCATCGGCGCGAACCTGTTCCGTATCTACCTGAACATGACGGAAGGTAAAGAAGACAAGCAAGACCAAAACAAATCAGAGAACTTAAAAGAGGAGACGGCATAATGGGTGACGTTAAAGCGAAAAAACCAATGGTGACGGATATCTTCGTCGAAGGTGCTAAGAAAGGTTGGGTGATTGCGACTACCTCTACGGTGCCTAACGTATTGATGGCATTTGTTATCATCAAGGCGCTACAAATCACTGGCGCGCTGGATCTGATGGGCACGGTGTTCTCTCCAATCATGGCGGTGTTTGGTCTTCCGGGTGAAGCTGCAGCGGTATTGATCGGTGCTTGGATGTCGATGGGTGGCGCAGTGGGTGTGGTTATCACGCTGTTTGACCAAGGTCTCCTTAACGGCACGCACATTGCGATTCTTGCACCTGCTATCTACCTAATGGGCTCTCAAGTTCAGTACATGGGTCGTATCATGGGGCCAATCGGTACTGAAGGTCGTTACATCCCAGTTATGATTGCAATCTCAGTATTGAACGCATTTGGCGCAATGCTGGTGATGAATCTGTTTGTCTAGGAGTGAGTCATGCAATTCTCTCTAAATGAATATCTAGAAGAGCTACGTCCGCTGATTAATGTGGATTGTGGCACTTACACGACTGATGGTATCGAGTTTATCGCTTCTCAATTTGAAGAGAAGTACCAAGCGATGTCAGGTTGGAGCGTAAAACGCATCGACTGTGGCAGAGCGGGCATCGGTCTTGAAGTTCGAAACAAGCCGGAAGCTGAGCAAATCGACGTAATGCTGATTGGTCACATGGATACCGTGTTCCCTGTGGGTACTGCTGAGCTTCGTCCAATGTCTCAAGATGCAGAGAAAGCCTACGGTCCGGGCGTCTCGGACATGAAATCTGGCTTGCTGAACATCGTATACGCGATGCGCAATCTAGACCAAGCGGTGTTGGATAAGTTGTCTATCGCTATCTGCATGAACCCAGATGAAGAGACGGGCTCTCTGGACTCTGTGGATTGGATTCAATCAGTTGCGAAAAACGCTAAGAATGTGCTGGTTGCAGAAGCAGCACGTGCAGACGGTGGTTTAGTGAAAGCGCGCAAAGGCATGGCTCGCTACAAAATGACCTTTAATGGCGTTGCTGCTCACGCAGGTAACGAGCCAGAAAACGGCCGCAGCGCAATCACTGAGATGGCGAATTGGATTCTGGCTGTCAATGCAATGACCAACTTTGAATCTGGTACTACGCTGAACGTCGGCATTGTTTCTGGCAGCAACGGTGCGAACATCGTCCCTGAGCACGCGGAAGCGATCGTGGATGTGCGTTTCTGGAGCAACGAAGAATACGATGATGTCGATAGCAAGCTAAATGGCATGCTGGAAACACCATTCGTTGATGGCGTGAGAATTGAGTTGGTTCGTGAAGCTTATAAGCCTTCTATGGTGCCAAGCCCACAAACAGAAAGCCTGATGATGCTAGTTGAAGAAGCCGCAAGTGAACTGGCGATCGACATCAACTGGAAAGAAGTAGGTGGTGGCTCTGATGCAAACAACACGGCGATTCTTGGTGTTCCAACTTTGGATGGTCTAGGACCTATCGGTGCGGGCTTCCACAGCGATCAAGAGTACTTGTTGCTTGAGTCTATTGAACCAAGTATCAAAATGTTGATACGTGTACTGGAGAAGATTGTTCAATAAGGCATTCTGCTTCTAAAGCTTGGTTCCCAAAGCTTTTGGCTTCAACCTTTTGGTTTCCAAGACTTTTTTTCAATGCAATAATCCCCGGACTTCAGTTTGGGATTTTTCTATCTGTGTTTCACTTTACTATCATTTCTTGTTATTAATCTTGCGTTCAGGTTCGATTAATTAATATGTTGGACATAGTCATAAATTTCGGAGGCAACGATGACCACAACAATGTCTGTAAAATCGGCGCCGAAAGACGCCAAAGATCAAACGATGCAAGCGCCAGATGAGAAAACCTTTTGGCGTAAAATGAAAGGGTCGGTTAAGAAAGCGGGTGAAGAAATTGCCGTAATGGGCATAAAATCATGGCTCGCGATGGCAGATTCCAACACCTCTGTTCGCCACAAGGCTATTTTAGGTGGCGCGCTGGCTTACTTCGTCCTACCAACAGATATGGTGCCAGACGTACTAGCTGGCGTCGGTTTTACCGATGATATGGCGGCACTGACTCTGGCGGCGAACTCGGTCGGCAATGCCATCACCGACGAGCATGAAGAACAAGCGAGAGAAAAGCTGAATTCGATGGTGGATTAGAAAGAGCATTTCTAGACGCGGAGAAAACAAAAGCCCCGATGTTTCCATCGGGGTTTTCTTTTAGACAGGACTATATAATTTCAGGATGGTAATCGTAGAACGATTTAGGCGTCAGCGCGTTTCAGGTGCACTTCTTCTTCGGCTACGCCTGCCATTGGGTCGTTGAAGCGAGCTTCATCCAATGCACCTTCTGATTTCGCAACGATGACGGTTACAGCACTGTCACCAGTGATATTTACCGCGGTACGAATCATATCAAGAAGACGGTCAACACCCATGATGAGCGCGATACCTTCAAGCGGCAGACCAACTTGGTTCAATACCATAGCAAGCATGACAAGACCCACACCAGGAACACCTGCGGTACCGATAGACGCCAGAGTTGCCGTCATGATAACCATTAGGTAATCGCCCATAGTTAAATCAATATTGAAAGCTTGAGCAATAAACGCAGTTGCTACGCCCTGCATGATCGCCGTACCGTCCATGTTCACGGTTGCACCAAGTGGTACTGTGAACGATGATACACGGTTCTCAACACCCATGCGGTGCTTTGCTGTTTCCATTGTCACTGGAATCGTCGCGTTCGATGATGCTGTAGAAAAAGCAAACATGATCGCGTCTTCCATCTTACGTAGGAATGTAATTGGGTTTAGACCTGTGAAACCTTTTAACATTAAGCTGTAAGTGACTAGGCCGTGCAGGACAAGCGTCCCCGCCAGTACTAAGAAGTACTCTGCCAGATTGACGATTGCGCCCAGACCAAGACCAGTAAATAGCTTCGCCATTAAGAAGAACACACCATAAGGCGCCAAGTTCATCAAAATCGCAACCAGTTTCATGATCACTTCATTCAGATCAGCGAAGAACGCTGCAATACGTTCACCAGGTTTGCCTGCTGCGCTGATCGCGATACCAAATAGTACCGCGAACACAATAACTTGCAGGGTTTTACCTTCAGCCATCGCACTGATAGGGTTGGTTGGGAACATATCGATGATCACCTGACCCAAAGATGGTGCTTCTGCTGATTTGAATGAACTTGCTGCGGTTAGGTCAGCGCCAGCACCTGGCTGGAACAGAGTACCCATAGTTAGAGCAAGCGTAATCGCGATAGCCGTTGTTGTAACGTAGAAAGCGAGGGTTTTACCACCCATGCGACCCAGTGTAGAAAGGTCTTTGAGAGAGCTAGTACCACAAACTAACGAAACAAATACTAGCGGTACAACAAGCATTTTTAAGCTGGCAACGAAGATCTGTCCACCAACTTCGAATAATCCATTAACAATGTATGCGTCGACAAATCCGTTGTCGGCAAAAAGTGTGCGAATTGCAAATCCTGTCAAGATACCCGCAACCATACCTAAAATTACGCGGCTGGTAAGCGACATCGGTTTCTTGGTATTCATGAGAACACTCCTTATAGTTATGCACCTTGAGTTCACTTCAAAGCGGCGAGCAGATTAGCAGCGGAGTGAGAAAATACGAAAGAATAATCCTCTAAATGGTTAATAGATGTGAACTTTATCACTAATAAAAATGGAATTTTAACCAAATATTAACGAATTGGCTGGATAAAAAGTTTGTATTTTAACACTTTTATCGAATATACAACTGATAACAAAGAGGATTTACAATAAATTCTAATAAGAGATAGAGTGCATACTCTCTTTGAGTGGATGCATTTCTGCATAACTATTTAAGTTGTATTCAGACTAGCGGTCGCTTCTTTAGGGATAATTTAGTATTGAGTGTTCATCAGAGCCAACGAACCCTTTATGCTTTCATATTTGTCAACTCAATGATGGTTGGCAAGTGTAGTTAGTTGGAGGTGATCCCAGCTCCAATAACTTTGACTGGTATTTTTAATCCCTCCAACCCAATAGCATTGTTTCGCTCGTATTAAGCCTTCCAAACACTGCTTGCCAGCCTCAGTGATACGGACGCTTTGTTCCCACCAGTGCCTTTCACGTGACTCAATCGTGATCAAAGGTGTTTGACACTGTGCTAGAGGGAGGAGTAACGCGTAAAACATCACGTCTCCTAGGTAAGGAAGAGGTTCTAGTTGTTGATATTGCTCAAACCAATCTTTGATGGGAATTGAACGATTTTGCGAGCTCAAAACCTTTAGTGCGAGGTGTTGTGTCAAGCTCAATCCAGTTTGTGAATTAGGTAACTCTTGCAAATGGCGTTTAAGCACGTTGAATATATTGGGCAAGCAATCCAGGTTATGCTGCTGAATCAAATTAACTATGGAAATAGGTGTCGGTGATGTAATAGCGTGCCAACACCGTTTAGCCTGACTGAATAATTTTGCTGTCACAGGTTTACGGTATCGCCAACAAGAACGAATAGCTTCTTCAGGCAACTGCCCAAAGCCGATGAATCGTTCAGTGCCCGGGAACTGGTTCAACTCAATGATCTCTATCACTTTATTCTCTACATTCTCTAACTGTGTTAGAGCACGAATTAGCATCAATTGATCATAACTGTCATGTTCGACCCAAAAGACGATTCGTTCAAATACATCACTTTGCAACAGATCGAGGTTTGATTGTTCCAATGTGACTATATCTTGAACCGAGTCTTCACGCTTCATCACGGGCAGCAGAGTCTCTACGACATATTGGGCACGAATGGCAAGGAAGTTCTGCGGTGTTGCTGGTATGGGGCCAATACAAAGCGGATCGATCAGGGCTAAAAATGTCCCTTCAAATCCGCTGGCTTTAAGTTGTTGTTGAATGTCGTGGCCACAACGAACGTGTAGCGTTTTTACTTTTGCATCTAGGGGCGGTTTTTGTTCTTTGATGGCTAGTTTGTGCGCTTCTAGCTCTTCGACATGAGCTTTTAGTTTACTCCAACTGGATAAGCCCAGTTCTCTTGCGAGTGCATGTTGAACGTCAGCCAATTGAATTGTATTGGGAGCCAAAGATTCTGGTTTGGAGTGAAATCGCTTAACTAACTCCAACGTGGCGTCATCGTATAGGCGGATAGCTTTGAGCCTTTTTTTAGCAATGGATTTTTGCTGATTGATATTGATCGAGAAGCTATTTGTAGAGTTCATATTTCACCTTTCTTATTTCTTCCACACTCGCCTAAATAGAAGCTAAAAAGAAGGTAAAAACAGATTGTGCCTGCTAAACCAAGCAGGTGAGGATATTGCCGTGAACCGAGTTCTTTCCGCGAGTGTTGGGTGCTTTAGGCATGAGCAGAGTGATAGTAGGTGGTCGCTATCCTTCGTGCAACCTTTTGTGAGAGTGTAGCGTCACAAAATGGCCGTTTCTCTATGTTTAGGGAGAATCAATAGGCGATAACACTAGCGATTCAACTCAATACCACTGTTGCTAGACTCGAGTTTCTACACTTTTGAGTAAAATACGATAAAGCGCTTGAGTCGCAGGACCACTTTTGGCTCCTTTGGGCAAAGTGAGGTGCAGCGCAACTTGATATTGATGGGAGTGTTCGAGCTCCAATACTTTAATTTTATCGCTCTTTCGGGCTGAGACTAAGTGCGCTGGTAGCCGACAAAACCCAACGCCTTGCTCTACGGCGTGAAAAGCGTGGTCGAAGTTATCGACGGTAATACGCTGACGTGCGCGTAACCAACCCACATCTCTTTTCGTTTTGTCTGAATCACCTAAGTCACGGATGACAATTTGGCTGGTGGTTGCAAAATCGTCGATGGAAACATGCGGCTTTTTAGCGAGTGGATGGTGTGCTGCGATTACAGGCAGCATGGTTGTTACGCCAAATGCTTCGGCAGGGTAGTTGGTTATCGGTAAGTTGATGATTGCGATGTCAGCGAGCTCATTTACGACCATTTCGGTTGTTTTGCTCAGTGACGTTTCAACCACTTGAACGGAGGTCGTGTTGTTGTCCTCCAAAAATTGACTGAGTGGTGCATAAAGCCAACAAGGGTCACAAAGATGATCTACTGCGACCGTGATTTGAGATTCCACCCCACTTTTTAACTGCTCGCTGATGACTTCTAGTTCCCGCGCTTGTTCAAGCATGGATTGTGCACGACGCAGTATGGTTTTGCCGTGCTCTGTCAAACCCGCTTTGCGCCCTCGTACTTCGATAAGTTGAATACCAAGTTGGTCTTCTAACTTCCTCACCGAGTAGATCAATGTAGTATGGCTCTTGTTGAGCAGTAAAGCTGCGGATTGAATGCTGCCTTCTTGATTAATCGCTTGTAGCGTTTGCCATTGTTCTAAGGTCGTTTTTAGTCTCATGAGTCAATTTTTTAGACAGTTAATGGCGAAATTATGAACTTTTCTGTCAGTTTTATAAAGGTAATAATCTTGTCATCGAAAACGAGTCAATAAGAAGAGGAGACTCAAGATGGCGAAATTATTGCAAGTTGATTTTGAATTTCATGGTCCGTTTGGTGACGAGATGTCGAATGCTCTGGTCGACTTAGCTAAGTCGATTAACCAAGAGCCGGGCATGATTTGGAAAATCTGGACGGAAAGCGAAAAAGACAAACTCGGTGGTGGTATCTATCTTTTTGAAGATGAAGCCACGGCGCAAGCTTATCTCGAAATGCATGCCGCACGCTTACGAAAAATGGGCGTAGTCGAAGTACGAGGTCAAATTTTCGATATCAATGTGCCGTTAACGACGCTCAATCAAGGGCCTATTAGAGGATAAGGAGATGATGACCAACCGCACTTTTCTAACCGTTCATGGTGTCGTATATACGGTATTCGCTTTTGCGTTGTTTTTTGTACCAACCATAATGTGGCCGATGTATGGAGTACAAATTAACGACCAGTACGCGCTGTTTTTATCGCAGCATACTTCGATCTTTTTAGGTGGAATCGCAGCGGTGAGTTTGATGTTACGTAATGTGGAATCAGGGCATACTGCGAAACAGCTGTTTAAAGCATTATTGATTACTAATGGCTTAGGGGCAGTGATTACTACCTATGCCGGCATTGTCGGAGTATTTGTCGGTTTTGGTTGGAGTGACCCAATATTCTTTGTCTTGCTTAGTTTGATTACGTACAAGCAACTAAGAGTGCAATAGAAAAAGCCCTGCTGTTTCTAGCAGGGCTTTGTCATATTTGGTTTAATTAGCGATCTAAATTCAAGTTATGATTCGCTTTTGTACGCGTAGTTATAGTAGCCGTATCCATAGCCGTATGAGTTAGATGCTTTTTTCTCAACTGCATTGAGAATCACACCTTTAACTTCAACGCCTGATTGCTCGAAGCGACCTTGCGCGACTTCAATCTCCTTCAAAGTCGTTTGATCAAAACGAGCGACCATCAGAGTTGTTCCTGCAAGCGCGCCAACAATGCTTGGGTCGGTAACTGCGAGTACAGGCGGCGTATCGATGATGACTAGATCGTATTGTGCAGACATCTCGTCAACAAAGCTCTTGAAGCGAGGGTGCATAAGAAGTTCTGACGGATTTGGTGGTACTTGGCCGCGAGTCACAACATCTAAATTATCAATGGATGTAGATTTAATGATGTTGCTAAGGGATGTCTTACCGCTCAAGTAATCAGAAAGACCGTTGTCCCAGCGTAGACCGAAGCATTGCTGCAAATAACCTTTACGCATATCCGCATCAATAAGCAGCACTTTCTGACCGGTTTTCGCAGCGACGGCCGCAAAGTTGGTCGATACAAATGTTTTGCCGATAGATGGTGCAGGACCTGAAATCATAAGAACGTTATTCTTCGCTTCCATCATTGCAAAGTGCAAGCTAGTGCGAAGACTACGTAGAGCCTCAATGGAAAGATCGGCTGGGTTAGCTTCCGCTAGAAGGACTAGCTCATTGTTGCTGCCTTTGTTGCGCTTAAGCTTGTTTGCAAATTCCAGTTGTTGAATCGATTTTGGAACGCTTGCGTAAACTGGCATGCCAATCTGTTCAATTTGATCTGGTGTTTCCACACCACGGTGGAATGCTGCACGAATTAATACGAAAGCCACGCCTGCCATACCGCCAAGCAGTGTTGCTAGCACAACGATAAGCGCTTTTTTCGGCTTGATTGGCTTAGAGAAAGATTGAGCGTTATCTAAGATTCGAACGTTGCCAACTGTTCCGGCTTTAATAATGTTGAGCTCTTGAACCTTGTTCAATAGTTGGATGTAGATTTGTTGGTTTACTTCTACATCGCGTGTCATACGTAGAACTTCACGCTGTGTTTTCGGTAACTTTTGAACTTGTTTATTAAGACGTTCTTTCTCTTTTAGTAGTGTTTCACGTTTATCAAGTAGCGACTTATAAGCTGGGTGATCCTGTGTGAAGCGTTGGCTGATCTCACTTTCTTTGAATGTAAGCTCATTTAGCTGTGCTTCTAACTCAACCATTACTTTCAGCGTTGACTGAGCTTCAAGGCCTAAGTCGATAGATTCATTTTCTTGACGGAACCGATTTAAAACGTCTTCAGAAGCGGTCAGTTTTGTTTTGATGTCTGGGAGGTGACCTTTCAAGAACTCGAGGCTTTGCTCTGCCTCTGCAGAATTTCTTTGAACGTTTTGTAAGAAGTAGTTTTGGCTAATGTCGTTCAAGATATCTTGAATCTTAGCGCGGTCTTCACCAGAGAAGCTTAAAGATATAATCCCGGTTTGCTTACCACGTTCGCTAATCGATAAGTTTTCTTGAAGTTTATTAATTGCATCTAATTTACTGATTTTGCTGACCGTGAATGAGTCACCAGTTTGAGCCACAAGTTCAGTCGCCAAAAACTGGTATCCATTCTTCTCAAGCAGTTCACCAACTTTACCTTCTAGAATGACGTTATTGTCATCTTCTAAGAGCCTGAACGTCTGTTTTTCAGAATCAATAACTTCAAGAGTTAAAGGAACGCCAACTGCGTAAGAAGGAGCATTAAATCGTGAAACGCTCAGACTGATTTGCTCACCTTGTAGTCGAGCTAGGCCTTTACCAATAATTGGCATGTAGTTTGGAGAAACGACAGTCGTTAAGTTGAACTTATCAACAGTACCGCCCAAGATCATACGAGATTTGATGATCTCTATTTCTGTTGTCGCTGATGATTCTGCTGAAAACAGCTCTCCCATATCACCAACCATCGCTGAAATACCACCTGAACTCTTACTTTCGATTTGGATAAGAGCGTCAGCTTTATAGATAGGTGTTGATAGAATGGCAACGCCGACGCCTATAATCGAAAATAGGACTACGGTACATAGAATGAGCCATTTGGCATCGAGAATGATCCCAAATAACTTTCCCAAATCGATCTCATCGTCGGCTTGACGTGATTGCTTAATAGTTTGTGTTGTCATTACTTTAACTTCTTAAATACCTTGCCATTGGCGTTTATTTAGCCTTGCGGCTTATAGTTTTTGAGACCACGCTTTTGCTGCTTTTTCTATAAGCGTATATGCATGTTCGAAAGCTTCTCTACTTTGTCTGTATGGATCAGGGATGTTTTGTTCATTTATCCACTGTCCAAACAGCATCGTTTTACCTCGTGCCTCAGGAGCGATTTTGGTTAAGGCTTCTAAATGACCTTTTTCCATAACCAATATCAGATCGTATTGAGCGCAAAGCTCAGGTGTTAATTGTCGTGCTTCGTGTCCATCTAAGCTTACGCCATGTTCGTTCGCGATAGTGGTTGCCATCTCGTCAGCAGCTTTTCCCGTTAGATGGCTCTTATCTACTGCGATTCCTGCTGATGCGACATGTTTGTTTGGTAGTAAAGACTGCAAAAGCCGCTCTCCTGTTGGAGAGCGGCAAATATTACCGACACAGACGACAAGAATATTAGAAAACAAATGCTTACCCTACTTTAAGTTGTATGCTTATGATCTCAACTGAATTGCTGGCTTCTTTATATTGCGCAATTGAGCTGAGTAGCTATCGATTACGTGCCGCAAGAGATAATTTTCTTGCGGCACGTTGTTTTACGGCCAAGTGCGTACTCGTAGTACACCTTCGGTTAGTTCATTAAAGCCGGAAATGGTTGGAACGAGCTGAGCAATCACACGATTCCAACGACTAACAGGTGCAGCCGTCACATAGACTATGTCGTAAGGGTTGAGATCAAACTCAGTACCAATCACCAAAGCAGAAGCGTCAGAAACATCTAGCTGATAAATGTCCGCCATTTTAGCTTCTTCTTTTGAACGTCTGATGACAAACACACCGGTAGCATCTGCGGAGATTTCACTGATACCACCAACGCTGCTAAGAGCCTCAGTAAGGCTCATGCCGCTACGATCAATTTTGAGTAATTTCGGATCGTTAACCTCGCCCATAACAAATACTTTTTGCGCATCGTTTCGAGGAATATGAACAATATCGCCAGGCTTTAGAAGGCGGTTTTGAGTTAAATCGCCTTGTTGCATCAGAGCATACAAAGAGACGTTTTCAACAACGCCATTGCGTGTCAGTGTCGCATTACGCCAATCAGCCTCGGCAGCCAGTCCGCCAGCTCTATTCACAGCATCTAGAAGTGTAAGGGGGATGTTTGTAATTGGTTGTTGTCCTGGCTTGTTAACTTCGCCAGTTACATAAGTCTTTTTAGAGCGAAATGCCGCAACGCTTACATCGACCTGTGGGCTCTCAATGTATTTTGCAAGGCGGCTTGCAATGTCTGCACGAATCTGACGTACGTTTTTGCCTTCAACATGTACGACACCTATGTAAGGGTAGAAGATCGTGCCATCCGAATGCACCCAGTTACCCGCTTCGGCTGAGCTTCGGTATGAGCCCGCTGGGATCGTTAGCTCTGGGTGATCCCAAATAGTGATATTTAGGATATCGCCAGGTCCTACTTCGTATTCATATTTTGCGATTTCAATATCTAACTCTGGGTTTGGTTTTGAAAAAGGGCCCACTGAATTTAAAGACGTTACGCGCTCCAAAGTTAAGGGATAAACGGTAACCTGAGACTCTATATCACTCGATTCAGTGCTCATGACTGTTTTGTCACTGACCGAAAGGTGGCTACCAGGCAAAGTACACCCTGTAAGAAGGATAGGAAGTACTGATATCCCCAAAAATTTATTAAATGTGTTCATTGGTTTATAACTACCGAAAGAAAGTTTGCCGACTGAAATTGATTCATTCTAATTGAACTGCATTTCATCAATATTGATGATTTACTGCAGTTTTAAGCCTTTAGAAAGCGAGTCCATTCAGAATTATTTGTGTAATAAACACTCCAAATGGCTGCTAGCGACTTAGAGCTCTTAGTTTCATTAATGAAGGTGTGAAAATCCGACCCACAAAAAATAGTCAACTATTATCCATCTGGTTGCAATAAAGGCAACAAGTTACTTGAAAAAATACTGACGAATACATGACAAAATTGTGTCTATTTAACGTTATTGAGATGAATGCATGATTTTGCACAAGCAAACAGGCAAGAATGTGAAAAAACTCATGCCAAAGTTGTATGCATCCTATTTACACTATATGCAACTGCCGTTATGCTTCCTGTTGCGGTCGGATATAACAACAAATATTGGAGCTAATTTTGAAAATCAAACTTTTAACGGCAAGTGTGGCAGCAGTCCTACTAGCAGGTTGTGGTAGTGACAGCGACCCTGAGGTAAAAAGATACTCAGTTCAGGCTTATGACCCAGCTGTTATCGGCATGAAAGTTCAAGCAGTATGTGGTGGTGAGACATACGACGCGATTGAAAATACAACAAACTATGAAGGTATGGTTGGTAAAGCGCGTTTTGAAAATATCAACGTTGTAAATGCGCCAGGTGATTGTGCTTTCGTATTAACGCACACAGAAGATAGTAAAGACGCGTCAAATGGCAAACCTATTACATCTGACTACAAAATCCCTCAAGGCCTAGCCCAGGCGGATTCATTGGTAACAGGCTCTCCATTTACGACTTTGGTTGCTAACTCTTTAAAAGATGGTGAAGTATACTCTTCTGATATCGCTGAAAAAGTATTCGAGAATTTGGGTATCGATATCAATGCAAGTGGTAAAACAGTTGACGAAATCCTTCGTGATACAGAATCTGTAGTAGCAGGACTTGGCAGTGAGGGTGGTAACAGCGCACTTGCTACTCAGCTAGTTGCAACAGCAAACGTTGTATCAGATATCATCAAAGCGAACCCAACAGCTTCGCCTGAAGCTGTAGCTGTTGCTGCAAAAGCAATCACAGAAGATGTAATCGCGGCGAACCCAAATTATCCTGAGAATGATTCAGGTGACGTTATCTACGTAACGATTCCAGCTGAAGATACTCAGAAAGTTGTTGCTGATGTACAAGAGGCTATCGATAACGACATTCCATTAGAAGATATCGAACCTGACGTACCACAAATTCCAGATGCGGAAGTCGGTGAGCCAATTGAACCTGAAGATCCAC
Organism: Vibrio sp. 1249-1; assembly: GCF_033340495.1. Taxonomy (NCBI): domain Bacteria; kingdom Pseudomonadati; phylum Pseudomonadota; class Gammaproteobacteria; order Vibrionales; family Vibrionaceae; genus Vibrio; species Vibrio sp. 1249-1. Next base: position 283,581 of record NZ_JAWOWJ010000003.1, read on the forward strand.
CGGGTCCAGGCACTGGCGCGACAGGCGGTAACTAAGCAAGCTTTTGCTGACAGATTCTAAAGGCCTCTTCAGAGGCCTTTTTTGATCCTATCGTATTGTGGTCATCACCTTTTAGTGAGCCCTTTTCTGTTTAAGTAAGGCAGGATGTGCGGACGTGATTCGCCAGCCAGTTTACTGGTGACTTCTTGTGACCAAGTACTCTGTTTTTGATTGCTCGAACGGTTTGCATAGTAGTTTTGCATAGTTTGGTCATACGTCTGAATATCATCCAAGTTTAGGTCTTGATACTGATTTTCATGCACCACGACATGCTTAGGTAGGCGAGGTTTTACTTCAGGGGCTTGATCTGGATGACCAAGACACATACCAAATAAAATGGCGGTATTTTTAGGTAAACCTAATAATTCGTCTACTTTTTGGGCATTGTTTCGTAAACCACCAATATACACACCTCCTAGTCCCATCGACTCCGCCGCAAGCAAGCAATTTTGTGCCATGATGCCCGAGTCTACAGCGCCTATTAGCGTTAACTCGGTAAAGTCAGCTTGAACATCTGGGTTGATACTGGCATGGCGCTGGTAATCAATACAAAACACCAAAAACTCAGCCGCGCTTTCAACGTACCCTTGATTTCCGGCATATTGAGCTAATAGCGTGCGTTTTTCTTTGTCGGTCACGCGGATAATTGAAACGACTTGCAACATGCTTGATGAGGATGCCGCAAGGCCGGCTTGAAGAATGGCATCTAATTGTTCACTCTCAATCGGTTGTGAGGTGAATTTTCGAATTGAGCGGTGATTGAGAATTGTTTGAATCGTGCTGTTCATGGTGACTTAACATCCCCTGTTACGTTAAAGGCTGAAGACTCACCTTAGCGACATTTGATGAGTCGGTAAACTATCTCAAAAGAAAAACAATGCTTGGTGCATAAGTGTGAAGACGAATCGAGAATACACCACTCGTTCTGTTTGAGAGCGTATATACTGTTTTTAGAATCAATAATTTAAATGCAGTGGAAAATATGAAAGAACTCATTGTTCATACAGTTACGGTGTTTATGGGCTTCTTTGCCATCATGAACCCTATCGCCAATATTCCCATCTTTTTGAGTTTAACTGCTGATGAAGATAAAGAAACCATCCGTTCCATTGCGTTCCGCTCGGTTTTTATTGCATTTATTATCATCGCGATATTTTCTATTGCCGGTAAGTTAATTTTTGATTTGTTTGGTATCACGCTTTATGCATTGCGAATAACAGGCGGCATTTTGGTGTTTTTGATAGGTTTTAACATGCTTCAAGGTGATTCGACGCATCAGAAAACCAAAGAGAAGGCGTATTCACCAGCTCAGCAACGGGCGGCATTGAGTATTGCAGTGTCTCCACTGGCGATGCCAATATTAGCTGGGCCTGGAACGATTGCTACCGCGATGAACTTTGCGACAGCGGGTGGTTTCGATCAAACCATTATTACTATCGTTTCTTTCGCTGTCCTTTGTGTGATCACCTATGTACTGTTTTTGTTTGGAGACAAATTGGTCAAAGCGGTTGGACCAAGTGCTCTAAATGTTGTGACTAAAATGATGGGCTTAATTCTAGCGGTTATTGGTACTCAAATGTTCATTGATGGCGCGGGCGAAGCCTATAAAACGGTTTTCTCCTAGATTTCTCTTAGACCTTGCCACCTTGGTTAAGCCCGCAATTACATTTCTAACGGGTACGGATTTTTTGAACTTTAGTTTTCATTTTCTAAGAGAGAAATAAATAGACTTCACCTATTTCAATAATAAGAATATTCAATTGTTGTGATTGCACGAATTTCATTACTCTTTTGGCAAGGAGAATGGGGGAAATATGGCAACAAAAGCAATTGTAGTAGAAGGTGGCGCGATGCGAGGCGTCTTCGCAAGCGGAGTGTTAGATGCGTTTTTAGAGCAGAGTTATAAACCGTTTGATTTTGCAATCGGTGTATCTGCTGGTGCATCAAATTTGATTGGGTATTTGACCGACTACCCGCATCGCAGTATTAACGTCATTACTAAGCTGGCCACAAGCAAACGCTTTTTTGACCCGACTCGCTTCGTTAAAGGTGGGGACCTCATCGATGTGAAGTGGTTGTTTGAAGAATCTAATCGCTTGTATCCCGTCGATGAAAATAAACTGTTTAATGGCGTTCCTTTTCTCGCAGCGACAACAAATGTAGATACAGGGCAGGCAGATTACTATCGCGTGACACGTGATAATTTTCACCATGCGATTGAAGCGACAACAGCATTACCGATTGCCTACAAGCATACCCCTTGTTTTTCTGGCGGTTGTTATACCGATGGTGGGGTCGCTGATTCTATCCCAGTGCGTGAGGCTTATCGTCGAGGGGCTCGCGACATAACCGTAGTACTCTCTCACCCACTGAATTATGCCAAAAAGCCAGTTAAGACCACATGGCTGATGAAGAAACTTTTTGCGGAGCACCCCAAAATGGCGGATGCGATGTTAAGGCGTGCAGATAACTATAATCAATCATTGGAGTTTATTCGTAACCCTCCACCAGGAACACATGTTAGGGTAATTGCCCCACCAGATAATTTTCATGTTCAGCGCTTATCAATGCGACAATCCGTTTTACTAGAAGGGTATGAAATGGGGGTGATTGAGGGGCGAGCGCATCTCTCTAGTTTATCTGGTGTTTATGGTTTAAACCGGGAAAATTGTCATTTTTGCGTTTGATTATAAAAGAGCCTCATAGTGAGGCTCTTTTTACTTAACGTTCAAAGGGTGATTTAGTTGACTTTATCCCAAGCCATCTCCCAGTGTGAACCTATTCCAGGCTCGTAATGGTTTGCGCTTTCTTTCCACTGCATACAGTAACCAGAGTATGGGAAAGGTTTACATTGATAAATGCCCCCGTCGCTGGCAAGCACTTTTGTGCCCGCAGTGTAGCTAGATAGTCCTTCAGGGAAGACAAAATCGTACTCACCAGATGGTGGTGGAGTAACTGACTCTTCTTTTAAGTGAAAGTCGAGCGTTTGCTGATCCACCAAGTTGCCATCTTTATCCTTAATACGTGTTACGAGCATATGGTGACCCGGCTCCGATTTACTTAAAGCGAGCGATATCGCCTCTACCGAGCCGTCTTTCATTTCGTTTGCCCAACTTGCAAGTGGTTCGCGATGGTGATTGTAAACGGTGAGTTCTGCATTTAAATCGCCTTCAGCAGTTAGTGTCAGATCCAACGTTGTCGGTGTTGACTCAATGATATATTCGTCTGCTAAGCCATCTACTGTGAGTGAGTATTCTGGAACAGGAGTTTCAATGTTATAGCCGATCTCTACTCGCTCAAGGCCGCTATTTGCTTGCAGATACACCGGATTAGTACCATAAACAGGAGTGAATTTATCCTCTGCATACTGCCCGGCTTGCAGTTTTGCTTGTTCTTGGTTTAGCTTAGTCGCGAGTGCGTAAGACCAGTTTTTCGCTTGGCCCATTGCTGCATCGGTAATTTCTAGTTCAGTTCTATACGCTATGTTTTCACCTGCTTGATCAAATACGCGCGTATAAACCGAATCCCCAATATTTAAATCCATTGTAGGAATAATTTGACCGCCTTGCTTCCAATCTGGAATAACGGGACTGTCACCATCAAATTTCACATCGATCACGTTATAAAATGAGGCTGCAGTGTCGCCAACATCCCATACTGCCAGGATGACATGGTATCCCTCGCGAGTAGGCACATTACATTGATGGCTTACCTGTTTCGGGGGTTGAACCATATTGCCGTCGACGACACAGAAAGGAGTTAGATCAAAAGAGTCTCGTGATAGTGAAGCGTTTGGGTTCCAATCAGGCTTGGTGATGTAATATTTCCAGTCGCGCGTCACGTGGTTAGCGGTAAATGTCCATTCAAAAGTTTGTGTACCTGCTTGAATAGTGCGTTTTACCCAACGGTCGGCAGTTTGCTCATCAAGGGCAGCTGCTAAAGCGGTTTCGGCACTCGCTATTTTACCATCGCGAGGCCCTGTTTCGGGAAAGCCATCAGGGCCTTCAACGCTTTGCGGTTCATATTGAATCGCACCGCAGTTATTATTTTTTTCGTTAGTATCTGGCGTTGGATACTTACATAGTGCCGAGCGACTTGCAGCGACACCACCATTGGTTTCTGATACATAACCGTGAGCCGCAGCACCTGAGCTAATGCTTGCAAGTGCTAACGCGAGTACGGATTTGGTTGGAAATGATTTCATCACATGTCCTCTGTTATGGCTGACAAACTAGTGTCACACCCCGGCGCATGCTGAGCATAAAGCAACGCTACAGAAATTGGACTTCTGTAACACTGCGTCATGGTAACCCCGCTATCATGAGCATTCTTTTAGATTTTTAAATGCTGACAGACCGGAAGCTTTGCGTCCCACCCTTTCGAATGGTTTGCCGAAATGTGATTGAGCAGCCAAAATTTAGCTTAAGAATTTACATGTGGAAAAGTAAACGTCACTGACATGGAATCCTGTTCTCAAATTGAAAGATAACGATATCTTAACCTCGTCAATATTGTGCAGTGTCGTATTGCAAGGTATTGATTTTAATTTTGTTTTTATCCTTTTTATAGTCATGGTGAATGAGTGGGGGTGGGGATAAGTGGAGAGGAATCGTGCTAAGGGTGGAAGAAGTTCTGTCTAAAGGGCGGAGTGTACCGCCCTCTGGATGGTGTTATTTCGGCATAATGACAGTATCAATCACGTGAATGACACCGTTTTTAGCTTTCACATCGGTTGCGATGACATTTGCATCGTTAACCATGACTTTATCGCCCATGGTTTTAATCATCACATCTTGCCCCTGAACCGTAGTCGCTTTGTCTAGCTTAACAACATCGGCAGCCATCACTTTCCCTGGGACGACGTGATAAGTCAAAACAGATACTAACTTGTCTTTGTTTTCCGGCATTAAGAGCATGTCGACTGTGCCGTCTGGCAGTTTTGCAAAAGCGTCATCCGTTGGTGCAAAAACAGTAAATGGGCCTTCCCCTTTGAGAGTGTCAACCAGGCCCGCTGCTTTCACCGCAGCAACAAGCGTATTGAAAGAGCCATTTTCAGCGGCAACGTCGACAATATCGGCTTTCATCATGCCATGCTCATGAGCCTGAACGGGAAGCATAAAAGATAATGTCGCCATCAGTGTCGCCGCGATAACTAAGATACGTTTGAACATAATGTGTTCCTTACTAGTTGAGGGTACAACGGGTTCCCTGGAGTGTGTTTGCATTTGTACGCATCGTGATTGAAAGATGATCATCGCGTCCTACTTTCTTTTGAGGGTCTAACATGTCGCGCAAGAATTCGTCTGCCTTCTTGTTTCACATCAGCTCGTTTCCGCCACGTCCATAAGCGCTCTCTTGCTGCCTTAGCTGCTTTGTCTGGTGCGATAATAGGTGCAAGGTAACGGCTATCTGGCTGCAATTGATACATGACAGCTTCCATCTGGGTCATTGTCCAGGGCTCGAATAAAAGAGGGGGAGGAACCATTTGTAACTCAGGTACCCACTTGTAGATGAACGTACCGTTAGGATCATGTTCTTGGGCCTGCTTGATCGGATTATAAATACGGATTGTGTTAGTCCCGGTTACTCCTGCTTGCATTTGGAATTGTGGGTAATGAATTCCAGGCTCAAAGTCGAGAAACAGTTGCGCTAAATGCGTTACACCTACTCGCCAATCCATGTTCATGTGGTGAGTAAGAAAGCTAACCAGCATGGCACGCATGCGAAAGTTAATGTAACCAGTGTGGTGCAAACAGCGCATGCAGGCATCAATCAAAGGTACGCCAGTATGCCCGGATTTCCATGCTGCTAACTTTTCTTCATCGAAAGTACTACTTTGTTTAATCAATGGTTCGTAAGCCCGATTAACGCAGTAAAACTCCATGTCGTATTCCGATTCGAATTTTTGGATGAAGTGACAGTGCCAATGAAGCCGTGAAGACAATGCAATTAAGCTGCGACGAAACCCAGCGACTTGCCAGTGTTTCAAAAGGTATTGATAAACTTCACGCAAGGATATGTTACCCCAAGCGAGATATGGAGAAAGTCGAGTACAGGCTGTGCGTGAGGCTGTGGGACTAGAAATGCTTCGATAGTAATCACGACCTCGACGATGGAAAAAGTCCTCTAGTGTTTTCCAAGCGAGCCGGCTTCCTCCCGTTTGCATTCCTTTGCATTTTGATAGCCAGGATGATGGTGGCGAAAACGAACAGCCGAGAGCTTCTGCATCCAATGAATGCAATAAGTCGGTTTGGAGCTCAATAGGGCTTATTGAGGCTCTCATGACAGAGTCCCAATGTTTGTCCCAACCTTGCCGGTTTATTGCACCTCTGATTACAGCACCGTGTTCGAATTCAAACCAGTCGATGTTCTGCTCATACAGCCAAGCGGCAACTTGTCGGTCTCGTTCAAAGGTGCAGTTGAGTCCTATTTCTCGGTGAGAAAAAACAGCGTTGATTTGATATTGCGCTTGAATTGATTGGAAACATGCTAAGGCATCGTCAAACAGCACCGTGATTCGATGCCCATACGCTTTGAGCGTTTCATCCATGTCTTGCAGTGATTGCCAAACAAATCGCCAGTGGCGCTCAGAATAGTGTGGGTTGTTCAATAGCAATGGTTCAACAATATACAAAAGCACAGTTGGGTGCTTTGTTGATAATGCTTGAGTTAGTGGTTGATGGTCAGTCAGCCTTAAATCTCGCTTTAACCACACGACATTGATTGTTTGCATCGGAATCCTCTTTGTTTCCGATGTTGTACGCAAGTAAACCGAAGAAATCTCATCCAATGATCGGTTTTATTCTACAAAACGTAGAGGTAACTTTCAGGGAGGTGACACATGGCAATACCATTGAGTAAGTTACAAAAATACTTCTATGTAGACAAATTGGTCATTCATTCGCTTGATCTCGCATTGTACCAGGCATCTGTCGTGATTGATGGAGAAGCGCAATTTATCACTGATGACAACGGTATCTTTTTGAGGGCTCATTCCCTGATCGAGATGCAAAAGAAGTGCAGGAATATCAAAGCAAATAAGCAGGTTCTAGTGCATCAAAGTGCTTATGATGAAATGGTGGGGCTACCCGAAGGCAAAAGAGACAATCAACTAGAGGTATTGGTGAGGGATACAAAATTGTATTGAAAGAGTATTGGTGCGTAGTAAAAGCGAGCCACCTTACGGCAGCTCGCTAAATATAAGGAGAGTTGGGCTTAGTCTTGTTTACGCTGCGCTTCTTTTTGCGCGTACTTAGCGGCACGTCGGGCTTCTCTTTGCTTGGCACTTTCACCACCAACATGCTGCTCGCCTCGCTGCTCTGCAAGAACAACTTGTTTTTCACGCTCGCGGAATCGAGCAATTTGTTCTTCTGAGTGTGTGCCGTGACATTTTGGACAGCTCACGCCTTGCTCGAACAATTCTGACTGTTTGTCTTCTTCAGTGATCGGTAGACGACAAGCGTTACATAAATCGTAATCTGCTTTTTCTAGCTGGTGGTTCACTGCAACACGACCGTCAAATACGTAACAATCGCCTTCCCACATGCTCTCTTCTTGAGGAACTTCTTCAAGATATTTAAGAATGCCGCCTTCTAGGTGGTAGACCTCATCAAAGCCCTGTTCTTTCATGTAAGCCGTTGATTTTTCGCAGCGGATACCACCGGTACAGAACATCGCAACTTTCTTGTGTTTTGCCGGGTCCATGTTTTCTTTTACATAGTCTGGGAATTCACGAAAGGTTTCAGTATTTGGGTTTACAGCGCCTTTGAATGTCCCGATCTCGATTTCGTAATCATTACGTGTATCGACAACAAACACTTCAGGATCAGCAATAAGATCGTTCCACTCTTGAGGTTTCACGTAAGTACCCACTACGTGGCGAGGGTCTATACCTTCAACACCTAATGTTACGATCTCTTTTTTCAGTTTCACTTTGGTGCGATTGAATGGCTGGGTCTCAGAATACGACTCTTTGTATACGGTGCCAGTCAAACGAGGTTCGTTGTTTAGCCACTCCAGTAGCGTATCAATACCTGCACGATCAGATGCAACAGTACCGTTGATACCTTCACTTGCCAGTAGTAATGTTCCGCGAATATGGTGTTTTTCCATCAACGCAAGTAATGGCTCGCGTAGCTCTTGATAGTTATTCAGCTCAACAAACTTGTACAGCGCACAAACTACATACTGACTCATGAGGTTTCCTTTAAAAATACAGGTGGTCAACGACCTTAAAATTTTAGCGGCACGAAGTATACCTGACTAAACTAGTCGGAAATACGGACAAATTATACGGATATTATGAGTAGGCGGGGCCTGGCGGTCTTTGATAGGGGGAGCATGTCCGCAGGTGAAGCCGCTATGTGTTCAAATTATAAGCATTAATTATAGTGGGTTAGGTAGGTTGGAGCCGATACTTTTGGTTTAAATTTATGCTGTTTTGGGCCCTTCAAAAAAGTTAGGCGCAAGAAGCACCAAGTAATCACCGGAGTCATTGACAAGGAAAGGACATGTCGCAGTTTTATACATGAGGTGGTGAGGGATAAAGGTTTAGGGACAAAGAGTGAATGACTGATCGCCATTGTTCATAAACCGCTATAAACGCCTTTTCATCAAATACTAAAAAGGCGTATTTCTAACGTCTGTCCTGCTTATTTCAACGCAGCTGCGGTCTGTTTACCCATGGCAATGAGCCTGTCGAGAATGCGTTCACCGTCGGCACGTAAGCCGTTGTGCTCGTACTCATTGGTGATCCACGCTTTTGAGTTTGGTATTAACGCGAGCGTCTCTCGGCTGATATCCATTTCAACAAACATATCATCGGCGTAAACGGCGCAACTGACAGGCACTTTGTTCTGAGCCAGTTGTGTTTGATCGTACAGCGCAGTCCAATCTTTTTTCGCTGCCAATATTTCTGCGGCGTCTTTTAGTGGTTTGAGGTTAACGTATTGGTCGAACATCCATGGGAAGACCATTTCCCCCGTAAAGTAAAATGGCTTGCCAGATTCATAATTAAACTCTGATCGGGTTTGGCGAACGCGGTGCGCACTCCAATTCGACGCGAAGCTTTGGCAGTAAATCGATTCATGCAAAATGGCGTAGATCGGGTTGGTTTGGAAGTTTTGCTGCGCCAACATATCGTTTAAGAACTCATAACGAAGTTGTGGTTTGCCGTTCACTTCAATCAACGCGCTTTCTAGCCAATAGTAAGTTGGTAAGAAAGTATCACTCACACCAAAGTTGATGCCGATTTGTTGAAATTGCTCCACTGTGAAGCGTTGACCATTTGGTAGGTACTCTTCATTTTCCAGCAAGTGATTCGCAATGTTTTGGCAAAGTTGTTGCGCATTGGGAAATTGTTGGAAGAACGCTTGGTTTTTCTCCATGGTGCGTTTGAAAGTGGCTTCATACAGATCGTCGGCATGACGTGAGACTGATGGCACGCCACCTGTGATGTAGCTTTGTAGCAAGCTGTCTGGGAACAAAGACAAATAGGTGAGGGAGCAAAACCCACCAAAGCTTTGACCTAAGATCGCCCATTTTTCGACGCCAAATTGCTCACGAATGTATTCCGCGTCGCGCACGATGTTATCCGCTCGGAAGTGGCTCAAGTAGTCTGCTTGTTGCTCTGGCGTGAGGTGAGCAAGCGTCTGGTGATTAATTACGCTGCTGTTGCCCGTACCGCGCTGGTCGAGAAGCAAAACTCGGTACTCTTGCAGCGCGCGTTTTACCCAGCCGTTATTGCCGTTTTGACGCGGAGAGGGAAAGCCAGGTCCGCCCTGAAAGTAAACCAACCAAGGTTTGGTCGATTCTTCCTCGCCAACTAGGCAAACCGCACGGGCGAAGACTTCAATGGTGCCTTTGCTCGCGTTTTGGTAATCCAGAGGAACGGTAAAACTGTGGGGAGTGTAATGCAATCCTGCGTCGATAAATGATTGAGCGTTCATTGTTATCTTTATTTCCTTATTGAGGGGTAGCGCTACTTTACTGCGAATGGCGCGAAGAACCAACGCTATTTCCCAATTGCCTCTTCAGTTCTATACCTTGGTCAAATCAATGTAAGTTCAAGAAAATGAAACGATTAGCGACTGGTGCAACTGGTTGAGTGAGCTATGCTCAATAGAGTTGCGACAAAGTAAGAGCATGGAGGAAGTCGGATGAAAGTGTCACTGGCTCGATGGACAATTGTGACTTGTTTAATAAGCGTACCTACTTTTGCCGTTGTTACGCCCAACCCACCTCAGTTACAGGCAAAAGGCTACGTATTAATGGACTTTCAATCCGGTGCCATTATTGCCGAGTATAACGGGCGAGCAGGCCTTGCTCCGGCGAGTTTAACCAAGTTGATGACCGCTTATGTAGTTGGACAAGAAATCAAAGCGGGGCGTTTGAAATGGGATGATGTTGTCACCGTGAGCGAAAACGCGTGGTCGGCCAAGTTTCCCGGTTCTTCTAAAATGTTCATCAAACCGAAAGATGAAATTAGTGTTGCGAACTTAATGCGCGGCGTGATCATCCAATCAGGAAATGACGCGTGCGTTGCACTGGCTGAGCATGTTGCAGGCAGTGAACGCGGCTTTGTTGCCTTGATGAATGGTTGGGCGGAGAAATTAGGACTGCAAGACACCTATTTTGTGAACTCCCATGGTCTTGATAGTGATGGCATCCAAACCTCACCAACCGATATGGCAAGACTCATGCAGTCGATCATCAGCGATGTTCCTGATGTGTACGCGCTATACAGTGAGAAAGTCTTCAAGTGGAACGACATTACGCAGTACAACCGCAATAAGTTGTTGTGGGACAATTCCATTGATGTCGACGGGGGAAAAACCGGCTACACCAGCAATGCCGGATACAGCTTGGTGAGCTCGGCCAAAGAAGGAAGAATGCGCCTTATCTCGGTGGTGATGGGTACGCCAAGTAAACAGGCTCGGATCAGCCAATCGAAGAATCTACTCAGCTATGGTTTTCGCTTTTATGACACCAAGCAAGTTGCTAAACAGGGGGAAGTTGAGTCTAAAGTTCGCGTTTGGAAGGGAAATGCTAATCAAGTTGAGGCGATCTTTGCTAAAGATGCCTATCTCACTCTGCCTCGTTCAATGACGGCTGGGCTTGATAAGAGTGTGGTGTTAAATGAACCGTTGATTGCGCCGATCGCGCAAGGAGATGAGATTGGTAAGGTCGTTTGGAAAAGCGATGACAGTACCGTGGCGAGTTATCCCTTGGTCAGCAGCCAAGCGTTAGAAGAGGGCTCGTGGTTCGCTCAGCTTTGGGACAGTCTGGTGCTGTGGGTGAAATCGTTCTTTAACTAGAATAAAAACGAGCAGAAGTGTCTTTCTGCATTTTTTTGTTGATGGCCGCCCAGCTAAACGCTGGGCGGTGTTTTATTTAACGGTTTATTCCGACAAGGTGATGATTGGTAAATCGTCCCAAATCTTACTTTCATCCGATGCGCCACCGGAGAAGTTCCAAGGGCCTTTGTCTTGTTCTAGCGGACGGTAAGTTGCCGAAAGGCCGTCTAAGTCCCAAGTCGTGACATAGAAGCGGATACCATCGAGCGAATCTGGGCGGCCCAGCGCGTCACTCGCAAAGTCCATCGAAATAGTGTTATTGGCTTTGTCTACTGTCACTGTTGGTGCTGGCGTGACCGCTTCTCCCCATGTTGTCGCGTTTGCGCCTTGGGTGTTGTAAATCGAGCTTTGCCAGCCGAAGACTACAGCATTGCGACTCCATGTTCCGCTTGGCATAGAAGCGTTGATCTTTGGTAGTTCCGTTAGGTTGGTTGCTGCTTCTTCCGGTAAATCAATGAAGATGGTGAAACCAACGTGGTCAAAGCCGTTTGGCGGCAACCAAGTATCGGTGATCTTGTCCATGGTGAAGGTCAAGCGCACGTTACTGCCGACGGTAAATACCTCAGCTTTGTTGATTGCGAGTTGGCTGTTGTCTTTGTCGAATGTTGGATCCGTTGGTAGCGAGTAGTTGCCATTAGGACCGCCCATGCCATCTTGTGCATCGCCTGCGTCATCAATAGTGTCGTCTGGCGTGTTCGACCAGCTTAAGTCCGACACAAAGTTCACATCTTCAATGCCTGCTTTTTTCTCATTGGAGTAAATCGCGAAGCGGTGTTGCTGTTCGCCAATCGCAAAGTGACGGGTAGATAAAGTCACGCTAAATTGACCGTCAGCACCTACGCTAACGGCTTGTGCTGTTTCTAGATTACCGTCGACGACAAGGTTTAATTTCTCGTTTGCGTTAGCAGTACCAGTAATCACGATGTCATCAGTGATGGTTTGCCCTTCCCAATCCTGTGCCAGTTGGATGTTGAGGTCTGGGGTATCTACCGATTGGGTGTCGTTAGTTTTCGAGTAAATCACAGCAGATTTGGCTGGTAGCTCAAGGGTGACGTGACCGTTTTCATCGGCGATTAATTGCTCTGGAGCGTCTGCCCAATTCGACATGATTTGTTGTTGGAAGACGGTGCCGCCCGCTTGCTCTACATCGAGTTGGTTCATCAACATCGGGGAATTCGATGTGTTCATTACCACCAAGACTTCGTCGTTATCCAACGTCCGGGTAAAGGCGAACACACCGGCGCCAGCTTTATCGCTGCCAATCACTTTCATTTCGCCGCGTGTCATGACTTTGTTCTCGGTACGCAACTTAGCAAGCTCTTGGATGAACAAGTACATCTCGCTGTTTTGGTCGAATGAGTCTACGTAGTCGCCGTCTTCACGGTAGCCCCCAGCAAACATCGCATCGCGCGCTGCTGACATCGCCTGTTCAGTACCTTGGTAAATCACAGGGATGCCCGGTACCGCCATCATGGTAATCAGCGCTTGCTTCATATCGTTGACACTGCCTTGTGATAGAAAACGCGGCATATCGTGGTTATCAATGAAGTTCGGCATGATGTATGGGTTCGGGAACATCTCCATCATTTTCTCAAGACGGAAGCGTAAGTAATCGGTCGGTTGTCCTGCTGCAAACACGCGCGTCATGGTAGCTTGCAATGGGAAGTTCAGCACCGAGGTTAACTGTTCCGGTGAGCCGCTTTCGCCGATGTAAGTCAGCATCTTCTCTTCGCCTTCTGTGTTGTAAGGCGTAGATGTTTCGAAGACTTCACCAAAGGTCAGGAAGTTATCGCGACCAGTATCAACCGCTTGAGTCATCACACCATCGTCGGCATGCAGGAAGTCGTTCCAGAAATCGTGCTCAACAAACTTCACAGTATCGATACGGAAACCGTCAACGCCCACTTCGCGAATCCATTTACGGTAGCTCTCTTTTAGATAAGCGCGTACTTCAGGATCGGATGTATTAAGGTCATCCAAATCAGAGAGCTGCCAGGTTTTTTCTTGTACCGGATCGTTGTGGTCGGTGATGCTTGGCGTCCAGTGGTAGCTGCCTGTGCCATCTTCTTTACACTCATTCTTGTTGAGCGGGTAAGGCAGTTCTTGTCCTGCTGGTAGCGCATTTTCAATCAAACGGAAACCTTGGCAAGGTAGGCTAGGATCGTAATTGTATGGGTCATCGTAAGTGAAGAAGTTACCTACGTGGTTGGTCACGATGTCTTGAATCAAGAACATGTTACGAGCGTGCACTTCTCGCGCTAACGCTTGGTAGCTTTCCATGTCACCAAAGTGCTCATCCACTTTTTGGAAGTCACGCGCCCAGTAACCGTGGTAGCCACCATAGTTTTGTTCTGCATCCCACCATTGGTTTGCCACTGGCGGAGTAATCCAGATCGATGTGGCACCGAGAGTTTCGATGTAGCTTAACTTATCACTCACGCCAACGAGGTCGCCGCCGCTGAACTTTTTATCCGAAGTCGGATCGAATTCGTTTTGCCCTTGATCATTAAGAGCGCTGTCGCCGTCGTTAAAACGGTCGATCATCAGGAAGTAAATGATTTGATCTTGCCAATCAGGAGATGCCACGTGGCTGCCTGTATCGACTGGTGCGGTTTCGTCGCTTCCACAGCCAGAAAGAGCTAGAGCGATCGATAAAGGAAGTATTTTTATTTTATTCATTGAGTTAGGTAGAGTTTCAAACACGGTCTTTGCCTCCGTTATGCAGCAATGCAGAAACGATAAAGCAAAGGTTTGAAATTGAGAGTGTCATTTCACGCCAAAAAAGACGTGATATGATGTCACGAAGAGACGATTTTGATCTGACCGACAGTTTTAATTGAGAGGTTTCACAATAGGATATTGTATCGGGTAATGGTCTTTGGCTAACTCATTACCAGAATGATCATAGAGTCGGAATCGACACTGTTTAGCCGCTTGGGTGAGGGGAAGTTGTAGCGCCCAGCATGTGTAATCTTCTGCATTCTGAGTTTGGCTCATTGTGTGCGGAGCTGGCGCGTCACTCACGTAGCAATCGATCTTCGCTACGTCTTTTAATCTACACGCGAGTTCCACAAACAAGGTGTACTGAGTGCCGAGTTGGATAAGTTGTCTTGTCGGGACAATGTATTCCGTTGCGCCAATTAAAAGCCCTTTAGAAACCACGTAATCGCGCTGGTGGTTGTTATCAATGTAGCGTTCACCATCGACTTCATAACACAGTCTAAACGTCAGTGGATGAGCGACAGGAAGCTCTGTCGTCGCCCATAGTTCGGTGCCATTATTCAAGAAACGCTCGAAGAAGGCGGGGTAGCGACGCCATGCACCATCACGGTCTCGACACTCAACTGAGACCACTTTTTCAAACGCAATATTATCCACTTCCATCCAGATTTTACCGACGGGTTGGTCAATATCGTTATCGGCTAAAGTATTGGCTTTGGCGTAGTATAGGCGGATTGGTTGAGTATTGAGATGAGTGCGGTTATCCAAGCATTGCTGGCGATATTGCATTGGCGAAAACGGATACCAACGGCGAAAGGTTCGGTGGAAGTTGGAAGGTTCTTCATAACCCAACTGATAAGCGATTTGCTGCGTTGTGAATTGAGTATCTGCAAGTAGGGCTAATGCGTGCTTTTTCTTGGCGAAGTCGACGCATTGCGAATAGCTCATTTGTTTTTCTTGCAGTCGACGTTGCAAGGTGCGTTTGGAGACGCCCAGTTGCCTTGCCGCTTGCTCTAACTTGAGCGCGTAATTACTGTTTTTGATGAACAAGGCGTTCAAAACACTCAGCAATTCTGGCTGTTCAATTGGTTGGTGAGAAAGCAGCAAATAAACATGTTTCACCAGTTCAAACACGCTTGAACTGGTTTTAGAATCTCGCGTTTCCCCTAGAAAAATATCGGCCGCGAGTGGATTGCTGGCTTGAACTTGTATTGATTCACTTAGCTCAAGCGTCTCCAACTGCATTTTGAGCAAGCCAAACACCGACTCCGCCCAATTTGGCATATCGGCTGTTCTGCATTCTACTTGCAGATGGATTTGGGCATCACCATGTTGAAATGTGACGTACAAACGGCGGTCGAATAATGAGACACTTTTACTCCACCAAAGCAGCCCTTCCTGGAGGTTAGGCGCTTCTTTCAACATCATGCATTGCAAGGCAACCAACTTCTCAATGTGCCAATATTCGCCGGCAATTCTCAGATGATTGTGACCGAGCTTTTTGCACAGAAAGGATGTAATAACGTTATCTTGAGGCAGCATGAGTTGAGTTTGGTTGCGAGCAAACATGCATTATTGCCGAAAAGATGAAGAAGTTCAGTGAGAACGCTCAAAGCCTTTCTTATCGTTTTATTTTCAAATTTATTTTGAAAATGTTTTTAATCGAAATCGGTTTTTCCCTTTATCTCATGAGGTTATGCTGTTACACAGCTTGAGTTCATTAATTGGAGAACCTCATGGATATCGTACAAGCTGCAAAATCTCGTTACTCAACGAAAGTGTTTGACCCAACGCGCAAGCTACCTCAAGAAAAAATCGACGCAGTTAAAGAGCTGATTCGTTTTAGTCCATCGAGTGTGAATTCTCAACCTTGGCATTTCATTCTGGCAAGCACAGAAGAAGGCAAACAGCGCATCGCTAAAGCGGCGCAAGAGAACTACGCGTTTAACGCGGCGAAGATTCTCAACGCTTCTCACGTATTGGTGTTTTGTGCGAAAACAGGCATTGATAACGACTACATTGAAGCGCTAATGGCGCAAGAAGAAAAAGATGGCCGATTCCCAACCGAAGAAGCGAAAGCGGCTGTGCGCGGTGGTCGTAGCTACTTTGTGAACATGCACCGTTTTGATCTGAAAGATGCGAACCATTGGATGGAGAAACAAGTTTACCTTAACGTGGGTACGTTGCTGTTGGGTGCTTCGACGTTAGAAATCGATGCAGTGCCAATTGAAGGGTTTGATCCAAAAGTGCTGGATGAAGAATTTGGCTTGCGTGAAAAAGGTTACACCAGCGTTGTAATCGTGCCGCTTGGCTACCACGCGGAAGATGACTTCAACGCGAAAACGCCAAAGTCTCGCTGGGACGCAGAAACCGTATTCACCGAGATCTAATTCGAGCTTACTTGCAGGTGACGTAGAACCTTGTAATCAATATATAAATCGCAAAAGAGTGATAAAACGATGATCCACTTAGTCGCAGAAGTGAAAGCCTATCCAGACAGTAAGGATCAGGTGGTGAATTTGCTTGCTGGTTTACTAGAGCCAACTCGCAAAGAAGAAGGCTGTTGCCAATACGAGTTGTATCTCGACGAAAAAGTTGAAGGCCTATTTATGTTCCAAGAAATTTGGGCATCGCAAGAGGCCTTGGATAAGCATTTGCAAAGCCCGCACATGGCGACGTTTCTTGAAACATTGGAAGAGAACGATTGGGTTGAGTATACCCAGATTCGTCCTCTACGATTTATCGCCTAATGACAGAATGTTGCCAGCACGTTGGCGCGTTGCTGGCAGCATTTTTGTTGGATAAAGTCGCGGAAAGTCCGAATCGTTGGCGTTAGTAACCGACGATCGGCGCACACCATGTAGAGCGGCACTGGGCCGCAATCCCACTCTGGTAACACTCGCACCAATCTTCCCTCGATTAAGTCTCGGCTGATGTCCATCAACGATTTATTCGCAATGCCTTTGCCTTTGATCGCTAACCGATGTGGCAAGTCACTATCGTTGCTCATCAAGTTACCGCTGACCACGACTTGTTCTTTCTCGCCGTCACGCGTGAGCGTCCATTTGTTGTAGACCGAATCCGCGACCATGTAGCACAAGCAGTTGTGTTGCGTTAAATCGGCAGGAGAGGTGAGTTCTGGATGTGTGGCTACGTACTCTGGCGATGCACATAAGATCCGCTCGTTTGCCCCACACAATGCCAACACGACCAGATTAGAGTCGGCCGGCTCGCCGTAGCGAATCGCAATATCGACAGGCTTGGTGTACATATCCGTCAAGCTATCGGACAGCTCTAGTTTGATGGAAACATTTGGGTAGAGATCGATGAACTCATCCACCCAATCGAGCAACATATTGCGACCAAAATCGGAGGGCGCAGTAATGTGCAGTTGACCAGATAACTCACCACGCGCACTTGAGATCTGATCCAACCCCTCTTGCAATGTAGCCAATGCTTGCGTGGTTTTGTCTAAAAACAGTTCGCCATCTGAGGTTAAACGCAGGCTTCGCGTGGAACGCACAAACAGCGGGAAACCGATTTGCCCTTCAAGACGCTTAATCGATGCGCTAATGGCGGCAGGTGTCATGTCCATGCTGTTAGCGGCTTTTGAAAAGCTGCCTTGGCGCGCTGTTTCTACAAAAATATTGAGGTCGTTGAGGGCTTTCATCGTGAAAAGGGCTTTTATGAAGTTTGGGCTACTATAGGGGAGAGTCGTAGGGCAATTCAAGGTTAAAACATTAGGTTGCACGGCGAGTTTGAGTTAGATTAGCGCGCAACTTCACTTTACCGGATCAATAGCATGAGCCAACAGCAGCCGAATAACCCACTTCACGGGTTGAGTTTAGAAAAAATCGTCACCCGACTAGTTGAGCACTTTGGTTGGAATGGCCTGTATGAGCGCATTCGAGTGAACTGTTTTAAGAAAGATCCGTCGATCAAATCTTCTCTGAAGTTTTTGCGTAAAACGCAATGGGCAAGAGACAAAGTCGAAGCGCTGTACATCGAGACATTCTGCTAACCGCTCTATAGTCTGCAGCAAGCGGCAAGTAGATTCTTAGTCTCGCTATGGCTCGCTAGAATGACGTAGCTTTTCTTATCGCGTAGGCTAGAAGAGTCGCTCTGCTGTTACGTTTAAAGCGTGATTCAGAATCTACCCTCAGGCTTGTATTGAGTCTATTCATAGCTCTATGGGCCTACAGCAGCGGTAAGTAGATTCTTAGTCTCGCTATGGCTCGCTAGAATGACGTAGCTTTTCTTATCGCGTAGGCTGAAAGAGTCGCTCTGCTGTTACGTTTAGCGAGGTTTCGAATGATTCACTTAGGCTCATTAGAATGACTCTAGTTTTCTTATTGCGTAAGTTGGAATGGTATCTCAGCATCATTCCCGATAGCGATGAAGGAGCGCTGTCGGGAACCTCGCCTTTAATCTCTCGTTTCTTGCTACTCCAAATGATGCGTACTACCCACGGTTCCTTCCAAGTCTAAAATCGACTGGCGAACGTGATCTGGAATCGCAGCTTTAACGTTGTTCTTAAAATCAAACATCACACCAGTGGCGGTCGCGATGGTCGCAATTTTACCCCACTTCTTACTCAGCACTTGGTACTCCATCGTGATGCGATCTTCTTGCATGTCGATTACGCGAGAACCGACTAATAGCGTGTCTGGGTAAGTAACAGGCAATCTGTAGCGGCATTGAGTCTCGCTCAGTACTGGTCCAATTTGCGAGGTCTGCAGGTCGACCAGCAGGTTAATTTTGTTGAAGTAATCTAAACGTGCGGTCTCGAAGTAGCGAAAATAGACCACGTTATTAACGTGTTGCAGAGCATCCATTTCACCCCATGCGACTTTTATCTCTGTGATAACGGGAAAGTCCTTTAACAGTGTGTCCATTTTTATTGCTCCTTTTTCATCTGCTTTGCCACAAATTGCGACGCGACTTATCACTTTGAGCATTTATTCTAGATGTAATCATTTAATATGTAATAAAATTGTTTTTAAAATGTGAAATGAAATAGTGGTTTGATTATGTAAACCAGAAACTTTACATAATCGAGTTGAAGGCGTAAGTTTAACTAAGAGTAACCAGATAGGAGGTGTCTCATGATTGAACTCAAAGGTTTCAACCTCGCAAGAGTTGAGAAACGCATTGATTGGACAGGTGAGCTGTTCAGTTTGAGAATATCTGGCGCGCCTCTTTCCTTTAAAGCTGGCCAATTCACCAAGCTTGCTTTGCTTGATGATGAAGGTAAGCCGATCAGCCGTGCTTACTCTGTGGTTAATGCGCCAAGCGAGCAATTCGATTGGTTGGAGTTTCTAATAGTAGCCGACCCTCAAGGACAACTTTCTCCACGGCTCCAAAAGCTTAAATCTGGTGATAGCATTTATGTCGGTGCCACCGCACATGGCGATTTAATCCATGATTCTATTCCTAAACAGGCTCATGACCTGTGGCTGCTATCTACAGGTACGGGGATTGGACCGTTTTTATCGCTGCTGGATGATATAAACTTACCGCCTCACAATGAGCGCATTGTGCTGGTTCATGCCGTTCGTTTCGAAAAAGATCTGGTTTATAAATACCTAATTGAACAGCTTCAGCAACGATATGAAGGCAGATTAAAGTATATACCGATAGTCAGCAGGGAAGAGGTTGATGGTAAATTACAAGGCCGAATTCCTGAACTCATCGAATCGGGTTTACTGTCCAACGCCGCTGATGCGCCATTCTCAGCTCAGCGTAGCTTTGTCATGATGTGTGGGAATCCACAAATGATCAAAGATACCGTGCCCGTTTTACAAGAGCTAGGCTTGGAAAAGTATCGCCATCAAACTGGGGGAAATATCATTTACGAACGTTACTGGTAGCGTTTTGTTAAATTGATACGGTTATGCTCAAGATGTAATGATTACTTTTGAGATACGACCGCGATTTAGTATGTTCTTAGTTGAATATTATGTTGGCAATACCTAAACTGCGCTCACCATTGCGCGTCTGTACACTCAGTCATTCTCGCTTAACCAATTACATTGAGGTGACTGAAGTCCATGTATGCTTTTATCGCGAGCAAGCAACAGAGAATCATTGCTGGTTTTATCGACCTGCTCTTTACGATGGTGGTAGTGTTAATAATTGCATTGAGTATTAACTCTTTTCTTAACGACTTTCAGCTCTCTTTAGCAGATAACCTCACGCTTGTTCGTGAAACTCAGGCGTTTTACTTGCTTTCTTTACCAACGGTTTTAATGATCAACTGGAATGCATTGAGTCATGGGCAAACCATTGGTATGCGCATGATTGGTATTAAAGTTGTAATGAAAAATGATAGTAAGGCAACGAAAGTTACAGCAGGGTTAAGGCTTGTTATTAGCTACTTGCTGGAGATGCTCATTCCGGGGATCCCGTTGGTAAATTTGGCATTGTTGTTCTTTCATCCGGAGCGACGTTTGTTGCATGACTTGATCGCCAATACTAAAGTTGTCCAAGTTTCCTAATTTTTGATCAAAAAAGCCACGTGAAGTGGCTTTTTTAATATCGATAAAGTTAACCAGATTTACTGTTGATTAACATATTTCTTAAAGCGAGCTTTGGTTTCTGCGTCTGCTTTTTGGTACCAGAAGTGCAGCATCTCTTCAGCTGTCGAATCCGCTTTAACCGCAGTTGCTCTCACTTGCTTCATATCCGCAGGAACCTTTGCAGGAAGCGTGACTGGCTGCATGGTCGCTGCGCCAGCAAAAGCCACGGCTGCTGCACCGCCAGCTTGGTTATAATCTTCGATTTCACGTACGTAATCACGACCGATTTGCATACCCGGTTTGAGCAACTTGTCCTGGTCAACCGCGATTGCGTTGCCTGAATCATCAACCAGTTTCCAATCTAAGTCTTTGATCTTCTCTTCCGCATCACGTAGGTTGCGGTATTCTGGCATTTGTAGAGTGAGTTCGGCATTGGTCGCGTCAAATCGTGCAACGATAACATCGCTTTCAACACTTAAACGGTCATTACCTTGGTTGAAGTAAGGGGCGAAACGAAATACGACTTGGTTAAGGCCATCAGGTAACGTCAGTGTTCTTTCAGAGGCGAAAAAACCACCCGAAAGATCTGCTTTTTCACCGTTAGCCGCCAATACTGAAACGTTGTCAGGAACACTCACGGTTACATCTGCGAATGCCATGCCACTCATTGCGAGAGCAAGCGCACAAGTTAAAGGCTTGATCAATTTCATTGTTTTTATCCTAAGCAAATTAGTGGTCATCGAGAGTGCATCGTTCATTGCCCGATTGCAACTCCCAAGTGTAATAAGTATGAAAATTTAACAAGAACGTCATTTTTATCGCATTTATTACGACGAAACTGTGATCCAAATAGAATCAAACCGCTGAAATGCAGCGGTTTGATATCATAAGTTATAGATTAAATTTCTTTCTAACTTATTGATTTATTAAATGCCAGCACCGTGTCCAGGTTCTGATTGGTCATCAGAAGCGTCTTGTTGTTCTGCCATTTCTTCTTGCTGTTGTGCTTTCTCAATGCTCAACCACCAAACAAATAACTCATACCAAATTGCTAGGATAACGGCACCTAAGAACAGACCAACGATGCCGTAGAAAAGCATACCACCGATGGCACCGAGCAGAATCACAGGCATTGGCACGTCGACGCCACGTCCCATTAACATTGGTTTGAACAGGTTTTCAGAAAGAGCCGCAACTACGACCCAAACAGTAAACATGGTTGCTGTTGAGGTGTCTTGGGTCATGTACATGAAGCCAATCACAGGTAGCACTGCGAGCAACGCCGGGAGCTGAGCGATACATAAGATCATTAGAAGCAGTGTGAGTAAACCTGCTGCCGGAACGCCAAATACGAAGAAACCAGCACCGATCAACAGTGCTTGAATCGCCGCTACACCGACTACGCCAAGCAGTACGCTTTTAATTGTCGCTGCGATAAGCGTGGTCCAGCTTTTTGCGTTTTCACCAGCGGTACGAATCGCGATGGTTCTTAGGCCTGATGCCGCAGATTCAGAGTACGTCATGAAACCTGCTGCAATAGCAAGTGACAAGATTGAAAGCAGTAAACTTCCCAATACGCCCCCCAGTGTACCCAGTAAAGATGTGAGTCCTGCCTTTATTTGTGGCATAAAGGTTTGAATCGCTTGCTCAAGATTAGTAGCGAATAGGGTCCACACTTCGTAGAGCTTATCACCCACGATAGGCCAATCCGCTACGGAAGGTTTTGGCCCTGGTATTTTCACTTGACCATTTTGTAGTACTTCAAGCGCGTGCGTTGCACCATCCACAATGGAGCCTGATACCATAACAAGTGGCGTGACAAGGAGGGCAATACCAAGTAAAGCAATGGTTGTGGCTGCCAGACCTCTGCGACCACCATATACACGCTGCAATTTTTGGGTAAGCGGCATTAAAGCGACGGCTATAATAGCGCCCCAAATAACCGGAAGTATGAAGGGTTTGATGATGTCGTACGTAAACATCAGCAAGACAAAGATCAAGCCAATGCGTATTGCTGATTCCACCATATTACTGATGAAAAGCTTACTGTCGATTTTTACCGATTGTTTATCCATTTTTGTTTACCTGATGATCAATGTTAGAACTGACGAGACTTGAAACAACAATCGCCATATAAAAAACACCTGTGATGGCCTCTAAATACACCACGACTTGAGCCAGTGGTGTTAGAGGACTAATGTCGCCATAACCGAGCGTGGTTAAGGTAACGAAACTGAAATACGCTGCATTGGAGAAGTTCTGCCCCCAAGAAATCGCTTCCATACCGGTAAAGGCTTCAGGCGAAAACTCAAGCAGAATGAGGTAGGCAATCGCCCACATCAGACCAAGTAGCAAGAAAAGCGCTACCGAGCCAATGACTTTGTTGCTGTTGACATGGCCGGTGAAAAGAATCTGTCTTGCGATGGATTTAAAAGTGCCGAAAAAGAACGCAAAGGTGAGGGCAAGCATCACCACATTCATCTCTCTGATGTCGAAAACGGTCTTGATCACAATCACAAGAACCCAAACACCAAACAGGCTGTAGAGGAAACGAGACCAGGTTTTGTCAAAGCGAAGGCTCGCAAAACAGACGATAAACGTCAGAACCGTGAAAGCCTGAAGTATGTGTTCAATCGTCCCTTCACCTACGACTTGTGCCATCGCACTCCCTAGCAACAAAATCACTAGTGCTAAGGTTAGATAGAAGAAGTTGTTTTCTTCATTAATATTTTTGAGGTTTTTACCAATGACCATGGCTCTTCTCACTTAGTTATTGTTCACTTTCTGCGGATGACTCTTTCATCACCATGATGGACGCAGAAAGCCCGAATCGAAGATCAACATCTTCAGGAAGTTCTTGTAGGGAGATTCGCACCGGAATACGTTGTGCTAGGCGAATCCACTGAAAAACAGGGTTTACGTTTGGAAGAAGGTTGTAGCCGACCGTGCCGTCTTTGGGCGCAATACCCCAACCAATCGAGTCAACCGTCGCGTCAATTGGCGTGTCTGGGTGAGACATCAAAGTGACACGCGCTTGGCTGCCAGGTTCGATTTGCGCAAGTTGGTTTTCACGGAAGAAACCAAATACCCAAAAGCTGTTTTTGTCGATCAGTGCGAGCAGTGGTTGGTTTGCGACCGCTTGCGTACCGTTTCTAATATCGAGGTTAGATACAAAACCATCGACGGTCGCATAAACTTTGGTAAAGCTGAGGTTAAGGCGTGCTGATTTTAGTTGTTCTTCTGCAGATTTGATTTGCAGTAGCGATTCTTCGTAAGCGATTTCACGACGAATCAGATCCTTATGAGAAACTGCGCCACGGTCTTTGGCACGAATGTCTTTTAAGCGGTCATATTCGATTTTTTTACCGCGAGAGCTAACAATGGAGCGCTCCAGTGCTACTTCGGCTTGAGATAACGCAACCTGGTAAGTCGCAGGGTCGATTTCAAACAGTAAATCCCCCATTTTTACTTCTTGGTTGTCTTGCACCGCGACATTTACAATTGGGCCTGATACGCGAGGAGCCACTTTGATGACGTTAGCACGCACTTGCCCATCTCGTGTCCATGGGTTATTAAAGTATTCCTCAAACTTTTGATAGCCGAGCCAAGCTGCGCCACCAAGAATGACAAGATTGAGTGCGATTACGAATAGTTTTTTCATCTTGTTTGGCACCTAAAATTGAATATAAAAGCTGTCGATGGCCACCACATAACCGACCATGATGGCAATAAACGTCAGAGACGGAAAAGCGATGAAGCGAGACAAACGTGTCTTGTTCAATATCATCACCGTTATCCACGTGGCCGTGACGGCGAGAAAGAGCACGAGTAGCGTAGGAGAAAAGTAAACGTCTCCCCAAGAGAGTTCATGAGGCATTACCGATCCTCCGTTTTGTTTTCATCACTGGTCTCAGCCGGAGTTTCGAGTCGCAAAGGCGGCAATACGCGGTTTTCTTCATTTAAATAACTTCCCCAGTCAGTGCGCTCTGTCATCTGCGTGGCAATCGATTCACTGATGAAAGGTTTGCCTGTTTGGGTTTGCCAGCCTCCACCGAGGGCTTTGTAGAGCGCGACAACTTGGTTCGCAACATTACCTTTGATCGTTGCGTAGCTGTCTTCTGCGCGGGTCATTTTTTCTACCGAGTTAAGCAGACGTTCGAATGAAATTTGTCCGTTTTCGTACTGTGTCATGGATATGTTGAACGCACGAATGGAAGAGTTGACCGATTGCAAGCGTAAATCTTTTTGCTGCAAATACAGGTCATACGCTTCGATTGCATTGGTGACTTCATTAACGGCTTGCAGTACCTTTTTGTTGTAGTTCGTCAGCGTTTCTTGGAAGCGAGCATCTTCGAAACGAATGTTATTTTTCACGCGTCCGTATTGGAAAATGTTCCAACTGAACGTTGGGCCAACCACCATGGTGAGCGAATCGCTAAAACTGAAACTGCTGCCATCGGGAACCGTACTGTCGATACCGATGGAACCGAACAGCGAAAAGCTTGGATACAGAGCGGTTGCCGCCACGCCAATTTGCGCACTCTGCGCGCGAGCTTGCATCTCAGAGACTTGCAAATCCGGACGTCGCATCACTAAGTTTGCGTCCACTTGGGTATCCAACAGAGGTGGACGCGGCACAATGGAGCGCTCGTCGGTGCCTGATAGCGCCGATTTTCTGCCCGTCGATTTGAACTGGGCTTCGTACTCAGCGATTTGCTTGTGCATCCCATCCGACTGTAGCAGTCGATCTACTTCTTCTGGTAACAGACCCAGTAGCAAAGCCAACACAGTACGTGACTGCTTCATTGCCACTTCGAGGCTCGGTAACGCTGCTTTGGTGGTGTAGAGTTGGTTTTTAGCTTGTTGAACGTCCAATTCTGTAACGTTGCCAGAGTCGAACTGCACCTGAGTAATACGTACGACACGCTCTTGAATCTCGATATTGCGGCGAGACAGCAAAATACGTTCTTGGAATGTGCGATAGTTGATGTAATTGCGCGCCACTTCGGCGGTTATAGTGACCATGATGTCGTGATACGATGCGATGGATGCGTAGTAACCCGCTTCTGCCGACTCAATACCGCGAGCATACTTGCCCCAAACATCCATTTCCCAAGCAGCATCAAACGACAAAGTGGCGTTATTCACGCCCTGATCATTTACGTAGGCACGCGCTAGGTTTCCTGACACGGTTTGAACTTGTGGGTATTGCAAGCCCGTCGAAATACCAAGCAATGAACGTGCTTGTACAATTCGTAGCCCTGCGGCTTCTAAATCGAGGTTTTGTTTGCTCGCCAACTCAACCAGCTGATTGAGAGTCGAGTCATTAAATTGCTGCCACCATTGTTGTAGCTGTTGCTCTGATTGCTGCGTATCTTTGGCTGCTGCTTTTTGCACCGACCAGTCACTTGGCAGTGGCGCCTGCTTTGGATGAACATAATCTGGTCCTACCGTGGTACACGCACTGAGTCCGAGCAAAGAAAGTATGGCGAGGCTTGGTTTGGTTAGTTTTGGAAGCATCATATCCCCACCTTTAAAAACGCTTCTGTTGTAAGTTCACCCAATCGATATCCTCGTAGGTTTGCTTGCAATGCTTGATTGCTTCGAACACGTTCCGTTTTAAATTCAGCAAGATATAAAAACCGGCTATCTCTGAATAAGCGTAGTCAGATAAATCCAACTCACTAAAAAAATCTTCCAGTTTATCTTCGAATGTTTGGTAATCTTGACTGTATTGGTCGAATACGGAGTCGAGTTCTTGTGTTGCTTGATGGCTGGCTAAAGCGCCCGCCATCAAAGGAATGATGGAATCGCGGTGCTGTTGGCGAAGCTGAGTAATTAGTGGATTGGTCATCAACTTTTTCTCGGCGGCCATTAAGATGTTGATGTGATTACTGAGTACATCACACGCTTTGCTAAACGCGCCGATCGCTTCTGGCGTGGTTTTATCAAAGTGTTTGTGGTTGATTTTCGAACCCCACACTTTGAGCTTTTTCGATGAGACATTGAGCGTCACCAAGTGCAAGGCCCGTTTGAGCGGCGTAACAACCGAGCTGGACTGCTGTTGATAGGTAGTGAAGAGCTCTCGGGTATGTCGGAAGTAGCGTTCTTTTATGGTCAAAAAGAGGTGTTCTGGTCGTGAGCTAAACGGGAAGTAGTGCGCGAAAATAATCATGAACACCACCATGTAAAACAACAGCATGATCGTCATGAGGATCCCGAAGTGATAAAACATGTTGTTATCTAAACCGAGAACAAACAAGCCAATCATATAGAAAATCGTCACTGGCCCGTTAAACAGATAAAAACCGATAAAGGTGTAGATAAAGATAAACAGGCCAAGTTCTAATCCGAGATCCAATTGCGGAAGGATGAAGACGTAAGAAGGTACCGCGAACAAGAAGCCGAAAGTGAACAGCACAAGCAACAAAATTGGGTGCACAGGCACGAACGACAGCAAAGACATAAACATGGTCGAGAAGACCACGAATGAGTAGCCGCCTGGTGGATTGAAGTAAATCCAAATCAGTCCTGCAACCCAATAGGTAACAAAGGTTTTGACCGCAGTTTTAAAGTTTTCTGCGTCCCACCATAGAAACTTGCCTTTCGGTTTCGGCAGTGGCACGTCAAAGGAGACATTATTCGTCACAGAGTCAATACAGCTAATGCTCTCAGCTAAACGTGACAAGTTTTGATGCATCAGTTCCAATAGGTGACCAAGCGTAAGCGCAGAGCCTTTCTCTAGGTGAGTTGCGTCTTCTAGCAACGCTTGGTTGTATTTGACTTTGAATTCCTGAACACGAAAAGCGGGTTCTTTTTCGTCCCAGACTTGTTGGCAGGTATCAAATAGCGCGTCAATTTCCGCAACGGCTTGATCAAAGTTGCTGATGCTTTCACGGTCTTGCTGGTGGCTAAAGTGGCTGTGCGCCGCAACGGTCAATTGTTGCGTTACCTGCTTGTTCAAATGAACCGCCAAGCGCCACTCTTTCATGTAGGCCGACACTTCACTGCATTCCACACTGACCGTAGCAAAGCGCTGTTCGAGCGCATTTTGGGCGGCAAACATCTGTTCGATGAGAGTGTCCACGCTAGGTTGTGGCTCTTCAGCTTCTGGATTTTCTTCTCCGCCTTCTTGAGGAGAGATTTGCCCTGCCGATTTTTGCTCGAAATTTTGCAAGATAGCGGTGAACAACGCGCGTTGTGCTTGGTTGAGTTGTTCGATGAGCTGTCTTAGGTTTTGTTCTGTTTTGGTCGGGAATAAGAAAGTTCCCACGAGTGTGTAAACCACCACCCCAAACACCGTCATATAGGCGCGGTCAACGCCATAAAGGAACGCACCTTCTGCGTCACCGCCATTGGACATCATCAACGTCATCACACCGGTCAGCATGAGTAGCGTAGGATCTTTTTGATAGGCATTACGGAAGTAAAAAATGAAAGAGACCACAACCGACACGCTCAGCATGTACAGCAAGCGATCTTGAGCAAACAACCCCACCAGTAACAAGCCAACCACGGCACCAACCAATGTACCTAACACGCGTAAGGTACCTTTGGCGAGGGATTCACGACGACTGCTTGTGGATGCAATCAGCATCACTGTGGTTGCGGCCGTCGATGCTTGCGGCCAACCCATGGCAAACGGGATCAGATAAGCCAGAGTTAGGCTAAGCGATACTTTAATAGCGAATTTTATTTTGTCGTTCATAGTGTCAAAGTTTGCTCAGGCTTATCGTTATAAGTTGATGAATTTCTTATATGAATAATCAGAATCTTGTTCTGAATAAATTCGGGGGGCGGAATATAGCGGGTGAAAAAGTGTGCTTTGTAAACCCTTTGTCAAAACAAAAAGTGCGTATTTGGCTTGATCTCGCGCTAGCCCTTGGCGTTATTGGTGAAACGCCTAAAACGAGCAAATTCGCGATCTGTGATGATTCTCACTTTTGAAACAAAATCGCTGCATTGTGTGAGCCAATTCTCACCTTATATTCTTCGCCTGGTACCAAAGCAGACCACTTGTACCATCTGCAATGAGCTTTACTGCTTTAAAAAGCATAGATGATGAATGGGTATTTGAGAGGGAAAGTTATTACTTTTTATCGGCTTGCCGATTGTTCGTTTGTTTTTTTGGATCGAGATAAAAAAACCAAAGCGATCCCACCAAGAATGATGCCGCTGGTTAAAAGAGTATGCAGTGAAAGAGGCTCGTGGAGTACGATGCTGCCGAGTAGCAAAGCAATGGCTGGCACGGAAAGTTGGCTGACGGCGGCTTGAAGCAAAGAGAGCTTACGTACGACTTGGTACCAAAGTGTATAACCAAGGCCAGAGGCAATGGCACCAGATGCGATAGCGAGCAACACTCCGCTCAAAGAAAGGTGGATTGAGGACAGCATCAATGGTGATAGGAGTATGCCAATTATAGATGCAGCGATGAATCCCCACGTGATGCCACTACTTGGAGAAGGCGCTTGTTTGCCGAGCGCAGTAAACGCAGCCCAGCAAACGCCAGAAATCAACATGAGAAGTGCAGAACTGATATCGGGGCGAGTGGCAGATGGCAACATTAACCAAACAAAGCCAACAATCGAAAGGCCGATACCGATGATTTCGAGAAACTGAAAGCGCTCACCTTGCCACCAATAGATTGCCAGTAACGTCAGTTGCACGGCACCAAACAGAAGCAAAGCACCAGTTCCTGTCGCCAGTTGTAAGTACGCGAAAGAGAAAAGGGCAGCGTAACCAAATAACGCCACGCCAGCAAAAAAGCGAAAGCGAGAAGTTGGCCGATCGGTTTTCCACTGGCCTCTCACGACAAGCATTGCGATTAAGGTAATCGCGCCAGATATCAATCGAACGAGCGTGAAGCTTCCTGCATCAATTAACCCTTCTGCCAAGGCAATTCGACACAATAATGAATTGGCAGCGAACGCCAGCATTGCAATAGCAGTGAGTAAAAAGGTCGACATCCTTGATCCTTAGCGTGTAAATGAACAGCTAGTGTAGATCCAAAAGAACATTTTTATTAGTTGATAAAGTGATTAGTTATAGCTATCAGAGCAAGAAAGTCATTAAAAATAACCAGATAAAACCTGACCTTAGCCTGAGTCTTACTGTGGTTGGGAAGGTTGTTTGTACAATGACTTAATGGTGTTTTTCAACCATAGCAATTTGGGATTGTACGCATTGCGTTTATGCCAAATCATGGTAAATGGAATCAGTAACTTGTCTTGTTGAGCTTGGTCTAATGGAATTGGCAAGCACACCAAATCGAGATGCAGCTTTTCTGTATAACTTTTGCAATAGTGCGGCGCGGTGGTGATCATGTCATGCGTCGGCTGCGCTGCCATAAAAAGGGATTGCTCAAAGTTGGACATCGTCAGCCCGATAGAGCGCTGTAGCCCTAGTTCCGTTAATACTTCATCCAACGCCCAAGTTTCACTTTTTTCCCAAACAATATTGATGTGTTGGTAGCTCAGAAAGGTCTCGAGATTCCACTCTTGCTGTAATGCCGGATGATCTTTATGTAAATACACCATCGGCAGGTCATAAAATAGAATCTCAAAATCCAAGAAATAAGGCAGAAGATCCAACGACTCTTTCGATCTCGGGTGACTCTCTCGGCCGGTAAAACCGATATCCGCCTCGCCTCGAATGATGGCGTCGAGTGAGTCGTAATCCCAGTTACTGGTTTTTACTTTCGCTTCAGGGTATCGCTGGTGGATAGCGACGATGAGTCTGTCCAGCATTGTGAGCACTAATGGCGACTCAATCGTGATATCCGCACTCCTTTAGGCGTAATATCGCTGCGTTTTTCTGCAATCTGGCAGCCAATTTGCAGCCATTCTGCAAGATCTTGCTCCATGCTTTGCGCCAAGGGCGTTGGCGCAAGACCTTTAGGTGTTTTGACAAACAAAGGATCATCGAACCAATGACGAAGTTTGTTGAGCGACTTACTTACGGTAGAGGGCGTAACGTTCAGCTTTTTCGAGGCTTTCGAGACGCTTTGCTCTTGCAGCAATAATTGCAGAGTGAACAGTAAGTTTAAATCAAGTCGCGCTAGGGATTTCTTCATAATGGGTATCGTGAACAGGCTTTGGAATCAATAGTATTAGAGCAAGGCTGATTACGCTACCTAACAATAAGATAAACACCAACATATTCAGTGCACTAACGCCGATGAAACCCATAAACCAAATATAGAACGCTGAACTACAAACTTGAGCAATGCCCAGTAACGAGCTAGCCACGCCAGCTTGTTGAGAGAATGGGCTGAGCGCTTGGCTCATGGCCACGCCAAAGCCACAAGCGAAACCAGCGCAAATCAGCCCAAGTCCGAATACATAGTAAAGAGATTGTCCATCATGGAAATGGGCAGCACTGAGCACGATGCCTGCACAAGCGAGCAATACTTGAGAGGTGATCATTAAGGTTCGCTGCTTAAAAATCCCCAATGCCAATGGCGCCGAGAACGAAATCAACATACTGATCGTCGCAGTCCCTGCCATGATGGAAGAATAGCCGCCGCGATCAAAACCAAGCATGCTCATCACGACAATTGGTGAAGCGGTAACAAAGGTCAGAATGGTGGTCACTCCAAGTGCAGTAATGATCAGCCTACTGATAAAAAATCGCTCGAAGAAAGTCTCTTGATGGCTCTCTGGCGCTGTCTGTTCTTCACCTTGTTGGCTGGGTAGTGATTCCTTGAGAACAAAAATGGCCAATACACTGACGAGAATGCCCATTCCTGCCATTGTGGTAAACAAACTCGGCCAAGGAAATTTCAGCATAATCAAGTGACCAATCACGGGTGCGATCACTGGAATGATACAGGTGATGCCATTGAGCATCGACAATACTTTCGCGCGGCGTTCATCGTCTAACGTGTCGCGTAAAATCGCGAACGCGACGACATAGCAAGATCCAGCACCGACGCCTTGGCAAAAGCGAGCAATCAAGAAAGTGTTTGGTTGTTCAGCCATCCCGCCGAGAAAAGATGCGAGCACGAAGATCATCGCGCCGACGACGGCAACAGGCTTTCGTCCCACAGAGTCTGCAATTTTTCCCGCGAATAACATCGTGGTAGCCATGCCAGCTAAATAGATCGAAAACGCAATATGCAACTGAGATTCACTGGCGTTGAGATCTGACGCAATTTGAGGCAAACCAACAAGATACAAATCAATGGCAGTAGGGTAGAGTAAGACGAGTGCAAAACTGCAAAGTAAAAAACGGGACATGGAAACCTCTCTATCGAATGGCGAGGATAATAGAGTGCTAAACGTTTGCCTGCGAGTGGGAAATACGACACCAGGTATTTCTATTTACGACATACCCTGTATGAATTGAGCATAAAAACAACAAGGAAGATTATGATTACCATTGAAAAGTATTCGCCTGAGCGACATGAACAAACTTGCGAACTTAGTGTGCTAGAAGAGCAATCGCAGTTTACGGTCGCGGATGTGGGTGAAATGCTTACGCGTCTTGAACCTACAGAACTTCCGCATCTGATTTTGACAGACGATGATGTGGTTGGCTTTTTTCTATTTGATGCTGCTTACAGCGAGAAATACGATTTTTGCCCGAAAAACAGTTTAGGCGTACGTGCTTTGCTGGTGGATCACCGTCATCAAGGCAAAGGCATCGCCAAGCAAGCCATTCAACAGTTTGCCGATTTCGCCAAACGCCATTATCCCGAGTTTGATGCGCTTTATCTCACTGTGAATTGCCGCAACATACCCGCTTATCAGTGCTATTTAAAATCAGGGTTTGAAGATACCAATGAGCTTTACCACGGCGGCCCCGTTGGACCGCAACACATTATGAGACAGCCGCTTTAGCTAGGAAAAACCAAGGATGGAAAGATGAGGATTGAAATCGACAATTTAGAACGGCTGCAAGTGATAGCGCTGTTGGAAGGACATTTACAGGACATGTACGCCACGTCACCACCAGAAAGCGTGCATGCGTTAGATTTAGATAAGCTCAAAGCGCCAGAAGTGACATTTTGGACCGGATGGAAAGGTGAGCAACTGCTTGGGTGTGCAGCGATTAAAGAGTTGGATGACCAACACGCGGAGCTGAAATCCATGCGCACCACGCTTACGGCAAGAAACCAAGGTGTGGCATCTCAATTATTGATTCATGTGATTGAGCAAGCGAAGCAAAAAGGTTTGCAGCGCTTGAGTTTAGAAACGGGCTCGATGGAGTTTTTTAAACCAGCGCGCCTGTTGTATGAAAAGCATGGCTTTGTGTACTGCGAGCCGTTCGGGGATTACGAACTCGATCCGAACAGTCAATTCATGACCCTAGAACTGAGTTAGGGCCATGAATTTTTAGAAGCTAAATCCAATCGATTTAGAAATTCAGATTCAAGTTGATGGTTGGCGACAAGAGGCTTGAACGCTCGTCAGCCAATCGCTTTCTCTTCTCTTTCAGTCTCTTGGCATTATCTTTGTCTGGATTGCCATCAAGCTGATTATCGATGACCGAGATTTCAGTATCGATTTGTTGGATGCGTTGCTGGCGTTGATATTCTTGATGACCTAACTGGTAGTTCTCAATAAACTCTTTGCTGCTGCATACACCGTAATATTCTTTGCCTTCGATACCGACAGTGTACCCATTGTCTGGTGAGCAATATTGGATAGTGCCTTTATCAAAGCCTTCTTTCCATTTCGCTCGGTCGGGTGTCACACCCGCTTCACCACAGTCTTCGGTATAGCTATTGATAATGTTTGGATCGTTGCCATCTCGGCCATCTTGATAACCTACGTTGTACCAGTTTGCCGTTTTGCACTCATCCGGAGACATGCTGGCGCAACCTGAGAGCAAAGTCAGTAAAGCCAGGGGGATTAGCGCTCTTTTCATCAGTGACTGTCCTTTAAATAAAATCGAATTGATAACTTGAGTTTAAAATGAACACTGTTCATATCAATGGTTGAAATCATTGTATTCACAATTGTGGTGACCCATTAATCTAAGTGATAAATTTATTATGCTGAATAGAAGTGTGTTTGATTAGTATTATCCACGAACTGCGCCTTTGCTGCATCAATCCACTAGCCTTGGCTCCAAATTAAGTGATAATACCAACATAAAGATAAACACCGTCAATGAGGCTAAGACATTGAGCGAACAACCCACCGTCCTTATTATCGAGGATGAATCTGCTATCGCAGAGAACCTGATTCATGTATTAGAGATGGATGGCTACCACGCAGAGTGGTTTACAACAGCAGGAGAGGGCTTAGCTTTTTTGCAGCACAACTCCGCAGCGTTACTTGTCTTAGACGTAGGCTTACCGGATGGCAATGGTTTTGAATTATGCAAAACCATCCGTGAGTTTTCTGATATTCCCATAATCTTTCTCACCGCAAGAAGCGATGAAATTGATCGCGTAGTCGGTTTGGAAATTGGCGCGGATGATTACGTGACTAAGCCATTTAGCCCGCGCGAAATGTTGGCTCGCATTAAACTTCGAATCAAAGCTAAAGCGCCAATGATGGAGGACAAACCAGAGCCTGTAGCTGTTCCAGAACAACCTCATTTGAACCATGATTTAGTTGCGCAGAACTTCGACTACGGTGTTGGCGGGCAAATGCTTGGGTTAACTGCGGTCGAATTTAAGATTCTCGATAAACTGATTTCTGTCTCTTCCAATGTATTGAGCCGAGAGCAACTTATGGTCGCTGCTGACATGGCGCCGGAAGCTGCGTACGAGCGCAATATTGATACCCACATCAAAGCCATTCGCCATAAGTTGAAGCCGTTTGAGATGTCTGAACGCATCTGTACCAAGCGTGGCTTTGGTTACTTTTACTGCATTAAAGGTGAATGATGAATCGCTGGCCGAAGATCCCTCTTGGACTCAGACTGTTTTTTCTCTACTTCATCTTAGTCGGAATGACGGCTTACATGGTGAGCAAAACGGTCGTCCAAGAACTTAAGCCAACCGTGCGTCAAACCACCGAAGAGACGCTGGTGGATATGGCGAACTTGCTTGCAGTATTGGCAGAAGAAGATGTTGCGAACGGAAAGTTGTCTGAAAGTCGCTTCTCCAAACTACTAGCGGCTTATGGGCAGCGAGAGCCTCAAGCGCGCATTTGGGAAATTGGCAAAAAAGCGATTAACCATCGAATTTACATTACCGATAAACAAGGCATTGTGATTGCGGATTCTTGGCAGCAAGACGTAGGCAAAGACTACTCGCAATGGAACGATGTATATCTCACGTTGCGTGGTCAATACGGCGCGCGCAGTACCATCGAAGACCCTAAAGATCCGCTCTCAACCGTTATGCACGTGGCTGCGCCCATTTACCACAAAGGTGAAATCATTGGCAGCGTGACGGTGGCAAAATCCAATCGCTCAGTACAACCCTTCATCGATCTTTCTAAACGCAATGTGCTGTTTTGGATGGTGTGGATGAGTGGTTTAGTGCTATTGGCAGGGGCATTGTTTGCTTGGCGAATTCACTCAGCACTGAACAAGCTAGAAGACTACGCGACCAAAATGGGTGAAGGTGAAAAGGTCTCTAAGCCGACATTTCGTATCTTTTATGAGTACGGCACGCTAAGCGACGCATTAGAGAAGATGCGCAATCAACTCGATGGTAAACAATATGTGGAAGAGTACGTACAGACGCTGACTCATGAGCTGAAAAGCCCGTTATCAGCGATTAAAGGCGCGAGTGAAATATTGCAAATGCCGTTGCCTGCAGAAAAGGTCACGCGCTTTGCTGGCAACATTGAGCGAGAAAGCGACCGCATGCAGTCATTGATTGATAAGTTGCTCGAACTGGCTCGTCTTGAAAAGCGCCCCGAGCTAGAGCAAGTCGAAGCTATCTCGCTAAAACAAATGGTCAATGAAGTGGTTGAATCGGCGGATGCGCGCTTGAGTGCAAAGTCGGTGATTGCCAACATCCAAATTGATGACCATCTCGCCGTGCTTGGTGATGCCTTCTTACTGAAACAAGCCGTTTTTAACTTGATGGACAATGCGCTGGATTTTGTTGATTCGGAGGGATGCATTGAATGGAAAGCTGAGGTCGCGAAAGAGAAAATGTGCCTGTCGATTTTCAATTCAGGTCCTCACATTCCCGACTACGCGATGTCGCGTTTGACGGAACGCTTCTACTCCCTCGCTCGGGAAAATGGCGTTAAGAGCACTGGGCTCGGGCTGAATTTTGTTGAGCAAGTGATCAAGCTGCACAAAGGTCAGTTACAAGTCGAAAACGTCGATTCTGGCGTGAAAGTGACCCTGATTTTACCAACTCCATAGAAACTCCACATTAGCTCCATTCGTTCTCCAAATTGCTGATTTAGATTACTTCCATCAGCAAATGGAGAATGAAACATGAAAAAGATCCTCAATAACCAACTCGGCACGAAGTTCGCCTTCGTGCTGTTTTTGTTTGTCTTACTGCAAATCCCGCTTTCAATGGTCACAGGGCTGATCTCAGAACGCTCATATCGCCAAGATGAAGTCAGAAACGACATCGCACGCAGTAGCAGCGGCGAGCAGCGCATCATTGGTCCATTCATCATGGTTAACTACACCGAAACCAGTTACCGAGATGACAAAGTACAGATTAAAGAGCGTCGTAAATTTCTTTTACCTAGCACTTTTGATATGAGCGCGAATCTGGACAGTTTTGAAAAGTACCGAGGCATTTACCGTGCGCGTTTATACAAAGCACAAGTGGCACTGAAAGGCACTTTCGATGCAGACGATCTCGCGGCGTTGCATGGGCTTGATATTGACAACATGAGCCTAGTGGTTGGCATTGAAGACAGCCGCGGATTAATTCGTTTGGATGACATGACCATGGCGAGCTCTGATATCGAAGTCGCACCGGGAACGGGGTTAAATCAGTTACCACAAGGCTTCCACAGTACTCTGACACTTGCAGACCTAAACGCAGAACAACCTTTGGCATTCGATCTTAACTTCTTGTTGCAAGGGATGGGGCAGCTTCAAGTCACACCAATCGGCAGTCAAACAACGGTTGAGCTCTCTTCAAAATGGGCGCATCCAAGCTTTATCGGTGATTACTTACCGGTGTCGTCAGAGGTATCTGAAGATGGATTTAATGCACAGTGGGCGAGCAATAACTTCTCTACCAATATCGCGCAGCTGTTCCAAAGCTGTTTGTCATCGAATCATGCGTGTCACGAGCTTGAACAGCGACAAATGGGCGTAGATTTGATTGACCCCGTTGACCACTATTTGAAGTCTCACCGAGCTGTGAACTATTCACTGTTGGTTATCACATTAGTATTTGCGAGTTTCTTCTTACTGGAGCTGTTCCAAGCGCGTCCGGTTCACCCAGTGCAATACGGCTTTATTGGTCTGGCTTTAGCGCTTTTCTATCTGTTGCTGATTTCGATGAGTGAACACCTAGGCTTTAACTGGGCGTATGTGGTGTCGGCAGTCGCATCGACGGGGCTTTTAAGTGTGTACGTGAGCGGTATGTTGAGCAACACCAAGCACGGCGCGATATTCGGAGCGTGTTTGCTCACTCTCTACGGATTACTGTTTGGCTTGCTACAAGCAGAAAGCTACGCATTGGTTATGGGGGCATTGCTGTGTTTCGCGATTTTGAGCTTCACTATGGTTATTACACGCAACATCGACTGGTACGCACGAAATAAGAAAGCAGAAGAAAGCGCAAAGGCGAATCATGAAGATGTTTAAACGAGCAATTCTCACTGGTCAGCCAAGTGATATGGTGGAAGAGACATCCGCTATCCACCTGCGATTTTCTGCAAAAAATGGACTGAAAAGCTTGGTGTGTTTTATCGCATTGGTCGTTATTGCACTCTATGTTCGAGACAGCTTTATTCGTCCGACATTTGGTGATGTTCTCGTTGTGGTTTGGCTCTACTACTTTCTTGCAAGTATGTTCTCTATGCCCGTTAACTGGCTGGTTTCATTGGTGGTGTTGATTGCGTTCGCTGTTGAGTTAGGGCAATTGTTACAGGTCGCGGTTTGGCTTGGTATCGAATCTTCATCGCCTCTGGCTGTGATTTTGGGCGCCACATTTGATTGGAAAGATCTGCTGGCTTACTGTATCGGAGGTCTACTGTGTTGGGGGATGGAAAAGAAATGAAAACCGAGATGAGAGCCATTGTGCTACCAAACCGACTCCGCCATTCCAAACGAGGTATTCGTAAGAGGCTCAAAATCAGTTTACTCAAACGCGTGTACCTTTGGTCACTGACCAATAGAGAACGGCTGTAAACCTCGCCTCTTTATATGAAATACAAAAAGGGAATCTTAACTCACCGGCGCACAGGGTGAGTTAAGATTCCCTTATTATTGACTAAGATATTGAGTTCTTACTTTTAATTAACTTTCAAATGAAAGTTTCTCGCCGAACGTCTCTCTCCAGTCTTTATCGAACTGCTCAACCGCCGGTTTTACTGCTGGATGTGCGAACATTTGTGCCGCCACATCGGTTGGCAATGTAATGGCTTCGATGCCCAGTTTCATCACCTCCATCGCTTGTTGAGTGTTCTTGAAGCTGGCTGCCAAAATCTTCGCTGGTAGTTGGTTTTGATCGAGCAACAATTGAAGATCCGCGACCACTTCAACACCGTTGCCGTTCATCGCATCAATGCGGTTTACGTAAGGTGCTAGGTAGTCTGCACCGCACAGTGCTGCAAGGAAGCCTTGTTGAGCTGAATAGATAGCGGTAGCAAGAACCTGAATTCCCTCTTCTTTCATTAGCTTAATTGCTGCTAAGCCCGTTTCTGTTGCTGGCACTTTTACCACCATATCGTAAGGCAATTCATTCAGTTGGCGCGCTTCTGCCAGCATGCCTTCGACGGTTGAACTCACGACTTGAGCATGAAAGCGAGGTGTCCCGCCAAGTGCTTCTTGCATACCTGCTAGGGTTTCATTCAGTCCCTGCTTTGACTTCGCCAAAATGCTTGGGTTTGTCGTCACGCCTTTTAGCGGTAGGCACTGGTTAAAGCGTTTTACTTCTGCCACATCAGCAGTATCTAAATAAAGTTCGATCATGGTTTCTACCTTAAACAAAATCTTCGTTTTGATGATGGGATCACTATAGATCTGACAATCGAACGAGATCTTGATTTTGATCAATTGAAATTTCATTTGAAACTATAATAATTTCATTAAATGAAAGTTAAGTGAAACTTGTAAACGCTCAAATGAAGCTTTCAGTTCGAACAAAGAAAAGCCGCTGATAAAACTTAACCAGCAAGAAACGGATTAAGTACACAGCGGTAGCACAGACCAAGAGGCAAGCAGAGATGTATTTCAATATCCAACGATTCTCTACCCATGATGGCGATGGCATTCGTTCCATTCTTTTTCTTAAAGGATGCAGCTTGTCTTGCCCTTGGTGTCAAAACCCAGAAAGCCGCAGCGAAAAGCATTCACTGTTGTTTGATCAGCGAAGCTGCATGGAAGATTGCCAGCTGTGCGTTTCTGCTTATCAAGCTACAACTCAATCTACTGCGGGTAGTGAAACGGTGAACGATGGTATTCAACGCATCGACAACCAGATCATCATCAATCGCAAAGCCATCAAAGAAGACCAACTGATCGCGCTGCGAAACGTCTGTCCTACGCAAGCACTGACCGTCTGCGGTGAAGAAGCAAAATCAGACATGCTGTTCGACACCTTGATGAAGGACAAACCTTTCTACGACCAAAGCCAAGGTGGCGTGACCTTCTCCGGTGGTGAGCCTCTCATGCAAGCGGATTTGGTGGCAGAACTCGCGCAGCGTCTGCATGACAACCAAGTCTCTACCGCTATTGAATCGTGCATGCATGTGCCGTGGAAGTACGTCGAAAAAGCCGCGCCGCATATTGATTGCTGGTTGGCGGATTTAAAACATACCGACGAAGAAAAGTTTCTTAGCTGGGCGAAAGGTTCACTAAAACGCATCAAAGACAATTTCCGAAAACTGGCACCTATCGCGAAACGCATTGTGATTCGCGTTCCCGTTGTGCCGGGGTTCAATGACACCATCGAAGAGTTGAAAGACATCATCGATTTTGCGGCTTCACTAGAGAGCTGCCAAGAACTTCACTTGCTGCCGTACCACACGCTCGGCATCAATAAATACCGTTTGCTCGATATGCCTTACGAGTGTTCTGACAAGCCATTAAACAAACCAGAACTGCTAGAAAGCGCCATGCAATACGCAAGCGAAAACACCCAACTTAACGTGATTGTAAGAGGTTAACTATGGACCTGAATTACCTTCCTGAGCGTATCAAAGCGCACAAATCGGCACTGGTAAATATCGTAACGCCACCTGTCTGTACCGAGCGTGCAGAGGCATACACTCGTGCTTATCAAGCGAACGAAGACAAACCTGTAATTGTCCAACGTGCGCTAGCACTGCAAGAGCACTTACGCACTCGTACGATTTGGATTAAGCATGATGAGTTAATCGTCGGTAACCAAGCGAGCAAAGTACGCGCTGCGCCTATTTTCCCGGAATACACTGTACGTTGGATTGAAGCGGAAATTGATGAGCTAGCCGACCGTCCTGGTGCAGGCTTTGCGGTCACTGAAGAAGATAAACAAAGCATCCACAGCATCACACCGTACTGGCGTGGCAAAACCGTTCAAGACCGTTGTTATGGCTTGTTTACTGATGAGCAGCAAGAAATCTTAGCCAGCACCATCATTAAAGCCGAAGGCAACATGACTTCGGGTGACGCGCACCTTGCGGTGGACAACGAGAAAATCTTGAAGCTAGGCATGAACGGTTTGTTAGAGGATGTTCGTCAGCACCGTGCTAACAATGATGTTTCGACCTTTGAAGGCTTGAAGAAAGAGCAGTTCTACAAATCGGTCGAAATCGTACTGCTTGCGATTCAAGATCACATAGTGAGCTACGCTGAATTGGCGTCAAAAATGGCGCTAGAAGAGACACGCCCGCTGCGCAAAGCTGAGTTAGAAAGCATTGCGGCAAACTGTCGTCATGTCGCGAGCCACGCACCAGAAAACTTCTGGCAAGCACTGCAGTTGAGCTATTTCGTTCAGTTGATGCTACAAATCGAATCGAATGGTCACTCGGTTTCTTTCGGTCGTATGGACCAATTCCTAAACGAATTTTATGTTCGCGATATCGAAAACGGCGCGATTGAAAAAGACTTTGCACTAGAGCTATTACAAAGCTGCTGGTTGAAGCTGCTTGAAGTAAACAAGATTCGCTCTGGCGCGCACTCAAAAGCCTCCGCAGGTTCTCCGCTGTACCAAAATGTGTGTATCGGCGGTCAGAAGTTGAATGAAAAGGGTGAGCCTGAAGACGCAGTGAATCCCCTTTCTTGGGCGATTCTGGAATCTTGTGGCCAGTTACGTTCGACGCAACCTAACTTGAGTGTGCGCTACCACGAAGGTTTGAACCAAGAGTTCTTAATGGGTTGTATCGAAGTGATTAAATGCGGCTTCGGTATGCCTGCGTTCAACAACGATGAAATTGTTATTCCTGAATTCATCAAGCTTGGTGTAGAGAAAGAAGATGCTTACAACTACGCCTCTATCGGCTGTATCGAGACGGCGGTTCCGGGCAAATGGGGTTACCGTTGTACGGGCATGAGCTTCATTAACTTCGCTCGTATCCTGCTCGCTTCATTGAACGAAGGTGTGGATGCAACAACGGGTAAAGCCTTCTTGCCGCACGATAAGTCATTAGCAAAAGGTAACTTTGAGAACTTTGAGCAAGTGACGGCTTCTTGGGCTGAGCAAATCCGCTACTACACCCGTAAATCGATTGAGGTTGATACGGTAGTTGACTGTGTGCTTGAACAGCAGGCACAAGACATCTTCTGTTCAACGCTGGTGGATGACTGTTTGGCTCGCGGTAAAACCGTGAAAGAAGGCGGCGCTAAATACGACTGGGTATCTGGTTTGCAAGTCGGTATCGCAAACTTGGGTAACAGCCTAGCTGCCATCAAGCACCTTGTTTTCGATGACGCGCAAATCACTCAGCCCTTTATCTCACAACAACAGCTAGCAAAAGCATTGGCAGAAGATTTCGACGGCATGGAGAACGAGCAGCTTCGCCAACGTCTTATCAACTTTGCACCAAAATACGGTAATGATGATGACGCAGTAGACCAACTACTGGCAGACGCTTACCAAGTGTACATTGATGAGCTAGAGCAGTTCGTTAATACGCGTCATGGGCGTGGTCCAATTGGCGGCGGTTACTACGCAGGTACATCAAGTATTTCGGCAAACGTCCCATTCGGTGCTTCAACCATGGCAACGCCAGATGGTCGTAAAGCGAAAACGCCGTTAGCTGAAGGTGCAAGCCCGTCATCTGGCTCAGACCGTTTAGGTCCAACGGCTGTGTACAACTCGGTTGGTAAGATTCAAGCGAATAAGATCCTTGGTGGCGTGCTGCTTAACCAGAAGTTAAGCCCGGCAGCGGTTGAGTCTGAAGGGGATAAGCTCAAGCTTTCTATGTTGATTCGCACCTTCTTCAACCACCACAAAGGTTGGCACGTGCAGTACAACATCGTCTCTCGTGAGACCTTGCTAGCTGCGAAGAAGAACCCTGAACAATATCGTGATCTTGTTGTGCGAGTCGCAGGCTACTCAGCCTT
Organism: Vibrio sp. 1249-1; assembly: GCF_033340495.1. Classification (NCBI taxonomy): domain Bacteria; kingdom Pseudomonadati; phylum Pseudomonadota; class Gammaproteobacteria; order Vibrionales; family Vibrionaceae; genus Vibrio; species Vibrio sp. 1249-1. Next base: position 325,813 of record NZ_JAWOWJ010000003.1, read on the forward strand.
CTTCACTGCACTATCACCAGATGCGCAAGACGACATCATCGCACGTACTGAGCACGAACTGTAAGTACACTCACTAAGTAAAACAAAAGGCACCGATTGGTGCCTTTCGTTTGAATACTTAATCCGCAAATGACTATACCTGACCGCATTACAGCTTGTGCAAAATGGTCACGCATTTTTTCGTGACGTTGTCGTACTCTTTCGTCATGTAAGCGGTAGTGATCGCGCCCTCTTTCATGATGCAAATGGCATCGAGTAATGCAGCGTTGTCTGATTTGAGATAGCGTTGAATTAGCTCTCTGACTTGCTGCTTATGGTAGCGGCAATACGTTGCGATCTCGCCACTGTCGTCACTGAATTCCGCGGACGTATTGATGAAAAAGCAACCGCGAAACTCGCCCAATTTTTCTTCAGAGCCATGAAACCAGCCGTTGAGTGCAGTAAATAACTGATCGATCACCTCCGCGCACGTTTGTGCTGAAGAAAGCTTTTCCTCCAACCATTCCATAAATATTTGGTGGCGTTGTTCTAATGCGGCGATGATAAGCGCTTCTTTGCTCTCAAAATGGTTATATAGCGTGCGTTTAGCCACGCCGGAAACATTGAGAACTTCATTGATGCCAATAGAGTTGATGCCTTGTTTGTAAAACAGTGACAAAGCTGTGTCGATCAATAACTGTTTCTTTTTGTTCATAACTACGTCCTCAAAAAGTTCCATAAACACATATTGACAAAGGTAGACAGGTTTGTCTATTTTATTTTGTAGACAATTTGGTCTACTTTTGAGGTGTTTATGAATAATTTAATTTTATCGTTGGTTGCCGGACTTGGCGCTACGCTGGCTATTGGTGTGTTGTCTTACGCCGAGGTATCTCTTACTGAGGTAGTACTCCTGATGGCACCATTTGGTGCTACCGCAGTACTGGTGTTTGGGGTGCCAGGCAGCCCTCTTGCTCAACCCAAAAACGTGATCATTGGTCACTTCATCACGGCCTCTATCGGTATTGCGTTTAGCCAGTATGTTGACGTCACGCCGGTCACGCTCGCGATTGCGACGGGGCTGGGTGTGTCTGCGATGCTGATTACGAAGACCACTCATCCACCTGCGGGTGCAAATCCAATTTTGATCATGGCGTCTGGGCAGGGATGGAGTTTTCTCTTCACGCCTGTCCTGATTGGCGCGATAGTGATTGTTCTGGTCGGTAAAGGGTTACAGTTGCTACAAAGTCAGTACTTAAATCCTCGATTGAATGGTCAGAAGACCTAGTCGGATTGTAGTTAGAGCCGCGAAAGGGAGTGATCTCTTTTGCGGTTTTATCTTTTGTCGGTTTGCAAAAACAAAATCTGATTCTCTCTTGGTATTCAGTCGTATACATCAACATGGTAGTTAAATTGGTACAATGCGATGAACAGAATCCACCCTAAGAAACTATTGCACAGTAAATGGACGGCAATTTCACCTAAAAACAAAGAGAAGCATTTTGTCGTGACGGAAATGGAACTAGATGAAGATGGTAACGTTGTGAGATGTGTCATCGAGGCAGTCATGAGTAAACGCGACCAAGAGATGAACTGGCAAGACCTAAAAGACTCTGAGCAATGGATGCAAGGGTGGAAGTGAGTGACGCTTCGTTGTTGGGCGAATCAAGCAGAAACGTGCGTTGCGAGTAGGCAAAAGTGGTGCTATCTGATACGTTGATAATTCGTTCTAACGCCCACTCAAAGGATTAATTATGATTGATTTCGACAATTCCTCTGTATTTAAGCTTAAGCCGATTGACGTTTCTAATGCCAGAGAAGACTTCCTTAAGTTCTTGATTGATGGTGAGACTATTTTCGCTGCTTTTAAAACAGTTCGTGACCAAGTGGTGTTTACGAACAAGCGAGTGATAGCGGCAAATGTGCAAGGGATTACCGGCTCAAAAGTGGATTACACTTCTTTGCCTTACAGTAAGATCAATGCATTTTCTATCGAGACCTCTGGTACTTTTGATTTGGATTGTGAAATCGAGTTCTTCATGAGTGAGGTGGGAAGAGTGCGTTTTGAAATTAAAGGCTCGTTTGATTTGATTTCTTTCAACCGTATAGTTAGTGAGTATGTACTAGGTTAAGGGGTTAGAAATGAGAGCTTCGCTGAGAGACAAAATTATAGAGGTCTGTGACAAAAAGATCGCGAGTAAAGGTGAATTGGTTGGTCTCTCATTTTATGCGTTTTTCGCTAATAAAAATGACGACCCAGAGCTGTTGATGGAAGCGGCTACGTGGTGGATTCAGACTCATCAGCTCGACCACTTCGAAAAAGCAGTAAAAATAAAATCAATGGTCGAGTCGGGGAGCTAAATTAAAAAAAAGAAGTAAAGAAAGCAGACAAATGCTAATAACGTTGCGGACAAAACAGGGTAGATAATGTAAGAGTCCTGCTTGTTGGTTCGTTGAAAACATAGCGAAACAAGTAAGACGTTATAAACAACAAGTAACAAGCTGATCATGGTTCCGCTGTTTAGTGTCATACTTGATAGCTGAGTTAAGAAAAACGCCAATAAAAGGTAATCGAAGACAATGAGCCATAAAAAGGCTTTCTTCAGTAAGTCGCTTTTTCTTTTTTCGGATGATGTTATGTGCATATAGAACTCAACTAAAAAGTCACAGTAACAGAGGCTTTGGTTAGAGAGGTCACCATCAGAGTGGTGACCTTTTAAGATTATAATTCTTGAATTTTTACTTCGCTGGTGGCGGTATCGCCGGAGTAATTGATGACTTCTTGACGAATGACTGGTTGGTTAAATTCAGCCTTATCTTTCGCTTTTTGCAGTTCACTTTCTTGGTGGTTGCCAAAAAGGGTTTCAAGCACTTTAGCGGCAGGAGTCGTTAAAACAAACAGCTCAATACGACGGTTTTCGCTAGAATCTGGCTCATCAGGATTAAGCAGCGCTCTATCTGACATACCCGTTACCTGCATTACTCTATCGTCCGGCATACCGCCTTCAACTAACGTATTTCTTGCTACGTCTGCTCGAGAGGCTGATAACGCCCAGTTAGATTGACGACCAAAACGCTTTTTAAATGGAATTGCATCTGTGTGTCCGCTGATGATCAGAGGGTTGTTAACACGATGAAATACAGGTGCTAGTGCGAGCAGTAAATCTTCAAAAAAAGGAGTAAGTTCTGCACCACCACGGCTGAACATATGCTGTTTGTAATCATCTTGAAGGACGATACGCAAACCTTGTGGTGTCACCGTGACGTTTACATTTCCCTGCGCATTAATTTGGGCAGTCATTTGCTCAATTACTTTTGCTAGTGCGGCAAGTTGCTCTTGAGTATCGAAGTTACCAGGAATCAAAGAATCAATTTCTGGTCCATCCCCATCACCTTTAAAGTAAGAGCTTACTACATGGTTGGAGTTGTGTTTACTTGGCACAGAAGAGTCCTGTGCCAAGTCGATAGGAGAAATACTTTGTGACGTATCAAATGGGTTGCCGTAACTCTTGTCGAATACGCTTGAACTATGCAAGTGGGCAACAATCGCTTTACGCTCTTCTTTGTCTACCACCTGCATAACCCAAAGTACAAGAAACAGCGCCATTAGGGCGATCATGAAGTCAGCAAACGCGACTTTCCACGCGCCGCCATGAGACGACTCATCATGGCTGTATACTTTGGCACGTTTGAACACTACATGCTCTTGTTTTTGCATTATCCCTCCTGTTCAGCTAACCACTTCTCCATTTGGTTGAATGTTGGTTTGATGTCTAGCTGAATATGTTTACGACCAGCGTCAATGGCGAGCAATGTCGGCTTTTTCGCTACGTAGGCAACCAAGGTTGCACGAACGCACTCAAAAGCAGTCATATTACGTTTTACTCGCTGAGCCATGGCGTTACTTAGTGGATCTAAGCCACAGTAACAACCGAAAATACCAATGAATGTACCAACGAGAGCTGCCGCAACGTGATAACCAATCATAGCGATTGAGCCATCAATAGCTTGCATGGTGATAATGATGCCACCAACTGCTGCAAGAATACCGAAGCCAGGTAGTGCTTCAGCTGTACGCTGTAGTGAGCGTGAAGGTAAAAGCATTTCGTTCTGTATTGCTTCGATTTCTTGCTCTAGCAGTCCCTCTAATTCATGAGGCGACATCTGTCCCATTGCCATTAAACGTAAATTGTCAGTAATGAAAGAAATTAGGCGATGATCTTCTGCGATCGTCGGGTAAGCGAGGAACATAGAGCTTTGCTCCGGAGCCTCAATATGAGAATCCAGAAACTTGTATCCGCGGTTTCTCGCTGTCTCTAGCAAGTTGTTGAGTAGTGCCATTAATTCCATGTAGTACTCATGCTCTTCTGTTGGACCTTTAATGGTCGCTGGCACTTGGCGACGCATTTCTTTCAGTACATGAGGCGGATTACCGATGATCAAAGAACCAGCAGCGGCGCCAATAATGATAAGGAATTCGGCTGGCTGCCAGATAGCACCTAAGCTACCACCGGCCCACATATATCCACCGAAGACGCACACCAGGATAGTGAGCACTCCAAAAAACTTTTGCATCTTGTGACTCCTAAGAGGACATTAATTGGTTGAGTTGTTTCAGCGCTTGTTTGTGAAGCTGACATATACGAGGTGGTGTCAGATCCAATACCAGAGCTATTTCGTGTAAGTTGAGTTCATGTTGATAGAACAGAGTCAGGAGCAGTTGATCGCGCTTAGGTAATTTACCCAAAGCACTGTCTAAACTACGACGAATATGTTCATGTTCCATGCCATCGTATTGCCCGCCAATGTAGCTATCACCGCTGCTCTCCATCAGTTGGTCAAGGCTTTGCATCTCGCCTGCGAGAGCGGCATTTTGGCGGTTGTAATAATCTTGCTCATTCGTCCCTAAAGCCTGGATGATTTCGGCATCCGTTGGCATTCGACCTAACGTTCGAGTGAGATCTCGAGTCACGTCGTTGAGCTCGTGGGCTTGTTGACGAGTCTTACGTGAACGCCAATCTAGTCGGCGTAATTCGTCTAAAATAGCTCCCCGAACTCGACAAACGGCGAAAGCAGGAAAGTGAGGATCGTCAACATCGCCATATCGGCGTCCAGCCTCGACTAGAGCGATAAGGCCTATCTGCTGCATATCTTCAATACTACAGTGAGAAGTGGCATGAACGCGCAGCTGGTTAACTACGCGTTTTACCATGACCTGATGACGTTGTAGCAATGCGTTTTCATCAATTGGTCGTGACGGTGTTGTCACTTCCTCTTCTGTGGTGTAAGTGTCTTGTACATTCATGTCTAACATGGTTGTGCTCCGTTATTGCACAACATATTTAGTCAACAAAACATCGTCGATTTCTCGGACGATGTCTGTTTTAGCAAAAGCGAGTAGAAGCGTTTGCTTCACTTCGTCTTGCAGAATATCGATGGCACCCGCTTGCTGTAACTGATCAAACGTTTTGTCGCTAAACAGTTTTAATAGAGAGTTTTGTACCATAGGCATGTATTCATCGATCTCTTTGATACGCTCTGGGCGGCGTGTCTCAATTGCCAGTTCTAGCATCACAAAGTGAGTCTGTTTCTTGCCTTTAACGGTCAAAACGACTTTGTCCAAAGGATGGAAGCTAGGACCTTTACTTGTCGGTTGTTCTGTGACCAAAAAAGACAGTGGAGAGTCTTCGATCAGTGAACCAGAGTCAGGTGACTCTTGAGCGTGTTTGTTTAAGTACCAGATTCCGCCCATAATTGTGACGGCCGAAACGAGGGCACTGGTGATGATCATGGCGATAAACAGGGCGATCATTTGTTGTTTGGTCATAACCTTTTTCCTCGAAGATTCACTAAGCTTGAGTGCTTAGCCAGTGTTCTGAATAGTTAGTTGTTGTCGTGGTTTGGAATGCACCAGATTCTCGTGCGGCGAAAATATTGGTGTCTTCTTCGTTTGCGTGTGGGTCATTTCGACCTTGGTTTTGATCAGAGCCAACATTGACATCGACATGAACGAAGTTTTGCTCTTGTAACTCAGTACGCAATCGTTCCGAAACTTGCATTAAAGCTTCTCGTGTTGCTGCGGCATTGGCGTTGATGTGGACACTCAATCGGTCACCTTCAACACGTACAAGTAAATCCAATTTCCCTAAGTCTGGTGGGTCTAGGCGGATTTTTGCTTCTTGTACATTTTGTTGAGCTTGGAGCGTCACGCGATCATGTAAAACTTGCATCATTTGCTCCCCCCACTTTCCGGCAGTGGTATCAACACGCACCGCTGCCCACTCAGAGCCTTGAGCTTGAACATGACTCGTCGCAACCGGTGAATGTGCAGATTGTGTTGTAGGAGCTTGTGCTTGAAGTAGAGATGCGGTTGGTTGCCCTTGAACAGGTTGATTCAAAAGAGTTTGAAACTCAGCACCGGAGATAGGCAAACGCGAACTCGATGAAGTCGGCAGACTTTGCTTCACATCTTGTTTTGATGATGTGTTTAACATAGCGTTAGACGAATCTTGAGTAACAGACTTAACTTCGCTCGCAGTCATTAAAGATGACGCTTTTCCTAGTTTCTCAGCCTGCTTCTCTGCCATGGTAATCATACCCTGGGTTAAAGCTTGAGCTTGCGCTGCAAGATCAGTCGATTCTGTTAACCCTAGTGTACTGGTCAAGTTGGCATCCGGATCTGAAGCTGAGCGGTCATCAGTATCAAAACCATGACTTTGTACTTTGTTTGCGCTGTTCAAAGTAGAGGCCGTAAGGTGAAAACTCGGTACCGCTGACGCAGAGTTAAAGTCTTGCTCACCATTCTGCTTGTTCCCTGATTTAAAACCATGAGAAAAGCCGTGTACCGAGTTCGCTTGCTTGATGTGACCCTCATTGTTAGCTGGCGAATTACCCGAGTGCTGAGTTGAAGAAGGTATGATCATTGAGTTAGCTCCATGGTCATTGCTAATTGATAGGCCATAGCGCGTTCTTGATGGTCATTGACCATGTTCATCTCTTTTTTCAACTCGTTGGTCGACTTCTCTAATACTGCGAAGGCATTAGCGTGCACTGTTTTCGCTCGCTGGATTTCAGGTGCAAGCTTAGGATCTTTCAAAAAAGGCTTGTGACTGATCAAAAGCTCTCGCAACTGCAAGTCGTACCGCTTGAGCGCATGCCAATCGGCCGTTTTTGCGGCGAACTGGATGAGCTGAGATAAATGACGGAATCGCTCTGGCGATACTTTATGCTTGTTGTCCAAAATTCATCCAACCTTCACGAATGTTACCCATTACACGCTCAACGTTAACCAAGCGATTTGCATCGTTTTGCACGCTAGCGTAATAAAGTTCGACTTGGCAGAAGTCATAAAGCTGGCGTAGGTTTTCCGCAATTTCACCGCCGTTTTCATCATCTAGAGCACTTGTTAGTCCAATCAAGATGTTCATGCATTTGTTGATTCCATTCCCTTTCTCGGCCAAACGATTTGCGGCTAGGTGGCCGCGAATACGTTCAACTTCATCGAGTAGGCCATCGATTAACATGATGACTAATTGGTGTGGATTTGCTGCTGCCGCTTGAGCGTCGAGATCGACTTGTTGGTACGAATCGTAACCAGAATCCATAAGCATGAATATTTCTCCTAAATTTGGAACCAAATGTCTTATTTTTGAGCATTAAACATGGACATGGTTTGGTTCATTTGGGTCATAATTGAATTCATTTGAGTGAATTGTTTGAGATAGCGGTTGTACGACATTTCGTACTTACGCTCTAAATTGGTTTGTTTATCTTTGATTCGGTCTAAGCTTGACTGTATTGCGTCTTTACGCGTGCTGAAGGTACCTGATGAGAACTTCAAGAAAGGCTCTACCATCGCGTCAAGAGAATCTAGCAAAGCGTCATCCCCATTAAACAACGCCTCTAAGCCTGCGCTGTTTGTTTGTTGAGCTTCTTTGAACTTTTCTTGATCAACTTTCATTTTACCGTTGCGGTCTAGGCTCACGCCGATTTCGCTTAGGCGCATACCATTGTGTTCACCTCGGATTAACCCCGTTAACTGACTCTCAATAGAACGCAATGTCGAGTCGCTAGCGAGCACGCCGCGTTTCTGATCTTCACCGCCAATTTGGGTGTACTGATCGATAGTCGAAACAAGGGCATTGTAGGTTTCCACAAACTTATCTAGTTGTTCTTTAGTGCCTTCGCTATCAGCTCCAATTTTTAAACCGATTGGCGAATCTCCCGCGGCTTGCGGTTTAGATACGGTAATGTCAACACCGTCGATGACACCTTCAAAAGTATTACTTGCGTTGGTTAGTTTCAGGCCTGAGTCTTTTGCACCTAGCCACATAACCGCATCTTGCGGAGCGTTGATTTGCTTGAGGCTGGTGAAGGCGTCTTCAAACCACGCTTGGCCAGTACCCGATGCAGATACGTTGATCTTATTTTCGACACCAGTCTCAGTGCTCGATAGCATAAAGTGTGTTTGACCATTCGAGCGAACTAGAGTGGCGTTAACGCCAGGGTTATCCGTGTGATTGTTAATCGCACTGGCTAAATCGCTGATCGTTGCAGTGCCGTCACCATTAACATCAACAGAGGACAAGTCTAGAGTCATTGTTTCACCGTTGATGGTGAATTCTAAAGATCCAGTTGTTGGTACTTCTGTCGTTGCCTCAAGGTCTGCAGGCATACCTGTAGATACTTGATGCGCCGTTGCCACTTTTTCTACAAAAATCTGATAGTTACCCGTTAGCGCTTTAGCATCCGCGTTTGCAGTAAAGTTACCTTCTTGAGAGAGTGTCGCACTGTTTTTGATGATGCTGTTTGTGCTGTTATTCATCTCTTTCATTGCAGTACGAAAATCACGTAGTGCGCTTTCAACTTTATTAAAAGCTGACAGTTGTGACTGGTACACATTAGCTTGCGCTTGGTAACGGTTTTTGAATGGGTTTGTGTCCAATTGTGCGAATTGGGTTGCCATTTTTACTGGGTCTAAAGAACTCATGAGGTGTGCTCCTCTCATCTCTTATTGGCTTGAATACTTTGAATGCTACGCCTTAGTTTAATTATCAGTGGCAAGATACGTGCCGTATATTAAATTCAATTAAAACAAAGGTTTAAAGCTATTTTGTTTTCTTGGGAGGAAGTGGTGTTTCCACCTTGTTTGTTCCGCCTTCCTCCATGGAAAAAGTAATTTCCTTATAAGAAAAGGCGACCTAAACAAAGAAAATATTTAATTGTATTGACGGTTCTAATTAGGAGAGATGTTTTAATTAGACGTTATATTCAGCCTTTACTTCAGCTTGATTCAGATAATTCTTACAGAGTACATTAATTACGTTTTGATATTATTTTTGATAGTGTGACGTGCAAGTGTTCTCACTAAAAATTAAATTTTTTACGTTTCAAAGAATGTCAGTTATGAATGAATTTGCGTTACGATTGATGAAGTGTGCTCGTGCATATGAAGAGTTCATTAACAAAAAACTATTAAGTAAACAGAGCATCAATTCTGATGAGATAGCTAGTATCTTAAAGGAAGCTAAGTTCAATTTTCCTGAACTTAGAGATAGTAAAATAGGAAGCAAATTAGAGACGATAGAATTAGAACTGTTTAATAAGGTTTTATTTAATATTATGTTGAAGTTCGGATTCAGAGTGCCTGAATCTCACAAAGATAATACGAGCTCTATTTATATTCGTAGATAAAAATAAAGCCTTCCATAGGAAGGCTTTATAATTAAGACGATTTAAATTAAGCGCACTATTAACTAAGTAATTAGCGTAGTAGTGACATTGCCATGCTTGGAAGCTGGTTAGTTTGAGACAGAACAGTTGTACCTGCTTGCATCAACATTTGGTTCTTAGTCATGTTTGAAGACTCTACTGCAAAGTCTGTATCCATGATACGACCTTTAGATGCTGTAACGTTTTCTACCATGTTACCAAGGTTAGCCATAGTGTGCTCAAGACGGTTGATGTTCGCACCGAAGTCTGCACGAGAGCTACCAATTTTTTCTACTAGACCGTCAGCGCCGCTGATTTTGTCTAGTGCTGCTTTTGCTTTAGTCGCGTCATCGATACCATCTGTAATTGCTGCATCAGCAAGAATAGTAGTGATTTCACCGATACCTGCGCTTGCGCTTACAGTCAATGTTTCAGCAGAAGATGCACCGATTTGGAATGTTACGTCACCTGCACCGAAGCCGCCGCCTTTAAGAAGGTTTTGACCACCGAACTTAGTGTTGTCTACGATGTTGTTTAGTTCTGCAGTAAGCTGTGTGAACTCTTTGTTAAGAGACGCACGGTCTGTTGCACTGTTTGAACCGTTCAACGATTGTGTAGCAAGGTCGTTCATACGGTAAACGATGTTTGTCATTTCATCCATCGCACCTTCAGCAGTTTGCATCATAGAGATGCCGTCTTGTGCGTTACGCATTGCTACTGACATGCCGCGTGTTTGCGCTTCTAGACGGTTAGCAATTTGAAGACCAGCAGCGTCATCAGCAGCTGAGTTCACACGGTAGCCTGTGCTTAGACGTTCCATTGCTGTGTTTAGAAGTCCGCTTGTTGTGTTCATTGTGTTTTGAGTTACAAGCGAAGCGTAGTTAGTGTGCATTGATAAAGCCATCTTAGTCTCCTTAGTTAGTCACTATATCTTTCAGGCCTCGGGATATTCCCTTGTCACTAACTAGAGGCGGTCGGTCGGCTTTAATGATTAATTTGAAAATTAAAAAATTTCTAAAAAAGATAAAAATTGATGATTTTTAGTGATTTGTATTCCATGAAAACCGGGAAAATCATCATATAAGCCTAAATTTTTTAGTTAAGTTAAAGAAACTATTGCCCAATGATCTTATGGTTATCCGTTATAAATAAAAAAACAGCACGAATAAATCGTGCTGTTTTAAATATAAATGGTTGAGTTTCAACTATTCCTCATCAAAAGACTGAAAGGAGAGAGAGGTTGGGATATCGCTGAAATAACCAAAATAATAACTGGCACCCAATAAACGATAGCGGTTAAGTTCCGTTTGACTCGCTACACGTCCGGCAACCCAAGTATATTTATGCTTTCTTAAGAACTTAGCAATAGGTAGGAAAGCGTGTCTTTCTTCTTTATCTTCTAGTGTGACTGACAATTTGATCATATCGGGACTAAAGTCTGCGACGCGCTCGAAGTTCACTTGCGATGTCGCGACTTCAAACCAAAGTGAATATGCATTCTCTTTTAACTTTTTGGTGAGTGTGGCGACTTTATCACGATCACATAACGTTTCATCAGCTTGAAGAGAAGGAATCACATGTTGAAAAGCAGAAGAGTGGAATTGAATCGTCTGTTCGAGAAAATAAACCCCAGGCTCCCACAGTAATGCATCCACGCGAATCGGCACGACAACATTACTAATCAAGTCGTGATGAAAGGCTTCTAACTGAAATTGTGTTTGTCTTAGTGCAAGGTAAAGACTGAACAAATCCAGGCAGTACTGCATTTGTTCAGAGAGTTTGAATTGATAGACACTTTGTTCTCCACGCATACCAAATCTCAACGTCAGGTGTTGGAATTCTACTTCTCCTGATTGAGCTTCCCTAATTGCTTGGCATGCGTGTTGGACATCATTGTGTTTTAAAGCATCAAAGACTAATTGATCGTCATCCGTGACGATGTGTTGTACTGCGAGACCAACCAAATGTTCGTACATCGCATGTGTTGAAATAAGATTAACCAAGGTTTCCTACCACATTGATTTGTTTGTTTTCTGGGATTTCGTTGTAAGACAATACTGCCAGCCCTTGTGTAAATGTACGAGCGTAACGCGCTAGAAGAGGGCGCAGCTGTGGCATAACGAGAAGGATCGGAGGTAGCCCCTGTTGCTTAAGCTGTTGTCTGATCAATGGCAAGTTTTGTTGGAACTGACCAAGAATGTTTGGCTCAATTGGGAAGCTATCTAGTGTTACCGTACCAGAAGATTGTGCTTGTTGCAGTGAAGTTAGTAGCATTTGTTCTAACTCATCAGACAGTGCGTAGACATTTAACTCGTTCTTTTGCCCTGCAATTAAGTTAACAAGCGTACGCTTTAGTGCACAGCGCACATCAGATGCAAGTAGGATCGGGTCCTTTGTATTTTCCGCGGATTCCAACATTGTGTTGGCAATCGTGCGAATATCTTTTAGTGGCACTTGGTCTAATAAAAGCTGACGATATACTTTCAGCTGCTGCGCTGGATTAAGTGCTGCTGCTAATGCTTCTGCTAGTTTCGGGGCTTGTTGTGTCAAACGCTGGGTTATTGCTTCCACATCGTCGTGCGTAAACAATTCTGCAAGGTTTGTCTTCATGATTTTACTAATATGAGTGGCAATAACAGTGCCATCATCGACAACTTGGTAACCCATATTAAGTGCTTTTGCTTTATCTTGATGCTCAATCCACACAGCTGGCAACTGATAAGCAGGATCGCTACCCAAAATGCCATCTACCTCACCGTAAGTTTCGCCAACCGCTATCGCCATTAAACGCTCTGGTTCAATAAAGCCTTGCTCAATGACTTCGCCATTTAGAGAAATTGTGTATTGGTTTGGCTTAAGGCTCAGGTTGTCACGAATACGAACTTCAGGTAATAAAAAGCCAACTTGTTCAGAAAGGTTTCGACGCACACCGCGGATACGTTGTGATAAAGGAGCCCCTTGTTCTTTGTTGACTAGATGGACGAGTCGATAACCAAGCGCAAGTGATAATGTTTGGACGTGAGGAATATCATCCCATGTCAGCGGTGTATCATCGTCTTGCATTGCTTGTGAAAGTGCTTCGACCTCTTCAATCTGGGAGTCTTGCACTGGCTTCTTGGTTTGACGCCACCCTGCGAACGCTAATGCGCCAGCAAAAGCAAAAAAGGCTAGGTGTGGCATACCCGGTACCATACCGATTACCGCCATAATACCTGCGACAGTAAATAGCGTTGCAGGAGTTGCCAGTAATTGCTTTTGCATGGTTTCCGACATGCCATTATCGCTATCATTAATTCGCGTAACGATAATCGCGGCAGCCGTTGCCAACAGTAGTGAAGGAATTTGAGCAACTAGACCATCACCGATTGTGAGTAGGGCATAAGTTTTAAAGGCGTCAGACGCAGCGAGTCCATGCTCGAAGACACCAATACTGATACCACCAATGATATTGATAAACAGAATCAACAAACCTGCGATGGCATCGCCACGCACAAACTTTGATGCACCATCCATCGAACCATGAAAATCGGCTTCGTTGGCGACTTCTTTACGGCGTAAGCGAGCCGTTTCCTGATCGATAAGGCCAGCGTTTAAGTCGGCATCAATTGCCATTTGTTTGCCTGGTAAAGCATCCAACGTAAAGCGGGCTGAAACCTCAGAAATACGTTCACCACCTTTGGTGATTACGACGAAGTTGATGATCATCAAGATGACAAAAACCACCATACCAACGACGTAGTTACCGCCAATGACGACTTCACCGAATGCTTGAATGACCTTACCCGCTGCGTCACCACCATTATGTCCTTCTAGGAGTACAATTCGCGTAGAAGCCACGTTCAATGTGAGACGTAATAATGTTGAGACCAGCAAAATAGTTGGAAAAACAGAGAAATCTAATGGTCGCTTTGCGGTTGTGCTGACCAGCAATACTAGGATTGCTAAGACGATATTAAAGGTAAACAGCGCATCCAGTAGCAGAGGAGGCAAAGGAAGAATCACCATTGCTAATATCATTAGCAAGACGATTGGAATGCCAACGTAGCCTTTGGTTGATGTTTGAAGTTGTTTTAACCGGTTAAGCATACTTTCGTGTCCTTGGATAAACGCGGGTTAATCAGTGCTGCAAATGTTTTGGAATCGAAAAATGAGGTAAAGGAATTGGCTCTTTTCCCTCACCTTTACGAAAGGCTTTCAATTGCAAAACGTAAGTAAGAATATGTGCCACTGCGATGTACAGTTGGCTTGGGATTGCTTGTTCAATCGCCGTCGTGTGATAAATCGAACGGGTAAGTGGCGGGGAGTTAATGATTTCCACTTTGTTTTCTCGGGCGATACGTTGAATGTGCATAGCGGTTTCGTCTACGCCTTTTGCGACGACAAAGGGCGCGTCAGAAAGCGAAGGCTCGTATTTCAGTGCGACTGCGTAGTGCGTTGGGTTTGTGATGATCACGTCAGCCGTCGGCACCATTTTATCGATCTTACGGCGCGCAAACTGTTGCTGTATTTGACGAATACGTTGTTTTACTTCCGGACGACCTTCATTATTTTTAAATTCCTCTTTCAATTCTTGTTTCGTCATGCGGAGTTCTTTTAGGTGTTCCCAACGCTGATAAGGAATGTCGATAACCCCAAATAACAACAAGGCGAAGCCCATCAAGAGTAAGCCTTCAAACAGAATTGACATTACTAGAGAAAAACCTTGGCTGAGCGGGAGATTTTGCATGCCAAGTAATGGCTGTAAGTGGTTGTCTAAATAGCCATATAAGATGCCGAAGATGACGGCTACTTTGAACGTCGACTTTAAGAGCTCAACCACTGAGCGGGTCGAAAAAATGCGCTTTATCCCGCTCAAAGGATTAATTTTGCTCAGCTTTGGCATCACGTTCGCTGGACGGAACATCCAACCGCCTAGCACAAGGCTACTACCACAGGTCACGATAATAATGACGGTAAACAATGGTAATAGCATGTCGATGATGACCGCTAAACTTTGTCCCAATTGCTCGACAAGTTGTTTAGGATTTTCTAGGTCGGCTCGCGTCAGCATCATGTTGTAGCGAAAGATACCCGACATGCTTTCCCAAATACTATTAAGCTGAGAGTAAAAGTAGAGCGCCACCGCTAGAAATATAACCGCAGTAGTAAACTCTTTCGCGCGAGGAATTTGTCCTTCCTGGCGGGCTTTCTTTACCTTCTGCGGTGAGGCTTTTTCAGTTTTGTCTTGAGAAGATTGATCGCTCATGCTCCCCCCAACATAAAGTTACTCAAGTGTCTAATGGTGTCGTGAGCGAGCGCCGTGTAGCGACCAGGAACACCAGAAACTGAGATTAATACGCTGAATAGACCCAGCAGCATCGTCATAGGAAAACCTAACGCATAGACATTAAGTGATGGTGCGGCTCGGTTCATTACACCAAAACTGATGTTGGCTAGAAGCATGGAAACAATAGCGGGCAAAGCCAAAGCTAGTGAAGAGGCAAACATCCAACCGAAAATATTGACAACACCTTGCAGAGAAAGCGATGTGATACCAGATCCGACTGGCCAAACAACAAAGCTTTGAATCACGATATCTATGACGAGTAAGTGTCCTTCTAGCGCAAGAAACAACAAGGTTGAGAAAATCAGAAATATGCGTCCCAAAATGGCGACAGAAAGCCCGTTAATAGGATCATTCATCATCGCCATACCTAAGCCCATTTGCAGAGAAATCACCTGACCAAGCATGGTGAAAACGTTAAAGAGCATGTGCAAAATTAACCCAAACATTACCCCCCAAATAGCTTGCTCAAAAGCAAGGAACAGGGAAGTCATAGAGAATAACTCGACTTGTGGCATGGGTGGCATTAACGGTCCAGTAATGACAACGATCGAGAGGGCCAGTAAAGTACGAACCCAAACAGGAATAATCGCATCACCAAAGAAAGGCATTGAAATAAATACGGCTCCCACACGAAAAAACGGCCACCAGAGTTGACCGAGTATCGCCGAGAGCTCTGCAAATGTGATGGCCATTAGCCAATCATCCCTGGTATGTTGTGGAACAAGAAATCAAACAGTTCCATGATCTTACGGAGCATCCAGTGACCTGCAAAAATCACCATTAATAAGGTAACGAGCAAACGTGGCAAAAAGCTGAGTGTTTGCTCGTTGATTTGTGTGGCAGCCTGAAATACGGCGATACACAAACCGACAATTAAGCCTGGAACAACCAATACGGCAACCATCAAAATGATCAGCCATACTGCATCGGAAAATAACGTTACGGTTAGTTCTGGGGTCATAACTGCTCCTAGTTAACCGAAGCTGGCAGATAAGGTGCCAACTGTCATTGCCCAACCATCCACGAGTACAAATACCACCAACTTAAAGGGAAGTGAGACAATTAAAGGTGATAGCATCATCATACCCATTGCCATCAGGACACTGGCGACAACCAAGTCGATGACCAAAAACGGGATGAAAAGCATAAAACCAATTTGGAAGGCGGTTTTTAGTTCACTAATGACAAATGCAGGCAAGACAACGGCAAATGAAATATCTTCAACGTTTTGGTCGATAGGCTCATTGGCAATACGTAACATTTGTTCAAGAGAGCTTTGGTGCGTCTGTGCCAACATGAACTCTCTCACTGGTTTCTCTGCAACAGAAAAAGCCTGTATTAGCGTGATTTCGCCGTTGTCGTATGGCTGAAACGCATTTTCATAAATATCGCTCCAGACAGGGCGCATAATCAGTAACGTCAATGCGAGAGCGATCCCGACCAACACTCTGTTAGGTGGGCTTTGTTGAAGACCAAGAGCTTGGCGCAAAATCGCAAGGACAACGACAATTCGAGTAAAGCTCGTCGCCATCAAAATAAATGCTGGAAGAAAACTGAGCGCCGTCATCAACAACAGAATTTGCAGTTTAACGCTGTATTCTTGTTGTGTGTCGCCATCAGAAACGGACAAGATAGTTAAGCCGTTGTCAGCCGCCATTGTTGGGAAAGCAAACAAAAGTGACACCAATACCAAAAGAGGTAACCAACGGTGCCAAGCGCTCAGATTTTTCATTGTGATGCCTACCTAAGATTATTGACCAACGCCACTCAATGCAGAGTCATGTACATCGATCAGACGAAGTCCATACTTATCATTGACAACGACAACTTCAGCGTGGCCCATAAGAGAACCGTTTACTTTCACGTCTAAAGGCTCGCCATTGAGCTTTTCCAACTCGATAACCGTGCCTTCACCCGCTTTCATTAAGTCCCCAAGTGGGATCTCCTTACTCGCAACTTCCAGCGTGACTGTGACAGGAATGCTTTTGAAAAAGCTAAGGTCACGTTCCGCAGTGGCTGGTTCTTGTTGGAGCGTATCTTCGGCTTCAAAGTCTTCTAATTGAAAATCATCAAAGTTCAGTTCTTCTGCGTCGAATGCATTAGTTTCTAGCGCTTCGCTCATCGCTGCGGTTCCTTATCAGGGTTAAAGATCAAAACAAGTTGGCCGTCTTGCTCGGCAATACGACCTGTAAATAGAGATTGGTTGCCAATGCTTACTGGAACCGTGTTAAGAAGCTCAATAGGTAAAATATCGTTGGGTTGTAAGCCAACCACATCACTTAAAGGCATCTTCTTTTTACTTAGAACAACGTTCAGTCGAACGGGGATCGTCTCTAAAGAACGACAGAAAGGTTGAAACAAATCGGTATCAGGCTGCAGTTCAAGCTGCTCGATTAGCGTTTGAATAAGATGACCATCTAGCTTGAGATGAATTGAGCCTTGATGATCGTCAAACGCAATGTTTAATTGAACGTTAATGCCAATTCCTCTAGGGGTCTCATACTCACCCGTGTCCCACATTTCACCAGGAGCAAGCCAACCGATGATGATTCGACTGATGCGCTCTTGTAAACGTAAGTCACTGGCCGTCAGAGTAGCGGCTGAACGCTCTGCACTTGCACCATAAAATCTATCAGCCAACTTTATTAGCGTGTGAGGGTTACCATGGATGAATACCATGCCGCCTTCCTGATGTTGATAGGTCGACGTTTGCTCTTTGTCCATCTCAACCGATGTAAAGCGGTGCAAGTCTACTGAGGTTAAGCTAGCTTCCACTTTTCCTGTGCTGAGCCAATTTTGTAATTCAGTCGTAAGGTTTGAGCAAGATTCTGAAATTAAATTATCGAGCTTCTCACGAATGATATGAATAGGTTTGCCTAATAATTCTACATCAAGTAGTTGACTATCAGAAATAGGCTCGCTAACTCTATTTTCCATTTATATTTTACCGTGCGTTAACAATCGAAAGTGTTTTAACTTAATGGCGTGTAGTCTACACAGAAATTTTAATGATCTTTTAGCTCCAAACTCTAAGATTGTGACTTTAGTTCACATGTTGCTTTGTTCATATAGTCATAATCTTTTAATGAAATTTAAAAAGAGTTAGTTTTCTTTATAAATCGCTTAATAAATAAAATAACAATGTTGAGCGTTTTAGTTGTTATAGATTTTTTAAATTGCCTTTATGGCGTAACAACAACTTCAAACAAATAAATTATAAGATACTGTTTTTTATGCTTAAAGCTTCCATTGGAGGCTAAGCGTGCTCTCTTGAGCGTTTTGTAACCAATTTTAATATTCAGAATAGGTAATTAAAATGATTAGCTATGCCAGTTCTCTCGGCTTGGTGGCATATTTAATTAAACGGTTTAAGTCATGGGAATGTAAGATATACATGAATCATGTCCGTTTGATAATTTGTAACACAATTATTGTTATCAGTTTTATTTTTTCAAAAGTGTCATATTCAGAAGAAGTCTTAACAATCCCTATGGACCTCTCTAAATGGACATATGAGGGAAATAAATTCAAATGCAACTTGTTGCAATCAAATAATGACTATGGGAAGTTTTATTTCCTAGCGGAACCTAATAATAAATTCTATTTTATTTCCGATATAGAATATGAAAACAATAAATGGAAAACGATTGCTTTAACAACTCAAAATGCTCCTTGGAGTAATGAGCTTTATAGAAAAGAATTTGGCTCCCTTGAATTTACTAAGCCGTCTCAGCGTTTCATCTTTAATAAAGGCGCTGAAGAATTCATGGATTCAATTGCTTCGGGTAGTTGGGTGACGCTGTCACTTAAAGGAAGTAATGCTTCCTCTGTTTCAGAGATTGTGATTCCTACTCTTCAAATTCAAAACGCATTGAAATCATTTAATGCGTGTCGCGCGCGATTGCCTAAATTGTCTTTTTCAGAGGCAAGGGATATGGCGCTCTCATTTGAGTTTGGTCAGAAGACGTTAAGTCGTGGACAGAAAGCAACACTAGAAGCGCTGTATAGCTATGTATCTGTGGATGATCGAGTGACCAAAATCCTCATCGACGGTCACACCGATAACGTTGGTTCAAGTTTAACGAACCTTTCTGTGTCACGTACTCGAGCAGAGCAAGTCACCAACGCTTTGATTGAGCTTGGGGTCGACGAGTCGATGATCGAAACACGAGCTCATGGTTCACGTTACCCAATTGCCAGCAATAACTCGGTTAATGGCCAAGCAAAAAACCGACGTGTCACCCTGCGTTTAGTGAGGGACAACGAGTATACGGCTGCGAAACACTACCCAGATCTACAATCACAAAATCAACAAACGAAAGTTAAGGTTCAATGATGACGAAAACGAAAATTTTGTTGGTTGAGCCAAATGAAGCTCTTGCTCAACCAGTATTGGATGTGTTGCAAAATGCAGGTTACACCGCGAAACACACTCGTACTGGTCGAGGCGCTTTGCTTGAAGAGCGAGCAGAAATCACTTTAGTGAGCTCTACGCTGCCGGATATGTGTGTTCGTGAGTTTGTCGCGTGTCACCAAAAGCAGCGAAATTCGGGTGTTGTTATTGCGATTGTCGACCAAGAACAAGGCATCTTGGCTGCTGAGACGATGAAAGCGGGCGCTACTGATTATCTATTACGCCCATTTGAATCTAATCAGTTGGTTAATCTGCTTAAACGTGTTGAAGCGTTAGGTAAGCCAATGGCCAACATTGTTGCGGAGTCTTGGAGAAGCAAACAAGTTCTGCAATTGGCGCATCGTGCAGCATGTACTAACGCGAGTGTGCTTATTACAGGTGAATCGGGAACGGGTAAAGAAGTGCTGGCGCGATATGTGCATGAGCACTCTCCGCGTATCAATGGTCCATTTGTGGCGGTTAACTGTGCCGCCATTCCAGAGTCAATGTTAGAGGCTGTGCTATTCGGTCATGTAAAAGGCGCGTTCACCGGAGCGACAAATTCTCAAAGCGGTAAGTTTGAAGAAGCAAATGGCGGGACGATTCTGCTTGACGAGATTGGTGAAATGTCACCTGCGGTTCAAGCTAAATTGTTACGCGTCCTTCAAGAGCGTGAAGTAGAACGTGTTGGTAGCCATAAAGCCGTTCAGCTCGATATTCGTGTTATTGCGGCAACCAACAAAGACTTACGTGAGGAAGTTCAAAAAGGCACGTTCCGTGAAGATCTTTATTATCGATTAGATGTGCTGCCTCTGCACTGGCCGCCTTTGCGTGAAAGAAAAGAGGACATTCTACCGATTAGCCAATTCTTTATTGAAAAGTATCAAGATAGCAGCCGCTGTCACTTATCCCAAGATGCGATTAGTGCGCTGAGTCAGTATCACTGGCCGGGCAATATTCGTGAGTTGGAAAATGTCATTCAACGCGCTTTGGTCATGCGTCATGGTGATTACATTACAGCCCATGACCTGATGCTGCCTATTGAGCTTGTCGCGTCAGTTCCTACAGCAGAGCCAACTTCAAGTTTTGGTCATGTAGAAGCGAAGAAGCAAGCTGAATATCAGTTTATTTTGGAAAAGTTACGTCAGTTTGGTGGAAACCGAACGAAAACCGCAAACGCGCTTGGAGTCTCTACTCGAGCGCTACGCTACAAGCTCGCAGCAATGCGAGAACATGGTATTGATTTACAGTCGGCACTAGGCTCGGCTGCCTAATAGGAGAAAAAATAGATGGCAAGTCAACCTACTCATGCGGTCTCGGCAGAGCAACTTATGTTGTCAAAAATGCAGGCGATGCAGGCACAAGTGCAGCCGCCAGAGTTTATCGTGAGTGCAAATCCTTTAGATCAACAATCACTAAACGCACCTTTATCGTTCTCACAAGCGATGACAAATGTGTTGGATACAGTGAATCAACATCAATCAGTGGCTAGTCAAAAAATGACGGCCGTAGAAACAGGAAAAAGTGATGACCTAGTTGGTGCAATGGTCGCGAGCCAAAAAGCCAGCTTGTCCTTTAATGCTTTGATGCAAGTGCGCAACAAAGTCGTGACCTCATTTGAAGATATTATGAAGATGCCGGTGTAATTCATGTCAGAACTAACCCCCCAAGTCGCCGGAAACACAGCTATGGCTACCGGCACAGCACAGACATTTTCTACTGCCAACGGCATGGACGATGTGAC
Source organism: Vibrio sp. 1249-1 (assembly GCF_033340495.1). Taxonomy (NCBI): domain Bacteria; kingdom Pseudomonadati; phylum Pseudomonadota; class Gammaproteobacteria; order Vibrionales; family Vibrionaceae; genus Vibrio; species Vibrio sp. 1249-1. The sequence continues at coordinate 346,966 of NZ_JAWOWJ010000003.1, forward strand.
AACGAAGCTGAAGCAAATCTGGTCTAGCAGTCAGAGAAACTTAGTGCTATCTGCGGTGTTAGCTGCGATTGTTGCAGCGATTATTGTGGTTGCACTATGGAGTTCCTCGCAGAGCTTTCGTCCGCTATATAGCCAGCAAGAGCGTTTTGATATCGGCGAAATTGTGTCGGTATTAGAAAGCGAAGGCGTAAGCTACCGCATGCAAGAGCAAAATGGACAAGTTCTTGTACCAGAAGGTGAGGTTGCGAAGGTACGCATGTTGCTTGCATCAAAAGGTGTCAAAGCTAAGCTGCCGACAGGTTTGGATTCGCTCAAGGAAGATAGCTCTCTTGGTACGAGCCAATTTATGGAAACGGCGCGTTATCGTCATGGTTTAGAAGGTGAGTTAGTACGTACTATCATGTCTTTGAACTCAGTAGCGAACGCGCGTGTTCATTTAGCAATACCTCGTCAAACTCTATTCGTCCGCCAAAACAGTGAGAATCCTTCAGCATCTGTCATGCTTGAGCTCAAACCTGGTGAAGACTTAAAGCCTGAACAAGTTGAAGCGATCATTAACCTAGTGGTCGGCAGTGTCACGGCAATGAAGCCAGAATTTGTTTCTGTCATTGACCAGTATGGCCGTCTTCTTAGTGCGGATGTCGCTTCTGCGGAAGCTGGTAAAGTAAATGCGAAATATCTTGAATACCAGAAGAGTGTTGAAAAACAGATCATCCAACGCGCAGCAGATATGCTTACGCCGATTGTGGGGCCGAGTAACTTCCGAGTACAAGTCGCTGCCGATCTGGACTTTAGCCAAGTTGAAGAAACACAAGAAATTTTGGATAACGCACCGGTTGTGCGTAATGAGCACACCATTCATAACAACTCGGTTGATCAAATTGCGTTGGGTGTTCCTGGTTCTCTAAGTAACCAACCGCCAGTGACAGGATCTGGTGAAGTGGAAACGAACGATAGCCAAAACACGAATGCGCGATCTGAAGTGAATCGTCAATATGCTGTAGGGAGCAGTGTTCGTCGTACTCAATACCAACAAGGCCAAATAGAAAAGCTTAGTGTATCGGTTCTGTTGAACTCCAAAGCTTCGCCAGATGGTGTGGCGTGGAGTGAAGCCGATAAAGAGCAAATCTCAAACATGATCATGGATGCTGTTGGTATCTCTGCCACACGTGGTGACAGCTTAAGTTTAATGAGTTTCAACTTCACCCCAATCGAAATTGATGCTCCTCCTGCACTGCCGTGGTGGCAAGACCCTACAGTACAGCAGCCAATACGCTACGTTATTGGTGGCTTGTTAGGCTTGGCGATGATCTTCTTCGTACTGCGTCCATTAATCATGCACCTAACTGGCGTTGATAAACCTGTGCCTGAGCTAAATTTTGCTGAGCCTCAGGAAGAACCTGACTACGAAAACTTGCAAACGCGTGAAGAGCGCGAGCATGAAGAAGTACTTGATCGCCGCCTATCTGAAAAAGGCATCTCAGCCTCTTCAGGTTTAGATGTAAACAGCGACATGCTACCACCAGCAGGTTCGCCATTAGAAATTCAATTGAAACACCTACAGCTTATTGCTAATGAAGAGCCAGAGCGCGTAGCCGAAATACTGAAACAATGGGTAAACATCAATGAACACAGTTCTATCAAAGCAGACGCTTAGTTATGTTGAACAAACCGCGCTCGTGCTATTAGGCATGGGCGAGGATGCCGCAGCGAAGGTTTTGCAACACTTTAGCCGTGATGAAACCCAGCGTGTGACTCGTGCAATGGCGAAGTTAAATGGCATTAAGAGCGATTCTGCTCGTGGTGTTATTCAAACTTTCTTTGAAGATTTCCGTGAGCACAGCGGTATTCGAGGAGCCTCTAAGGAATACCTATCTAATACATTGCGTAAAGCATTGGGTAACGATTTGGCAAAAGGGTTATTAAATACCTTATATGGCGATGAAATTCGCAACAATATGCAGCGCTTACAGTGGGTGGAAGCAGAAACTCTCGCTCGTTTCATTGTGAACGAGCACCCACAAATGCAAGCAATTTTTCTAGCGTATTTGCCAGCAGACAGCTCTTCAGCGGTATTGAAGCACTTGCCACAAGATTACCATGACGAAATCTTGTTCCGTATTGCTCAATTGCAAGATATCGATCATCAAGTTGCCGTTGATTTGCATGAACTCGTTGAGCGTTGCATCGAAAAAGTATCCGCAAGTCAAAGCACGCCGTTATCAGGTGTTAAGCAAGCAGCAGATATCATTAACCGCTTTGAAGGTGACCGTGGTTCATTGATGGAAATGCTGAAGTTGCATGATGAAGATGTTGTTAATGCAATTGAAGAAAACATGTTCGACTTTATGGTTCTTGGCCGACAACGCGAAGAAACTATGGACATGTTGGTGCAGCAAATCCCGCTAGAGTTGTGGGCTGTTGCGCTAAAAGGTTCCGATATTACCTTACAACAAGCTATTAAGCGTTCAATGCCGCAACGTATGGTGAAAGCGCTAGAAGATGACATGGACGCACGCGGCGCTGTTGCGTTAAGTCGAGTTCAAAAAGCACGTCAAGACATCATGCAAATGGTACGTGAGCTGGATGAATCTGGTGAAGTTCAGCTGCTTCTCTATGAAGAGCCAACGGTGGAGTAAGGTCATGCTAGAGATAAAATCAAGTACTATGCGATTGCCTCCGAGCGGGTATCGTTTACACCGTTTTCCGCCTTTAGCGCAACCTAAGACTATCGAAGACGAATTCGGGCTAGATAACCAAGGCTGGCAAGAACCTCAAATTGATATCCAACAGCAACTTGAAGAAGGTTTTCAACAAGGTTTGCAACAAGGACATGAGGAAGGCTTACGCCAAGGTATCGAACAGGGCAAGCAACAAGGTCTGTTGGAAGGCCAAAAAGAAGGTTTCCAAAAAGGCTTTGTTTCCGGTGAGCAGTCTGGAAAGCAAGGCTTTTTGGAGGCGGCGAAGCCTGTCAATGAACTTTTTCACGCCCTTTCTCGTTGGCAGGATGAAAAAGAGCAGCAACAACGTCATATGATTTGTGAACTGGTACAAAAGGTAGCTCAGCAAGTGATTCGTGCCGAGCTCACTTTAATGCCTCAGCAGATCCTAGCTTTGGTGGACGAGACATTGTCTGCAATGCCTGGTAAAGCGGAAACAGTAACTGTGCATTTAAATCCGCAAGATTTAGAGCGTATTACTCACATCAATGCTGATTTGCCGCAATCTTGGAAACTGGTCCCTAATACGGAGCTTCCTATTGGTGGCTGTCAGTTAGTGACTGATGACGCAGAAGCGGATGCGAGCTGCGACTCTCGTTTGGAAGCCTGTATGGACAATGTAAAGCAACACCTTTTGGATGAAGTCAGTATTCCACAGGTAGAGTCTGAGCATGAGTAATACCCTAAGCCATGAACTATTAAGTGAGCGTTTGAGCGAAGCCTTGGCTTCGCTTGATTCAATCCCTGTTGCTCGCGTAACAGGGCGATTGATAAAAGTAAACGGTTTAATGTTACAAGCCGTAGGGTGTCGGTTTAAGCTTGAGCAGCGTTGTCTCGTAGAAACCGCGGAAGGCGATATGATCGAAGCGCAAGTTGTGGGCTTTGAACACACTATTGCTTACCTCATGCCTATCCGCCGTTTAGGCGGTCTGTTTGCAGGTGCAAAAGTCATCCCTCTTGATGGTGACAGTACCGTGCAGCTAAGCTCTCAGTGGTTAGGACGCGTACTGAATGGTTTAGGTGAGCCGTTAGATGACGGGGCACCGCTTAAGGGGGGAGAGCGAGTTTCACTTGAACCAAAACCGATTAACCCACTGAAGCGACGCCCAGTTGATACACCACTCAACGTAGGCGTGCGTGCGATTAATGGACTATTAACGGTAGGCAAAGGCCAACGTATTGGTTTGATGGCTGGCAGTGGCGTCGGTAAAAGTGTGTTAATGGGGATGATCACCAAAAACACGGAGGCCGATGTAATTGTGGTCGGGCTTATCGGTGAGCGAGGCAGAGAAGTACGTGAGTTTATCGAGAGAAACTTAACCCCAGAAGCACGCAAGAAAGCGATCATTATCGCGGCTCCTGCTGATGAATCCCCGCTAATGAGGTTAAGAGCGACACTACTTTGTCATCGCGTTTCAGAGTATTTCCGAGACCAAGGCAAAGACGTTCTACTTCTGATGGACTCTCTAACCCGATACGCCATGGCACAGCGCGAAATCGCTCTTTCGCTCGGAGAGCCTCCAGCTTCTCGTGGTTATCCGCCCTCAGTCTTCAGCGTGTTACCTCAACTCCTAGAGCGAGCGGGTAACAGTGAAAATCAACATGGTAGCTTAACGGCAATTTATACCGTATTGGCAGAAGGGGACGACCAACAAGATCCTGTCGTGGATTCCGCGCGCGCCATCTTAGATGGGCATGTCGTTTTATCGCGTCAACTGGCTGAGCAAGGGCATTATCCCGCGATAGATATCAACGCGTCTATTAGCCGTTGTATGAATACTTGTACGCAGGACGCACACAGCACGATTGCGAATAACTTCCGTCAAATGTACTCCAACTACCTTCAGGTTAAAGAGTTACTGCCATTAGGGGGTTATCAACCAGGACAAGATCCTGAGTTAGATCAATCTGTTGCTATGTATCCAAATTTGCGTGCATATCTACAACAAGCTGCCAACGAGTCTGTAGATTACCCAACCAGTTTGACCGAGCTCGCGCAGCTTTTTCAAAGTGCTTAATCAAATGGGAGTGACAAGGCTGAAATGAAATCCAAGTTAAAAGCCGTAGGCAAGTTACAGCAAATGGAAGAAAAACAGCGTGACCGTGTGGGTCAACAACTTGATGCCATGCGTCAGCGTCACTCCCATCTTTCAATGCAATTGGAACAGTTGTCGGCGTTGAAAGGCCACGCTGGACAATCAACCCGAACCGGCCCGACGCTGACGAGCGCGGCTTTGATGAACTTTAATCGTGTTGACCAAATGCTACAAAGAATGCTTCGTCACCACGAGCAAGAGCAAGCCGTTATGCAAGCGGAATGTGCATCTGTACAGAAAACGCTAGAACACAAGCACGCACGCGTTCAAGGGTTAGAAAAAGTGCTTGATCGTTGGCGTACTAAGCAGAACTATGAAAAAGCGAAAAAAGAGCAAAAGATGATTGAAGACATCATTAACTCTCGCGTTAAGCGCAAGATATTATGATGTCTTGTTGACGCTACTAGGAGCGCGAATAATTTCTGCGGTGTCTCAGCCAACCAAACCAGCCTCCAAGCATGATCAACCCTGATCCGAGAGCACCGCCGCCACTGCTGCCGTTGTTACCAAAGCCAGATGTGTTGGTATCGACAGGCTCAAAGCCAGAGTCCCCTTCGCTATGATAATCTTCCGAACTTGCTAAGAGGGCGTTATAACTGGTTTTTACACCTGAGCTGGTTTGGGTCTCAATCCATGTTGCATAGTTCAAAATCTCGGTAAACACACTTGGAATCGCAGCGGATTCGCAAACTGAAGAACCGTAGCTCACAATGCCAATTTGCTGATACATGCCATTATTGTCTTGATAGGTGAGAGGACCGCCTGAGTCACCACGACAGATACCAGTGTAGCTTCGTTCAGGAAATCCATTCGCACATAAACTTTCCTGAGCGTTAAACCCTGTTACCAACGAAGCGCATTGGGTGTCGGTAAGGGGTTTTACTTCTGCCCAGCGTAAATAGTTAGGGGGGCTTTCATCATTGGTTGAGGTCTGACCTAAACCGAATATCTGATAAACTGACTTGCTGCTGTAGTCTCCAAAGTCTTGCGGTAAAGTGATGGATTGGACGTTATCGGTGATAGGTCTAGTCAATTCAAGGACAGCGATGTCATTAATCCATAAATCGCTAGGCACATAATCAGGATGAATCGTGATAGAGCGAACATCTTTGAATTCTTCAACAAACACGTCATTCATCGTAGGGTTTTTGACTAACACTCGTAGGTCGTTGATTGTCCAGCCGTCAGTAAAAACGCTTGGTTCTACGCAGTGAGCCGCAGTTAAAATGAAGCGGTCGTTTACAATGGTTCCCCCACAAATATTGGCAAACTGATTAGCGCCAGTTTTATGTAGAATAAGACGTGCAAAAAAAGGAAGTTGGTTTTGGGTAGCCTGCTGACCCCCAATAATTGCCGTGGAGATCCCTTGTTCTGAAAGGCGGTTATCATTTTCTACTTCAGCGGTCGTACTCAAAGATACTGCAAAACAGAGTGCGCTTAGCCATATTTGATACTGCTTCATAAACCATCCTTGGATGAAAAGTGCTCTTCTAACTTTATACTAGTTTTTCAGTGAATGTGCTTAACAAAAGTTTCTAATAGTTGAATGATTGTTGTAGCCAAGATCGCAACAGATGAAACGATTCAAGCTTTAGCTTGTGTGGCGGGCATACAAAGTAAAGCTGTTGATGAGGATTAATGACGGGTTCACCCAGCTCGATTAGCTGACCATATTTGATGTCATCCTTCACAAACAAGCGATGAGTGACCAATAACCCCAAACGACGAGTTGTGGCCTGGACGGCTTGTATCGACATGTTAAAAGTGATTGGTTTTTTATTTTTAGGTCGCTGGATACCCGTCGCGTCCAGCCACACGTTCCAGTCATTTTTTCTTCGTTCGTTAGTAACTTCAATGATGGGATACTGCTTTAAGAGTTGAGTGATGTTTGAGTCCTTGGTCTTCGCTATCAATTCAGGACTGCACACCAAAACCAGTTCATCTTCACTGAGCTTTTCGCAGTAGTAATCCTGCCATTCTTCGGGATTTCCATGCACCAAGGCCGCGTCGATACCTTCTTGTTCTAAATTGAATCTGCCAGACAGGTTTGATAAACGAACGTCTAATTGAGGAGCAAATCCTTGTAAATCTGACATTCGAGGAATCCACCAGTGAAGAGCCAATGAATTCACCATATTGAGCGTAACACGCTGCAAGTTCTGATCTTGGATGAGTGCTTCCGTTGCATCGACAATTTGCTCTAAAGCCGGTGCCACCTTCCTGTAATACTTTTTACCGTCCGCGTTGAGTTGAACTTGTCTGCCTATGCGATCAAATAGAGGCTTGTTGACTTGACTCTCCAGCGATTTAATTGCCTGACTTACGGCTGAGTGGCTCACACTTAATATCTGTGCTGCTTCTGTCATGCTGCCAGACTCAGCTACTGCAACAAATGCGTAGATGGACTTTAAGGGGACTAGTTTCCGCATAATTTAAAAACCGTAGCTGGTGATAGATAAGTTAAACTGTAAGTTTTTCTTACATCAATGGTTAATATTACTCGCTATTTACGATAAGTGATGTCTTTTAAAATGCTCCATATATTAAGGAGTATTGAATGAATGCTGTAAATAAATCTATCCTTTTCATGTTGATGTCTACGTTAAGCTTATCTGTTACTGGACTGTTAGCAAAGCAGTTGTCAGGCGAACTTTCCGTCACACTATTTAGCTTCTTACGTTTTTTGGTGCCTGCGCTTATCTTGCTTATCTTACTTCGTGTGAAAAACCTTACCTTTCCTAAAGCGGGCACGCTAAAGCCTATTTTATTGCGTGCTCTTTGTATCGGTTTGTCACAACTTTGCTTTATCGCGTCATTACAAACGTTAACGCTCGTTGAGGGGGTCGTTTTGTTTGCTACTGGCCCATTATTTATTCCCTTGGTTGAAAAGCTGTTCATGAGGGGGCGCATTCGTGTTTCAACATTGGCGGCTTTAGCAATGGCGTTCACTGGTGTGGTTATGTTGGCGGGCGGTGGAAGTGAGATCACATGGCGAGCGGATTTATTGCTCGGCTTGGCTGGTGGACTCTTCAATTCTGGTTCTCAGCTTACGTTATATAAAGTGAGTAAAACAAATATGTCGCCGCTAGAAATCAACTTTTGGGCGTTTGGTTTTGCTGCCGTATTTCTGTTGCCGCTAACTTTGTTTAACGACTTCGACGTGTTACTTAATATGAGTGTTATGGCGCCTGAGATTTCTTCAAATATGCTGTGGATCGGTATGATGTCTCTGATGATCATTAACACCCAAGTTTTTCGCTCCAAAGCATATAAACTGGCAAGCAGTGGCTCTCAACTTGCACCACTCATTTTTACTAACTTATTGTTCACTGCGGTTTGGCAGAGCCTGTTTTTTGAAGACCGAATGAGTCAAAGTCAAATTGTTGGGATGAGTTTAATAGTGCTCGCAATCATACTGAACACATGTTGGGTTCGCTTTACGGCGCATCGCAGTGGCGGTTTACAAGCGAGAACTTCTTAGTCTGTCGGAAAATGAAGGGGGCAGGTAGATAAATTGGTCGTGTGGTTTGATTTTTCCTGAGTATGGGCTAGCGTCAAGAAAGGTTCAAGGAGAGAAATCATGCTTACGCTAAATTATTACGTTGAAATTTCGGCGACACCGCAACGAGTGTGGGAAGTGCTAACCGATGTTGAGTTGTATAAACGTTGGGCGCAAGCCTTTTCACCGCAGTCTCAATTTGAAGGAGCTTGGGAAGAAGGAGGTGGCATCACTTTTTTTGATCCAGATATGGGCGGGACAAGGGCGATCATAGATACGGTGCTACCGCTTCAAAAACTTGAATTTCATCATGTTGCCATTTTTAATCCGGATAATCGTCAACAACTCGATGCTGACCTAGCATCTAGGTGGATCGGATCGCGAGAGATCTACCAGATCGATACCAACAACAATCGTTTACTACTCAATGTTACCATCCATACTCACAACGACTTTGTTTCTATGTTTAATCACGGATGGGAAAAAGCCTTACCCTTGATAAAAGCCATTTGTGAAGAGCAAGCTTAGGGTTCTTGCTTATCTTGGGCTGACGATGCGTTGCCTGAAGGTATACAATAGCACGCAAGATAGCGCACCTAAGAGAGTGGATGATGGAATTTAAAGTTGATACCCATACACATACGTACGCCAGTGGTCACGCGTACAGTACCTTGATTGAAAATGCAAAGTTGGCAAAAGAGAACGGGCTGGATATGTTCTGCACGACCGATCACGCAGAATCAATGCCGGGTGCGCCTCATTACTGGTTCTTCTCGAACCAGAAAATTCTGCCTCGCTTTCTTGAAGGCGTTGCGATTATTCGTGGCGTTGAATCTAACATTATGAATACCGAAGGCGACATTGATATTCCACTGAGTGTGGACCGCAACTTAGATTGGGTGATCGCGAGTTTTCATGAACCCGTTTTTCGTCCTGCAAACAAGCAAACTCACACGGAAGCACTTGTTAATGTCATTCAGAGTGGTCGTATTGATGCGCTCGGTCATCTTGGTAATCCAAATTTCGACTTTGATTTTCAGACCGTTTTAGCGTGCGCGAAAGAGCACAATGTCGCGATTGAAATTAATAACACCACGCTGAAAGGCAACAGCCGAGTAGGCAGCGTAGACCGTTGCCACGAGATTGCACAAATCGGGAAAGATCTCGGTGTTTTCTTCACCACGGGCAGTGACGCGCATTTCTGTCACGATGTTGGTAATCTGGATTTGGTTGGAGAGTTAATGGACAAAGTGGGTATTGATAGCAAGAAAGTGATTACTCACACCGCTCAGCAGTTTTTGTCTTTCTTAGCTTTGAGAGGCCGTAAACCAATTGCAGAATATGACAGCATTCTCAACGCATAAACTTGATTACATTTAAGGTATGCACCCGACGCCAGATTGCTTTACACTGCGACCCGGAAATACTCAACTAAGCTAGTTTTTCGCCTCTTATGGCGTAGGTTATTTGGGTGAATAAAGCCGACACAGAATTCGGCACTATAAATGGAGAAGTGAAAAATGTTACGTCCTTTAGTCCTAGGGTGTGCGATTGCGTTTGGCTCAACATACGCATTGGCAGAAGCGGTTGATTTAAAACAAAACATGAAACAGATGAAGATGGAATTCAAACAGGCGGCAGAAGCATCTGATGTCGAAACCATGAAATCTGCGATTGATAGCTTGCAAGCGATTGTTGAACAATCTAAGCGTGGTAATTACCCACCAGAGAAGTTTGATACTTACTTAGAAGGCTTTAACAAGCTGACGGTAACGCTAGATAAGATTGAAGCGGATCTTGATGCGGGCAAGCTACAAGAAGCGAAAGACCAACTGCGTGAAATCGATAGCCTTCGTGAAGAGTACCACGACAAACGCAATCCAAGCATTTGGAGCAAGTTGTTCGGCTAATTATCTACTGAGCGGAGCATTTGCTCGTGGCAGTGGGTTACGCGTTATTTCTAAGTAATGAATGAACACATTATCAGCCTGCCATTTCGGCGGGCTTTTTTGCGCCTGTCAATCGATGCATTCAAGAAAACCTGTGAGGTAGCAAGCACTTATTGATCCTGTTTTTGAGCTACCACTCAGAATTGGTTACGCTGTGTGAAATTTGTTAAGTCACCGTTATGCGTAGATTAATTCCTTTTTACCGCTCAATGTTATTTGCTAGTGCTCTCAGTTGGGTGCTAGTGACGCTGATGCCTGTTATCAATGCTCATGGTAACAGCATGGGCGTGTGGGCGACGCTATGTACGCTTAACGGTTTTGAATTGGTTCAAATAGAAGAGGGCGACAATTCGGTTAGCCACAAAGGTAAGCCTTGTCCGTTTAGCCACTTCTCGACTTTTCATCACGATACACTTCCAACGACACCGATACTTTCAAGACAGAGCTTGGTGACTTCTGACAGCTACGCTTATTTGGCTCTAAGTGTGCGATTTGAAACACCAGTTCCTAGAGCGCCGCCGGTTTCCCTTTTCTCATAACGAAAACAATTACACGATACCCAAGTAACCTCGAGATGCTTGGTTCAGCGAGAATGACTTGGTTTGTAGACGCGGCGGCGATTTAAAGGTCTAGTGGGTCTAGATCAAGATATCGACAACAAAGTATACAAGCCAAGGCAACTCGCCCTTCGGGAGCGTGTCATTGCTCCGATTGCTGCTTCAAACAACTTGGAAAGAGTGGTCTATTACACAGCGTTGTTTTCTTTGCACTCGAATCAATGACAACGCTCTGAATCCAGCATCTTGAAGTCACTTGGGTATATAGTCAGCAACACTGCCACTTCGAGCAGTGGTACTCCCAAATCTAAGTCAAATAACGCCGCATACGAATGTGTATGTGCAGGATGCGTTTGGCTGCATTTGGGTGTTCAACAATGAAAAAAGGAAAATACACATGTTGAGAAACTCGGCAAAGCCTCAACTCAAGGAAGCCTCACGCGCAAAATCCATCTACTTTATGACGTGGCGATGGCACTTTTACGCAGGTTTGTTCGTCATTCCATTTATGCTGATGCTTTCCCTAACGGGGTTGGTGATGTTGTTTGATGATGAAATCGAACTGGCTCGATACGAAGCGACATTACAGGTTTCACCACAAGAGCAAATGGTTCCTGTCTCTGCACAATTAGAAACCGTAAAGCAGGCGTATCCCGATTTTAATGTCACCCAATTTGTACCTGCCAAAACGGCCGATATTGCCAACCGATTCTCGATTCAAAACCAAGAAGGCAGCTCTCTGATTGTTGCAGTAAATCCTTACACAGGAGACGTACAAGGCACCATTAACCGTGGTGATAGCATCTATGAACTGATGAACAGCATTCACGGCACCTTGCTCATCGGCGACCTAGGTGACCGCTTAATTGAAATCGCCGCAAGTTTGGGGATTTTGCTGTTGGTGTCTGGTTTGTACCTTTGGTTACCTAGAGACAACGCCAGCCGCGCCGGCTTTTTGAAAATCCGCTTTAACAATGGCCCTCGAATTTTGATTCGTGACCTGCATGCGAATTTAGGTGGTGTGCTGTCGATTGTGCTGTTGTTCTTTTTGATTTCAGGATTGTCGTGGGCAGGGATCTGGGGTGCGAAAATGGTACAAGCTTGGAATACCTTCCCAACCTATTACACATGGGGTGAGAAACCGGAATCCACACTGACACACAAAGATCTTAACCATGGTGCTTCAGAAGAGATGCCATGGAACTTAGAGCTTGCTGCTGTGCCTGAATCGAAAGATAAGCCCGCTCATGATCATGCCAACATGAAGGAAGAGATGGCATACGCAGGCAGCCATGATGCGCTCTCCATTGATGATATCATCCTCAAGGCTGAAATGTTGGGCTTCACTGGTTATAAGTTGTTTTTGCCGCGCTCTGAGACGGGCGTTTACACCGTTGCAGCTAACTCTATGGGCGGTGACATTTCCGACCCAAGACAAGATCGCACCAGCCACTTTGACCAATATTCCGGTCGCTTGTTGGTGGATGTAACGTGGCAAGATTACAGCCTATTTGCCAAGTTCATGGCGGCAGGTGTGTCATTGCATCAAGGTGATGTCAGTGTGCTTAACAAAGTGCTCAACGTGGTGTTCTGTTTGGCGTTCATCTTAATCTCAATTACAGGTGTGGTGATGTGGTGGATTCGTAGACCAAGTCGCAGTGCTGCATTGGGCGCGCCACCTAAGTTTCAGCAAGACGGTATTTGGAAGCTTGGCTTAGTAACGTTGGTGATATTGTGCTTGGCGTTCCCGATGGGTGGTTTGGCAATTGTTACGGTTCTCGCACTGGATTGGCTGTTGTTTAACCGCGTCGAGAAGCTGAAAACGGCGTTGAATTAGTAAAGACAAAGAATGGAATAGTAAAAGAGCCAGCGACGTGCTGGCTCTTTTTATTTCTGGTAAATCTCCAGTGGCAAGCCATCTGGATCTTGGAAGAAGGTAAAGGCTTTGCCTGTGAATTCGTCAATACGAATTGGCTCAACTTCAACGTCATTCGATTCTAGGTAGGCTTTCACCTGTTCAACATCATCTACCAAAAACGCGAGATGTCGTAGCCCTTGTGCTTCAGGAAAGCTCGGTCTCTCTGGTGCGCCCGGAAAGCTAAACAGTTCCACTTGGCTGCCGTCAGGTAAAGCGAGGTCAAGCTTGTAGGAGTCTCTGGCTTCACGATAGTTTTCAGCAATGACTTTTAATCCCAACACTTCAGTGTAAAAGCGTTTTGACCTTGGGTAGTCGCTGCAAATGATCGCGACGTGATGAATGGCATTAAACATGGTTAGCCTCTTCAAACATGGCTCGTATCCTCAAGCATGGTTAGTGTCCTCGGAGACTAAATGCTCCTTAACGAAGTCGATAAACACGCGCAGACGAGCAGGCATGTATTTGGTTTGTGCATACTGCATCGCGATAGCGCCGTGGTAGTTACTCTTGATCATCCAATCCGGTAATACCTCCACCACTTCTCCTTGCTCTAACGCGTCTTTGATCACGAAGTCATGGAAGATCCCAATTCCCAAGCCAGACTTAACCCCGTTCAAGCGCATTTGAGAGTGGTTGACGGCGTAGCGTCCACTTACTGCAATCGAATGAAAGGCTTCCTCTTTAAAGAACGACCAGATGTTGTCTTTGTCGTTCTCGGCAAGGTAAATACAGTCGTGCTGCTCAAGCTCGGTTGGGTGCTCAGGCATACCGTGTTTGGCTAGGTAATCTGGAGAGGCGCACAAAACGAGATTGGTCTTGCTGATCTCTTTGAGGACCAGATTCTCATCGGGTTTGTCGGTGAGCTTAAATGCGACATCAATTCCTTGGCGGAAAAGATCGATCTCACCATCTGCTGCACGCAGCTTAAGCTGAATATTTGGATAACGTTCTAGGAATGGCAACACAAACGGTTGAAGCACCGAATTAAGAAATGCTTCAGGGGCTGCTACTGTGAGTGCGCCTGTTGGCTCAGCATGATCTTCCGCAGATAGCTCAACGGCTTGCTGCGCGGCATTCACCATTGCGATGCTTTGGTCGTAAATCTTTTGTCCTGCTTGAGTGATGATCAACTTACGAGTCGTGCGCTCAAACAATTTGACCGAAAGCGCTTGCTCTAATCGTGTGATCAACTTACTTAAAGCCGATGGCGTCACGCCGAGTTGTTTGGCTGCTGCGGTAAAACTGCCTTCGTTTACCACTAAGATAAACGAAGCAAGATCAGGAAGTAGGGCAATGAGTTTTGGATTAACCATAATTGTTCAGTTCTGCGCAGCGGAATAACGATATTGTCTGGTACGGTTTCACGAGGTTCAAGTGTCACCGTCTCGCTTTAACGATATTTTGCCAAAAATGCATTGAGTGCAGGCAAGCCAGATTCACCAGTATGGTATTGTTGCCAACAGTGATAAATGGCCGTTTCGTGGTCTGCAATCAACTCGATAGCTTCTCGTTCAGCGATTGAATACTGCTGTGAAGCTTTCACTTCTTCATGCCACTCTCGATACTTGACCTCATAAGGTTCTACCCATTTCAGAAGAGTCGCCACCAACTCTTGCCATGGTAAACCAATCCATTTGGTTGCATCTTCCAAGCCTTTATCCAACATCTCTTGGTGTCGACTTTCGATATCCATACCATTTGTCAGCAGTACAGGTTTGAGCTTTTCTGCGGTGAGTTCTTCCACTTCAATCAAGGTTTGCCACAGCGTTTGTTGTTCACTTTGGGTGTAATGGCTCAAGTAGTGGTTGAAAAAAGCGATGCCGTAGATTTCGCCATAGTAGGCAGACAGAACGTTATCAATCATGGTGAGAATCGTGATTTAAACAGAGAATACCGCATTGTAGGAGGGGAAAGCGCGACGTGTAAATACCTGATTAAGAGTAAAAAAGTGCTGCTGACAGAATTCGAACAGAACTTGTGAGAATTTTATGAGAATTCGATGAAGTTGCTGATAGATTTGCTCGTCATTCTTAGAGACAAGAACGCAAAACGTTCGAAACGTAATGCTTAACCTACTCAGGTCACGAACAAAGAAGTAAAGCCGTACACATGGGCTTGGGTAGTTCAACCCTCATTAAAGGATGGAATCACAATGAAAAAACGTACCCAACTCGGACTCGTCATGACTTCAGTCGCTATGGCACTAGGCTCTGCATCAGTGAATGCGGCGGAATTGGAAATCACCGTGACAAACGCAACCAAAGGCATCTACTTTACGCCACTTATTGTTGCTGCACATGGCTCTGATCTTCAGATGTTCAGAACGGGTCAAGCAGCAACGCCAGAACTAGAAGCAATGGCAGAAGGCGGTGATATCTCTGGTCTTGCTAGTGTGATTGGTAACGCTGGTGGTGCGGTGGTTGAGAATCCTGCTGGTGGCATTTTGAATCCGGGTGTTGCAACCACCTTCACCTTGGACAGTGGCGACCACGGTTATCTTTCTCTGAGCGCGATGTTGCTGCCAACCAATGATGGTTTCGTCGGTCTAGATAGTTGGAAGATTCCAACGGAAGCGGGTACATACCGAGCAACGCTAAGAAGTTACGATGCCGGTACAGAAGCGAACGATGAACTTGCGTCTAGCATGCCAAACCCACCTTTCATTACCTTTGGTACTGGCGGCACAGGCGTTGAAGCAACGGTAACTAACGACAAGGTTCACGTGCATCCGGGTAACCTTGGTGATAGCGACCCAACCGGCGGCATCAGTGACCTAGACAGCAGCAGCCATCGTTGGTTAAACCCAGTTGCAACCATCACAATCGTTGTGAAGTAAGGGGGATGTATGAAATACAGAATCTTACTAGTAGCAGCTTCAATCGGCTTGCTCGCCGGTTGTCCAAGCGATGATGATAATGACGTAGTGAAATCGTACCGCTACACCGTCAACGTGGCGAACTTGACTGCGAATCAACCTATGTCTCCGCTCGCGGTACTCACTCACAATGGTGACTACCAACTGTTTGAAATTGGACAAGCGGCATCTGTTGAACTTGAGCATCTTGCCGAAGGCGGTAGTAACGCTGAGCTGATTGAGTTGATGAACAGCAATGACAGTGTTTACCAAGGTATTTCGGGTAATGGATTGGTGTTGCCGGGGGCATCGGACGAAGTCACCATCACGGTTGACCCTAATCGTTACGGTTACTTGTCAGTGGCGTCTATGTTCGTGAATACCAACGATGCCTTTGTTGGCGAAACGGGGCTATCGCTCAAATCGCTCGCAGTGGGTGAAAGCTATGAAATGAGCATGAACGTTTGGGATTCCGGTACAGAGCTAAACGATGAGCTTGCCGCAACCATTCCGGGCCCAGCAGGCGGCGGTGAGGGCTTCAATGCCGCCCGTAATGATAGCAATGACGTTGTTGCTTTCCATGCAGGTGTTGTTAGCCAAGATGACGGATTAGCAAACTCAGCACTTTCTGCGAACCATCGTTTCTTGAACCCAGGTGCGAAAGTCACCATCACTCGAGTCGAGTAACACAGGCTCCGATGACGTCTCCTTTCCAAAGCGCTTGTAGCCGAGCGCTTTATCCCTCATGGCGTCATCGGAACCTTTTTTGAAAGA
The DNA here is from genome assembly GCF_033340495.1 of Vibrio sp. 1249-1. Taxonomy (NCBI): domain Bacteria; kingdom Pseudomonadati; phylum Pseudomonadota; class Gammaproteobacteria; order Vibrionales; family Vibrionaceae; genus Vibrio; species Vibrio sp. 1249-1. The sequence continues at coordinate 363,333 of NZ_JAWOWJ010000003.1, forward strand.
ATTTCTAATTTGTTCCGGTCATGTGCAAAGTGAGGATACTCGAAGGCAAGGAAAGGACCATGGAACAACAGGCAATCAATTTAGTCGCGAACATCTTGTTGGTGGAAGATGACGATGATTTGGCAGAACTGGTTCAGATGCATCTCAAGTTTCAAGGACACCAAGTGTCGCGAGCCACAAATGTCGCCGATGCTAAAGCGCAATATCAGCAACAACCCTTTGATTTATTGATCCTTGACCGAGGTTTGCCAGATGGTGATGGTCTAGACATCTGCCATTATTTGCGTCAGCAACAAGATTGGAGCCCAGTGCTCATGCTGACAGCCAGAGACGGTGAAATGGATAAGGTTGACGGTTTAGAAGCAGGCGTTGATGACTACATCACTAAACCATTTAGCGTATTAGAATTTCAAGCACGAGTGCGAAATGTGCTACGCAGAGTCAGCCAAACCGTAGAAGTCAAAGTAGCAAATGAAGTCCTCGACGATGCGATGGATTTTGGTCCGCTGAGAATCATTCCGGAGTTGCACCAAGTATCCCTAAACGATAAAGATGTCACTCTCACCGCGACAGAGTTTACTTTGCTGCAGTTTCTCGCGACTCGTCCGGGCAGAGTCTACAGTAAAGATGAATTGCTCGATCACGTTTGGAACACCAGTCATTCTGGTTATCACCACACTGTGTGTAGCACCATTAACCGTTTACGCAGCAAGTTGTCGTTGTCCGACTCTGATCATCACTTCATTCAAACTGTTTGGGGTGTTGGGTATAAGTTTCAACCAAGACACTAATGCAAGAAAGTAAGTCAAAACATCAAGCCAAGACAGTAAGTCTGCAGTTGTTTTCACCGTCATTTTTCAATCATCACGGGTGTTTCGGAAACACCGCTGTTTAAGGAGGCGATAGGATGAGCTTCAAATCTCGCTTGGTAGTATTTACTAGCTTGTGGTTCTGCCTCGCGGCGGTGGTGATTGCACTGACTTACAATTGGCAAAAAGAAACCATCGAGTTACGCACTAAACAAAGCCTGCATAAAGAGCTAGCTAGCCACATGCGTGATGATAACCCGCTGATGATCGGGACGGATTACAATCCGAAAGCGCTCAAGTCGATTTTTCACACGCTCATGCTGATCGGCCCTGATTTTGAAATCTACTTCCTCGATAGCCAAGGTAACATCACCACCCATGCAGCACCGGAAGGGGCGGAGATCATGGGGAAGGTGGATCTCAATCCCATTAAGCAATTCTTAAATGACCAACCTTTTCCTATTTTGGGTGAAGACCCACGTAATCGTGGTGAGCACAAAGTCTTTTCTGTCGCCGCGATAGAAGAATTAGGCTCTACGATCGGTTATCTCTACGTGGTGATTGGCAGTACCCGACATGACGCCATTGCCAATGCTCAAGTCGATACCCCTTACATCGCGCTGGCAGGATTGGTCTTAGTGTCCATTTTAGGCTTTGCTCTTGGAGCTTATGTGCTGGTCAAACGTAGCCTATTGAATCCGATTGAGCGCGTGACCAAGCAACTTCAACAGCAAGCTGAACATGATTTCCGCCTGCAACCTGATTTTACTCACCAAGTGCCAGAGCTTGTGCCGATTGCGCACTCTTATCAGATGATGGCGAAGCACATTCAGCAGCAGTTTTTACAGTTGGAGTATCAATCGTCTCATCGTCGTCAAAGCTTGTTGCAGCTTAGTCATGATTTAAAAACGCCGTTATCGAGTGTGCTTGGCTATTTGGAAACGTGGCGTTTGCAACATCCGGAATCTGATCCTTTGATTGATGTCGCTTTCCGAAATTGTGAGAAGCTCTCAACTCAATTACATTCTTTGTTAGACGCTGCGCGCAAAGAAGCTCCAATGCCAAATTACGAGTACCGCCCCGTAGATCTTGGCGTGTTGATGGCAGAATGTGCCGAAACGATGCAGAGCCAGTTTTCTCGTAAAGAAGTGGTGTTGAAAGTGGATATCGATAGCGAAATCCAAACTGTGGGTGACAAGGGGCTATTGGATCGGTTGGTATTGAACCTGCTTGAAAATGCATTGCGCCACAGCCCAATCGGCTCAGAAGTGCATTGCCAAGTGCATTTGAGTGAAGATAAGTCGCGTATCCACTTTACGTTCGTCAATCACATTGAGGAAGAAGCAGAGGGCGGTTCTTTGGGGATCGGGACGAAGATTGTCCAATCGATTTTAATGCTTCACCACAGCTACCTTGAGACCAATGCAACATCCTCTCAGTATCAACAGAAGTTCACACTTCTCGCAATCTAAAGAGAAGTGTGCGACATAAGTTAATGTTTATTCAATAACACCACATACGACGCGAGCGCCACCACCACCTAGCTTATTTGGGTGATCGGAGTGATTGTCACCACCTGCATGGATCATTAACGCTCGACCTTTTAAATCCGATAATTTTAGGCGAGGCGCGACAACGGGCTGATTGGCATTGCCGTCCATGTCCACATAGAGTGGAGGCAAGTCGCCTAAATGATTGTCATCGGTCCAAGGATAGCCATGCTTCCCTGTGTTGTTAGGATCATAATGGCCACCTGCTGCGCCGCCTAATACGGTTTTGTCATCCTTTTCTATGCTATCGCAAGATGGATTAGTGTGAACATGGAAACCGTGCACACCTGCTGACAAACCTGATAATTGAGGCGTAAAAACAACGCCATAATCACTTTGTGAAATCTCAATGGTACCCGCACTCTCATTGGTGTTGAGAGCAGTCATTTCTACCGTTTTTGCTAGCGCGTTAGGGGCGGCGACAAGAGCGGATGCAACTGAAATGCATAGCAATCCTTTTAACATGGGACCTCCTTCTTTTAGGGTGTACGCTCAAGCACATATTAGTGAAAACCTGTTTTACTTATGTATGTTGAGCGGTGAGTTTATGTCATAGAGTGATGTGTATCACTTTATGGTCTTAAACTGATATCTCGATCCGAAATCAGCTTTCTTTTATTTAGTCTTAACATATTGAGATCGTTAAGATATAAAAAGAATAGACGCCAATCTTAAAATAGCCTGAATATTTTTAAATTAACGCAAAGTTAAATTTTTAATGACTTTATAACAAAGCTCATAATTGTTTTATAAAGAATTTGGTGGAATTGTCCGCAATAAAGAATAGTCAAATTAACGAATATATTAATGTGAACATTGTTGTTTATAGATTTGTGGTCAAACTGTTGCTTATATCATCAAATAAGATAAAAAATTGGAACTAAAGTCACTTAATGGCAGAGGAAAAAATTAAACTCTGATTGTAATGGGTAATAATGTTTTAGTAACAGATAGTTACGCACTTAAAATTAATAATATGGCTAATTTCCGACAAGGATTGAAAAAGATGAAAGACAAGGAATCTATTCAGACTAATAGCAGCCGCCGTAATTTTCTGAAAGGCGCAACAGGAGCTGTTGTTGCTGGTGTGAGTGCTTCCGCTTTCTCAGGCGTAGCTCAAGCACGAGAACAGAAAATTGATTGGAGCAGCCGCGGGCTAGGTAGAAAACACGATAAGCGCTTCTGGCGTAAAGTGCGAAGACAGTTCGTTTTGGACAAACGAACCACTTACATGAACATTGGTACAACAGGTTCAATGCCAAAACATGTTCTTGAAGATTACGAGCATAACAACAAGCTGGTGGCTAAATATCCTTGGGATATGAAAGGCAAATTTGGCTCTTGGCCGTATGTTTCTGAGATGGTTAAAGACGTCGCACCAGGTTTTGGTGCTAACCCAGAAGAGATCATTCTCAGCCGCAACACTACTGATGGCTTATGCTCGATCATTAATGGCTTACACTTTGAACCAGGTGATGTGATTCTAACGACACACCATGAACATATTGCTGCAACATCACCGATGAACGTAGCGAAACATCGTTTTGGTGTGGATGTGGTAGAAATTCAACTACCAGTATTTACTGGTACCGAAAACGTTTCTGAGCAAGATTACATTCAAGCGTTCCGAGACGCGCTTGATGCGAATCAAAACGTTCGCCTAATTGTTTTCTCTCATATCACATACAAAACAGGAACCGCGCTACCAGCAAAAGCCATTTGTGCTTTAGCAAAAGAGTATGGTGTGCCTACTCTTGTTGATGGCGCGCATACGGTCGGTATGTTTGACCTTGATTTCCACGATATGGATTGTGATTTCTATGCAGGATCTGGTCATAAGTGGCAGTGTGGTCCGGGCGCGACAGGTATTCTGTATGTTCGTGATAATGGTAACCGTTTGAATGAGTATTGGAGTGACCGAGAGAACCCGTTATGGTTGATCAACTCCTCACTTTCTCATGCTGATTACCTGGGTAAACAGCTGCAAATGCAATACATTGGTAACGATAACTATCCTGCGAAACAAGCACTAGTTGATAGTTGCAAAATGTGGGATGAGATTGGTCGAGACCGTATCGAAGAGCGAGTTGTAAGCCTTGGTAGTTTATGTAAAACCTTGCTTCAAGAGTACTTACCACAAGCCAAAATGTATTCACCAAACGTGGAGGGCTTAACCAGTGGCTTAACGACGGTTAATCCGTTCTCCGATGTAACTAATGAAGAGATACTGACGGAATTCCGAGATCGTTTACGTGAAGAGTATGGTTACATCATCCGTACGACTAGCTTTAAGCTGCATAAGGATGATGACTTTGATACTTACGCGCTGCGTATCTCTACGCATTTGTTCCATGACGAACAAGATGTGGAAGGGCTCGTAGTGGCGATGACGAATTTGTATTACTCGTCGTTCTAACATCGTTGTTTATCACTCAAGCGCCCATTATTGGGCGCTTTGTGAAAGGTAAGGATATTATTATGTCAGTCATAACATTCAAAAGAACTTTAGCGACGGTGGCGCTCATGGTTACCTCTGTTGCGTCATCTGCCGCTTGGTCAGACGATTTACAACAAATCCGTGAACGCGGTGTACTGCGTCACATTGGTGTCCCGTACGCTAACTTTGTCTCCTATATTGAACAAGGTGAAGTGGAAACTTTGACTGGCTTGGATGTAGAGATAATAAAAGGTTTTGCCAAGTCGTTAGGTGTTCAGTACCAGTATGTTCCAGCACAGTGGAGCGACGTGGTTGGTAAGTTGACAGGGCAAAATGTGCAATATCACAACAAGCAGGCTGTTGTCGGAGAAAGTGTTCCAATTGAAGGCGACTTGATCGCAAATGGCGTTACTATTCTTGATTGGCGCTCTGAGGTTGTCGATTTTTCACAAGATTATTTTCCTTCAGGTGTATGGTTGGTTTCCAGATCCGACTCTAGTCTGAGCCCGATTAAACCAAGTGGGTCGGTCAATGAAGATGTTAAAAACGTCAAGCAGCTGATCGATGGTCGCGAAGTGTTAGCTTTAGAACATTCTTGCTTGGATCCTAACCTTTATGACTTATATGACACAGGTGCAAAAGTTATATTACCTGATGGGGCGCGTCTCCTTAATGAGATGGTTCCAGCGATAATGAAAAATGATGCGGAAAGCACATTATTAGATGTTGCGGATACGCTAATTGCCCTCGAAAAATGGCCGGGCGAAATAAAAGTCATTGGCCCTATATCTGAAAATCAAAAAATGGCTGTTGCATTCCGTAAAAATTCCCCTGAATTACGCAAAGCATTTGATCGTTATTTAAACTCGATAAAAAAAGACGGTTCATACGAAAAATTAGTAAAAAAATACTATCCATCTATTTACTACTTTTATAACGATTACTTTATAGAAGATAAAAAGAAAGTCCGATGAATAAGGCCGTTAAAAAATTTTCCAGTAAAAGATTTATTACAATAAGCGCAATATTAGTTTCAATTTACCTAGCTATGCTTATTACTGTGACTAGCGTAGGTCAAAATAAATTAAAAGAATCTCAATACAGAGAACTAGATTTAAAAGTTAAAAGTTATGCAAGCACACTCGATAATTTATTTACCATAGCGAGTGAAGATGTTGATAATCTAGCTACAGATAAAACAATACAAACATTCTTTGGTAATTTAGCTTCTGGAATGTCAATGGAGTATGGGTTAGGTGCCAGTTTAATTAATTTAAAGCGTCGCTTCGATGAGAAGATAGACAGTAAGCTAATTAATAGCAGCCAAATCTATAAAAAGCTCACGCTGGTAGGCAGTGATGGAGTCACCATTGTCACCACTGGATCTGAAAACCTTGCCGAGCACAAAATGGACATACAAACCTTAATGACTCAACACGGGCATCCCGAAGAGGTTTGTGCGACGCGATACAATGATGACGTTCGCATTCAAGTCATTAAGCAAGTTAAGTTCTCCGGAAAGCCTGTTGCTTTTTTAATTGCCGATCTTAATAAGAATATTGTTATTGACCAACTTACTAACCAAGAACACGAAGATAGTTATAGCCGAATGGTGCTAAAAATAAAAGACGTGGAAATGGTTGTATGGGATACCATAAATAAAATACCTTCTCACAATAAGGATGAGAACTATTTCGTTTCTGAGGCTGTAGACGGAAAAATTTACTTTGAAGTGCCTGTGGATAAACATCACTTTAAATTGATGGCGTGGTTCGAGCCTTTGAGTGAACGAGATATATTTACATCACGGCTCTTTATTATTGGTTTGAGTATTCTGGCCGTTATGATCGTCATTGCTTTATGTTATGCATTCATCACGAACAATAATAGGATTGAATTGAAAATTAAGCTTGAAGAAGAAAAAAAGCGTAAAGATATTCTTTCTCAACAGAATAAAAAATTAACGAACGAAATTGAACGTCGAAAAGCGTCTGAAAAAGAACTCGCCTTCCAAGCTAAATATGACACATTAACTAATTTGCCTAATCGTAGTTATGGTTCCGAGCGATTGGCTTTGGAGTTAATTAGGGCATCGCGTAGTGGGTCTAAAGTTTTGGTGATGTTCATCGACTTAGACCACTTCAAGCAGATTAACGATTCAATGGGACACTTTGTTGGGGATGAAATCCTTAAACTAAGTGCTCAGCGACTGTATCAAGTCGCGAGAAAAACAGACTTATTGGCGAGAATTGGTGGGGATGAGTTTTTACTCGTCATCCCTGATTTGCCTGATAATGATACTGCAAAGCGAGTTGCTTCAAGTGTACTTTCGGCGTTTAACGATCCGTTTGTTTGGAACAACCATGAATTCTTCTTGAGTAGTAGCGTCGGAATGTCTGTGTTCCCGGATGACGGAGACAACGCTGAGCAGCTTCTTGCATGTGCAGATATGGCAATGTATCGGGCGAAACAAGATGGGCGTGATGGCTTTTGTTTTTATAACCATAATATGAACCAAGATTTGCAACGCTATTTGGATCTGGAAAATCGTCTGAGAAGTGCGATCTCCAATCAGTTGTTAGAACTGTATTATCAGCCAATTATTGAGCTGAGTAGTGGTAAAATCGTAGGGGCAGAAGCGCTAATGCGTTGGAATGATGACAAGTACGGATTCGTAAACCCTGAAGAGTTTATCTCTATTGCAGAGAAAAATGGTTTAATTCATCAAATTGGTGAGTTTGCTATTCAACAAGCGTGTCGACAAGCGGCACAATGGCAAAGTCTGACTCCGTTGTTTGTTTCTGTAAACTTTTCTAGTGTTCAATTTAGGTATTGCGAGCGCTTACTTACGTTTATTAAACACAGCCTTGAGGAGTCTGGTCTTCCGTCAGATAAGTTCGATATTGAAGTGACAGAAAGTCTCCTCTTCAATCACGATTCTGAGCTATTAGACATGCTTAATAACTTACGAGCGTTAGGCACCAAACTTACTATTGATGATTTTGGTACTGGTTATTCTGCGCTGAGTTACTTGCAGAAGTTTCCGTTCGACCGCTTAAAGATTGATCGTAGCTTTATGCAAAATATGTTCGAGAACGACTCAGACCGCGAGCTTGTGAACGTAATCATAGCAATGGCGAAAGCGCTGGATCTTAAGATCGTCGCAGAAGGCATCGAAGAACAGCGTCATGTGGATTACCTGAAAAACCTAAACTGTGAGTTCGGACAAGGTTTCCACTATAGCCGACCATTACCTGCTAAGGACTTTGAAGCACTTTTGGCTAAGCCTACCTGGCTATAATTCCTTTTATAACAACCTCATAGAAAAGCATTAATTGAATTTATGCCTAGGATTCATTAATGCTTTTCCACCTTAAGGTATAATCCTTCCTCCTTCCTTGAATTACACTACAATTAATTGATGAGTGATAGCCCGTGACGCCCGTCACATAAAGGCTAAGCCTAATTCTAAACGAGTAAATACTCGCCAAAATAACTAGGAAGGAATTTCAAATGTCTTCTGCATTCTACCAACAGATTCAGCAGCAAATCGAAGAAGTAAAGGCGGAAGGCCTTTACAAATCAGAGCGTGTCATCATGTCTCAACAGCAAGCGGCTGTTAAAATCTCTACTGGTGAAGAAGTACTAAACTTCTGTGCGAACAACTACCTTGGTCTTGCTAACCACCCGGCACTTATCGAAGCGGGTAAAGCAGGCATGGACGAGCACGGCTTTGGTATGGCTTCAGTACGTTTTATCTGTGGTACGCAAGACATCCACAAAGAGCTTGAGCAGAAGCTTTCTAAGTTCCTAGGTAAAGAAGATACGATTCTTTACACATCATGTTTCGACGCAAACGCGGGCCTATTTGAAACTATTCTAGGCAAAGAAGACGCAATCATCTCTGACGCTTTAAACCACGCGTCAATCATCGACGGTGTTCGTCTATGTAAAGCAATGCGTTTCCGCTACTCAAACAACAACATGGAAGAGCTAGAGCAACAACTGATCGCTGCGAAAGAAGCAGGTGCTCGCCACATTCTTATCGTAACGGACGGTGTGTTCTCAATGGACGGCGTAGTAGCAAACCTTCCGGCTATCTGTGACCTAGCAGAGAAGTACGGCGCGTTGACTATGGTTGATGACTCTCACGCTGTTGGCTTCATGGGCAAAACAGGTGCAGGTACGCACGAGCACCACAACGTAGTTGACCGTATCGACATCATCACTGGTACGCTAGGCAAAGCAATGGGCGGCGCTTCAGGCGGTTACACATCTGGTAAAGCGGAAGTGATTGACTGGCTACGTCAGCGTTCTCGTCCATACCTATTCTCTAACTCTGTTGCACCAGCAATCGTAAGCGCTTCTATCCGCGTTCTAGATCTACTAGAAGAGAGCGGTGACCTACGTGATCGTCTATGGGAAAACGCAGCACACTTCCGTACTCGTATGGAAGACGCTGGTTTCACAATGGGTGGTGCTGACCACGCAATCATCCCAATCATGCTTGGCGACGCAAAAGTAGCAGCAGAATTTGCAGAGCGTGCGCTGGAGAAAGGCATCTACGTAATCGGCTTCTCATTCCCTGTAGTACCAAAAGGTCAAGCACGTATCCGTACTCAAATGTCTGCGGCGCACTCTCGCGAGCAACTAGACCGTGCAATCGACGCGTTCATCCAAGTTGGTAAGGACATGGGTCTTATTTAAGATTCTAGGCCTTAGACAATAGGGCCTTTAATTAAGGTTACATTATGAAAATTAAAGCATTATCAAAGCTAAAGCCTGAAGAAGGCATCTGGATGACTGAGGTTGATAAACCTGAAGTCGGCCATAACGACATTCTGATCAAAATTAAGAAAACCGCTATCTGTGGTACAGACGTACACATCTATAACTGGGACGAATGGTCACAAAAAACCATTCCAGTGCCTATGGTTGTCGGTCACGAATACGTGGGTGAAGTGGTTGCGATTGGTCAGGAAGTTCGTGGCTTTGAAATCGGTGACCGCGTATCTGGCGAAGGTCACATCACGTGTGGTCATTGTCGTAACTGTCGTGGTGGCCGTACTCACCTATGTCGTAACACAATTGGTGTGGGTGTTAACCGTGAAGGTGCATTCGCTGAATACCTAGTGATCCCAGCGTTCAATGCGTTCAAGATCCCTGAAGGCATCTCTGACGATCTAGCGTCTATCTTTGATCCGTTTGGTAACGCAGTACACACAGCACTTTCTTTCGACCTAGTAGGCGAAGACGTGCTTATCACAGGTGCTGGCCCAATCGGTATCATGGCAGCGGCAGTAGCAAAGCACGTTGGTGCTCGTCACGTAGTGATCACAGACGTGAACGAATACCGTCTAGAACTTGCTCGTAAGATGGGTGTAACACGCGCAGTAAACGTTGCTGAAGAGAAGCTTGAAGATGTAATGGCTGAGCTAGGCATGACAGAAGGCTTCGACGTTGGTCTAGAAATGTCTGGTAACCCAGCAGCATTCAACTCAATGCTAACCACAATGAACCACGGTGGTCGCATTGCACTACTCGGTATTCCACCGTCAGACATGGGTATCGACTGGAACCAAGTTATCTTCAAAGGCTTGGTGATCAAAGGTATCTACGGTCGCGAAATGTTCGAAACTTGGTACAAGATGGCTTCACTGATCCAATCTGGTCTGGATCTATCGCCAATCATCACGCACCACTACAAGATTGATGACTTCCAAGAAGGCTTCGATGTAATGCGCAGCGGTATGTCAGGCAAAGTTATTCTTGATTGGGAATAACTTATTCAAGTAAGAAATGCGCTCCTTTTTGGGGCGCATTTTTGTTTAATGAAGATTTTTGTTTCGGGAAGAAATGGTCGCCAATCTTTTCTAAACTTCTCGTATCGTTCTGCTACTTTTTTAAGATTCTTTCCACTCAACTTCGCCCTACCTTCTAACTCATTGTCGATTCTGTATTTGGAATAAGATAATAACCATTTGTTTTTAGTGGTTATTATTTAGAATTACATGCTTAAAAATCGTCATTTTTAAGTTTAATGTTTTTATTTGCTGTTCGTCTTTATCCTTATCCTGCTTCTTTTTATTGTTTTACATTTTATATGCATTTGGTTTTTCATAATTGAGCTATAACTAATAAAAAGGTTACCGATATACAGTGGAATGTAAAAATGGAGCTTTATATGAAAAGATTTTATCTGATGATGCCTCTGCTCTTAACCTCATTTAGTTGGCAAGCGAGTGGAGCGTCAGTGAGCGGTACGATTGATGTTTCAATTAACCTTGTACAAGGTTGTGTGATTAATGGAAATAATGCGGTAGATGCCGCTTCTGGCGTTGGCTTTGGCTCACTCGCCTTTGGAGACGTGCCTGCAATCTTCAGTGAACAAGATGGTGTGGTAAATGGTGGTAGTGCGACGGGTATTGAAGTGCTTTGTAGTAATGGTGTGACACCGACGTTTACATTGGGCACCGGATTGTATGATGCAAGTGCGACCGTTGGTACCTACGCGATGTCAAATGGCGCGCAATTTATTGATTATACGTTGTTTACCGACTCAGACCGAAGCACACAAATTATACAAGGTGGGACGGTAGCTCTGTCTGAATTTACTAGTGCAACATCGCAAACTATTGAGCTTTTTGCGAAAGCTTACGGTACGAGCAGCATTGCCGGTACATACTCCGATACCATCAGTGTGACGCTAAGCTGGTAAAACGTGACGCTGGTTGTTAGGGGCTTTTCACTTGTCGCGATGAGTTTGTGCTCTTTAACTGTGCTGGCTGATGCGACACAAACTTTTCAGGTGTCTGCCACCGTAGATACAGGTTGTTTGATTAACGGCGCAGTACAAGAAGAAAGCGCAACCCAAGCCGGGCAAATAGGCACGTTAGATTTTGGTGAGCATTCTTCAGTTTACGCGACGGAAGTACAAGGCAGCATCACTTACAGTTCATCACTCACATTAAGCTGTACTCCGGGTATTACGATGAATGTTTCCGTAAATGGCGGGATGAATGCATCGGATGGTGTACGTAAGCTAAAGCACAGTGAAGAAGCGACAACGGTAGGTTACTTTTTGTTCCAGGATCTAAATTACACGCAGGTGCTTGATATTGACACGCAATATTCCGTCGATACTGACCAAGACCCAGATAATATTCAGTTTCCTATCTGGGCAAAGGCGACAATAAATGGGAATGAAATGGCTGGAATTTATATGGATACGCTTACGCTGACATTAGAGTGGTAAGTGAACTTTGGAGGGGTGAAATGGAATTCATACTCAAAAAACTATTATTAATAACCTTCCTTTTTGTTTTTTTCTCAAATGCCAACGCTAACTCATTATTAATTTGGCCGATTTACCCCAAAATATCAGAGGAGAGTAATGCAACATCACTTTGGATGGTAAATAAAGGCAGTGTTGATTCTTATTTACAGGTGAGAATTTTTAAGTGGGAACAAAACGAAGGAGAAGATAGCTATTCAAGTCAAAGCCAGTTAATTGCAACCCCTCCGTTTGTCAAAATTGAACCAGGTGAAAAGCAGTTAATCCGCATCATCAACCAAGATGAAGCCTCTGCGGGCAAGGAGTATGCATACCGAGTGATCATAGATGAATTACCGCCAACTCAAAACCCTCAAACAGAATTGACGGAAAATGAACTCGCTGTAAAAGTCCGAATGCGTTACTCGATACCTTTGTTTATTTACGGGAAAGGGCTGACTGATACTCAAAAACCAAACCGTGACAGTGAATTATGGGATGATTTACAGGCACAGTTTATTAAGAAAAATAATCAGCGTTTTGTTCACATTAAAAATTCAGGAAAACACCATGTTCGCTTAGTGAATTTACAATTGAACCTACCAAATAAAGATCCTGTCGTTATTTCCGATGGACTAGCTGGCTATATTCTTCCTGAACAGTATAAGGTTTGGTCTATTCCCCATAGTAATGTTAGACCTATGAGTTTGAGCGCGAATATTGGAGGTAAACGTTACCAAATACCATTGAAGCAATAATGAATAGATTTAATACAATGAATGCTTTCTTTTGGTTGATATTACTTAGCGTAACGTGGAGCAGTATTGGTCTTTGTGCAAATTCAGCAAACCACTTCTCTGAGCTACCGAGTCCTGAAAATTTCTCTTTAGAAAAGTTTGAGAATATCAGCCTCAATCTGGAGTTGGTGATCAATCAAAGAGCAACAGGGCTTGTTGCGAAAGTTGAGCGAGTTGGCGATCAGTTCTTTTTGCTCCGGGAGGACCTCATTTCAGTTGGGGTTACCGCCAAGTCGTTGCCTGGAACCGAAGAGAGACTTGAGGTTACGTCTATCCCAGGTGTTAACGTGCGTTACTTGCAATCGTCATTGCAACTTGCAATTGACGTACCGCCTAATTGGTTACCGATGCAGAACTTATCAGCGCAGGATATGGGGCGATTTTCCCCGGCTCAGTTTGGGCGTGGTGGCCTGCTTAACTACAACGTATTTGGTGTGTACGAGAACGAAAGCCGACAAAAGGAGGTTTCTATAAATCATGAAGTCAGAGCCTTTTCTGAGTTTGGCGTTTTTTCTACTACCGGGATATTTAAATCTAACTTTCATCGCGATGTTCAGTCCCAGCAAAGCAGCCAGTACACTCGTTTTGATACGAGTTACGAGTACGTCAATCAAGAGAAGCGAATTCGTATGGAGGTAGGGGACTATATTGTTCGCCCTTTATCTTGGAGCCAACCAGTAAGACTGGCGGGTATTCAGTTGTCGCATGATTTCTCTATGCGTCCGGATGTCGTGACGACGCCGTTACCTGCATTTTACGGTGAAGTCACAGCGCCCACTACGTTAGATTTGTTTATCAATGGCTTTAAAACTGACTCAATGAATGTTGGTCCCGGTCCTTTCATTATTAACGATATTCCAATGCTCTCTGGTGCTGGGGAAGCAACGGTAATTGCAACGGATGCTCAGGGTAAGCAAACGGTCATGACCAGCCCATTTTTTCTCTCTTCCGATCTACTCAAGACCGGATTTACATCTTACAGTGCGAGTATTGGTGCGATCAGAGAAAATTTCGGTAATGCATCTAACGACTATGGAGACGGTGGCGTGGTTACCGCTCTGCGTCATGGCATGACTGATTGGTTAACATTAGAAGCTCAAGCTGAAGCAAAAGATGACCTGATCGTTGCGGGGCTGGGCTTTGTCACCAATGCTTTCAACTTGGGTACGGTGGATGCCTCGTTTCGTGTGAGTAATTTTCAGGATCAATCTACCTCATATGCGCTAGGTTATAGTTATCAGTCTCGGCTGTTTAGCTTCGCTGCTCGAACTCAAGTAGAACAAGCCGACTTTTATACCTTATCTCATTTACCAAATTATGAAATGCTCGATGAAGGCAAGGACGCTTCACTCGCGTCGCGCCATCTATCACAAATCAATATGGGAGTCCGTTTGGGAGATTGGGGCTCACTTTCTGGTGGGTACTTTGATATTCAACAATCCGACTCAGATTCACGTACCCTAAACCTTACTTATAGCTACGCTCTGCCTTTTAATATCAATATGTCCCTTTCTTACAACCATAGTATTGGTGGTCAGAGTGTTACGTTGGCGCAATTCTCTCTACCTTTCAGTTCTTTGGGGGGAAGTTCGGGGCTAACGCTGAAAAGAGAGGACGATGGCGATGTGCGAGGGCGAGTGGGTTACAGCCGCCTTGCGCCAATACGAGGTGGATGGGGCGTCAATTTAGCGCATGATATTAACGAACACCCAGAAAACCGTAAACAGGCCGATTTGACCTACCGTGCGTCATGGGCGCAGTTCAGAGCGGGGTTAAATGGCACCAGTGGCGACTATGATTATTTTGCGGAAATGGCAGGTTCAGTCTCTACGTTGGATGGAGAAATATTCCCAGCGAATGAAGTGTATGACAGCTTTGCGGTAGTGAGCACCAGTGGTTTTGAAGGTATTCCGGTTAAATATGAGAATCAAATTGTCGGAGTGACAGACGATGAAGGTTACCTACTTGTTCCTTGGGCTACGGCGTATTACACCGCCAAATATGAAATCGATCCACTTAATTTACCAGCCAATGCTGCGTTTTCTGCGACAGAGCAGTTTGCTTCGATACATTCGGGCTACGGCTACCTGTTAGAGTTCCCAATAGAGCTACAAATTGCACTGAGCATGACGGTGGTAGACGAAAATCATTTGTTCCTTCCGATTGGTACATATGGCCGCTCAGAAACGGGCTTAACAAGCCAAATTGGTTGGGATGGTTTTACCTACTTTGAAGGCGTTGACCCAGGCCGCTACATTCAGTTTTATCCTCAAGGACAGCCGCCATGTAAAGTGTTTATTGAGGGGTTGTATCAGCGTGAGAGTCAAAAAATACAAACATTGCCTGAGCAGGTTTGTATCAAAGCCGAAGAAGAGGGCGCACTATGATTTTGCGCCGCTGGCTTGCTAGCCTACTTCTCTTTTTCTCGTTCTCGACAATGGCTTGTCAGCTCACGGCGGCAACACCTTTAATCTTGTTTGGCAATGTTTCTTCGTGTACTGTTTCAAGCTCTCAGCAGCAAAGCTCAGCTCAGCCTCATGCGGGGATTACGTGTGACTTTTCTACACTTGTGTCTTTGTTAAGTGGCGACTACGTATCAGCAACGTTTAACAGCATAAATAATGGTTTGCTATTAAATGAGGATGATCCGAGTTCGGAGCTCAGCTATCAGATTTTTGGCGATCCAGGTCTTTCACAAGAGTATGTATTCGGCCAAACTTACAATTTTTTTGAAATCGGGTTACTCGATTTACTCGGGTTGTTTGGCACTCAAGCTGAGTTTCCGCTTTATGCTCGGACGGGAGTGGGTAGTAATCTTTCCGCTGGGACTTATAAAGACCAAATCACCGTATCCTGGATTTGGGATTACTGTAAGGGGATCGGGGTTCTAGGGGTATGCATTGGCCGCACCAATGGCAGCGCTCAAAGCGTGATTACGGTTGAGTTGGAAGTGACCCCTGATTGTATGATCACGGCGCCAGATATTGATTTTGGTTCGTCCCCATTAGTGGCCGGTTTTGAGCCAGTCAGTCAGGTTATATCGTTAACTTGTACCAAGAATAGTTCCTTCTCCATTGGCTTGAATGACGGCCTAAATGCGTCCGGCGGTCAGCGGCGAATGATTTTTAGTGGTCACTATTTGGAGTATGAAATCTATAAGTCATCAACGATGGAGCGCTGGGGAGGCACCAGTTCTGAACGTCGTGAACACAGTGACGTCGATACTGGCGGCTCCATTCCGGATGGTATCACGCCACAGAATTATAATTATCGCGCGCAGATACTAACCAGCCAAACGACCCCTCCTGCTGGTACTTACACCGACTCAATAATCGTTGACGTTCAATTTTGAGCATCATGTCAATTACATCATTAGAGGCTTCTATTCCAAAAATCTTTTGTAATCATAGTTTTCACTCTGTCACTGCTTAATTTTGTGAGATTAGTATGGCTTTATTCTCACGGAATTTAACTTTCAGAAATAAGGAAAATGATGAAGAAGTCACTAACAACATTAGGTTTGGCACTGGTATTTACAGGAACAGCTTATGCAGCAAGCTGGGGCTACGAGGGAAACCATGGGCCAGCTCATTGGGGTGAGTTTGCATCTGAGTGCGCGAAAGGTCAAAACCAGAGCCCAATCAACATTGAATCGGCGACCGAAGCGAAGCTAGAAAAATTGAATTTCGACTACGAAGGTAAGGCAATTTCACTGCTGAACAACGGTCACACTTTACAGATTGGTTTAGAAGGCAAAAACACACTCACCATTGATGGTAAAGAGTTTACGTTGAAACAGTTCCACTTCCATACGCCATCTGAAAACCATGTGGATGGTAAAGAATACCCACTAGAAGTACACTTTGTGCATGCCGACAAAGTAGGTCATCTAGCTGTTGTCGCGGTGTTCTTTAAACTGGGTGGCGCGAACCCAGATCTAGCTAAGATGCTAGCTAACATTCCAACTAAAGATCAAGATGTTACCATCAAGGTTCCATTTGATGCGGATGCCCTTATCCCAAGTGATAAAGACTACTACCGCTTTAACGGCTCACTAACGACACCACCATGCTCTGAAGGTGTGCGTTGGTTGGTGATGAAAGAAGCACAAACTATTTCTCCTGAGCAGATAAAATCTTTTTCGGAAGTCATGGGGAAAAACAATCGCCCAATCCAACCGCTGAATGCACGTATGGTGTTAACGCAACAATAACCACTTCATGCGAAGAAAAATAAAAAGCCCGCTTAAACACAGCGGGCTTGATTATTTGGGTATTGGTGAGAACTAGAAGCCGTGATCTTCTTGCTCTTCCGCTTTTACCATTTGTATAGGATCAAGCTTAAGCGTCTGAGTAGGGAACGCGATATCTGCATCGTGTTCTTTAATGATGTTGATTACCTTAAGCAGTATGTCCTGCTTAACCTCATGGTATCTCACCCAATTCACGGTTTTAGTAAAGGTATAGATAAAGAAGTGCAACGATGATGGACCGAATGTATCGAAGTTGACGATAAGTGTTTGGCGTGCATCAATGTCTTTGTGATTTTTCAGCATTTCTTTTACCGCGGTGATAATTTGCGGCATTTTTTCTGCATCGTCGTAACGAAGTCCAATTTTTTCGTAGATGCGTCGGTTCAGCATGCGAGATGGGTTTTCTACGACAATGCTGCTAAACACTGAGTTTGGCACATACAGTGGACGCTTATCGAAAGTTCGGATAATGGTCATACGCCAGCCAATGCGTTCTACCGTCCCCTCTATTTGTCGGTCTGGAGAACGGATCCAATCGCCAACTTTAAATGGACGATCGAAGTAGATCATAAGACCTCCAAAAAAGTTAGACAGCAAATCCTTCGCCGCTAAACCGACGATCAAACCACCAACACCACCGAAGGTAAGTAGGCCCGATAGTGACAGACCAAATGCCTGCATTACGGTTAGAATTCCGACGGTAATAAAGAACAGGCGCGCGACCTTAGCTATCGCTTGTACTGTTGTTTCATCTCGGTTCTTTTGTTCGAGAACATGCTCTTCAACATTGGTAATGAGCCGCATAACGGTCCATACGAAGATGCTGATGATTAAAATCAGTTTCAGCGTACTTAACCAGTTTATTTTATCGTTGAGCTCGCTCTCTAATATGATGCCGATAGAGACGGTTGCTGGCCAACACCAAATGAGTGTACTGACTGGCGCTTTTAGCGCATCAAGCAACATGTCATCCCAGTGGAAGGGTGTTTTCTCTACGAGCGCAGCGAGGCGAGAGCGGATCAGCCGCCAAGCTATCCAAGCTATAAAGCTAGCGAGCGTAATGAAAAGGACGCTCCCACTCCAATTTTGATGAGACGTTTCAATGTAGCTTTGTAATTCGGTAAACCACTGTGGCATATGTAACTTATTTCTAGTGAACCATGGAAGGAAAGGTAGCAGATATTACTCCTTCACCCCAGTGATTTCCTTTAAATCATTTACTTATGTCTAAACCGTCCGAGATGGACTTTTCCTTCCGATGACAAGAGAGTCACCTCAATGTTCTGTTGAGCGACCGCTTCATGCATGTTCAGAGGTACGCTACCAATGATTGAGGGTTGATATTTGGACGATCAATTATAACTTCTCTGACTTATCGCTAACATTTATCTTAAGTAAGTGTGAGAGTGTATTGGCTCTTGAATTAGCGGAGGCAGATATGGAATTTACAGAGCTGGATCGAAACGCGCTCTACGACATCTGGATGTCACAAAAAGCCAAAATGCACATCACTCAAATGGAAATGGCGAAGCGCCTTGGTTTGAGTCTACACGAGTTTTCTGGCTTGTTACGTGGTAATTCTCCACTGACGCTAGGTTTTGTAAAACAGCTATGCGAGCAGCTACATGTACGTCCTGGTCAGGTGATTCCGTCTTTGACGGAGCGTGATCTATCTGCATCTGGTACCGTTTATTTACAAAATCGTGTGACGGTGGATGGCGATATCAGTAACGTGTTCATCGACGGAAACCAAGTCGTGATCGAGTACGTTCACCAAGTTAGCTAGCTTGCTCGTCAAATTATCGGGTTGAAGAGCAATAAAAAACGAGCCACTGTTGGCTCGTTTTTTCGTTTCTGTTTTGCTCGCTTGCAAAGATTATGGGATTTTCACTAGCGAATCGCGTGAAAGATCCGCGATAGACTTAGCGCCAGTCAGCGTCATTGCTACACGCATTTCTTTATCGTACAGATCCAGTAGATTTTCAACGCCTGCTCCGCCTTGTGCTGCCAATGCGTATACAAATGAACGGCCAAGAAGCGTACAGTCTGCACCAAGTGCGAGCATACGAACGACATCAAGACCAGTACGAATACCAGAGTCTACGAAGATCTTAAGATCACCTTTTACCGCATCCGCAATGCTTGGTAGTGCTTTAGCACTTGAAAGTACGCCATCTAACTGACGGCCACCATGGTTAGATACCACAATGCCATCTGCGCCGAAACGTACCGCATCTTTCGCGTCTTCTTCATCTAGAATGCCTTTGATAACCATTGGGCCATCCCAAAAATCACGAATCCACTCAAGATCTTTCCAGGAGATAGAAGGGTCGAAGTTTGCGCCTAACCAGCCGATGTAATCTTCTAGCTTTGTTGGTTCGCCACGATAAGTTGAGATGTTACCTAAGTCGTGCGGTTTACCAAGTAGACCCACATCCAGCGCCCAGCTTGGGTGGCGCATCGCCTGGAATACACGACGCATGGCCGCGTTAGGACCACTCATACCTGAGTGCATGTCACGGTAACGTGCGCCAGGAACTGGCATATCAACGGTAAACACCAGCGTTGTTACGCCTGCTGCTTTTGCACGCTCAAGTACGTTTTTCATAAAGCCACGGTCTTTAAGCACGTAAAGCTGGAACCACATTGGACGTTCAATTGCAGGTGCGACTTCTTCAATCGGACAAACTGAAACAGTCGACATAGTAAATGGGATGCCTTTTTTCTCGGCTGCTTTTGCTGCTTGCACCTCGCCTCGGCGCGCGTACATACCAGTTAGACCAACAGGAGCTAGCGCGATTGGCATTGCCAGTTTCTCACCGAAGATCTCGGTTTCGAGGCTCAAATCTGTCATATCGCGTAGGACGCGTTGGCGAAGAGCGACATCACCTAAATCGTCAGTATTACGCTTCAGCGTGCGTTCGTCGTATGAGCCGCCATCAATATAATGGAATAGAAACGGGGGAAGCTTGGCTTTCGCGGCAGCGCGGTAGTCAGTAGAAGCTGAGATAATCATAATGGTGTCCTAGCGGTTATTCTAAGCAAAGTTGTGGAGCAATTTGCTCTTTCGTTGAGTCTTCATCGCAAAGCAGTGAAGACATCAAAATGAGTATAGTTACCTATGGTTCACTTACGTTTGAATCGGTGATGTTGGTAACCCATTTACATAATTGGTTGAAAAATTTTATTAAATCACTCAATCAGTTATGCAAACTGGAAAGGGTGACACAGCTGTCGGGGGAATTGATGTAGCAAGCTAAATCAACATGTCGGGGTAGTAGTGCAGACAGCTGTGTCAAATTAGGCAGGGCTGTAAACCCTGCATTTCGCGTTACTTCATTAAGACATCTGTCATTTGGAAGCCATAAATCAGCACCAATCCAATAATGCCTGTCATTACAATGTAGTAGAACGTAGGGATAATCGTCTTACGCAATGTTGCGCCTTCTCGACCAAGCAAACCTACCGTGGCTGATGCGGCAACAACGTTGTGAATCGCAATCATGTTACCTGCGGCAGCACCGACGGCTTGGAGTGATACAACAATCACGCTCGAAATAGACAACGTTTGTGCCACTTCGAATTGGAACTGGCTGAACATCATATTTGATACCGTGTTTGAGCCAGCGATGAACGCACCCAGTGCACCAACGGTGGCACTCAGCGCTGGGAACGCAGAACCAACAAGGTCAGAGGCGAAGTTTGCGGTTGTGACGGGCATACTTGCTAGGTCAGCACCGTTGATGCCTGAGTTGATAAAGATACGAACCATCGGAATGGTAAATACCAAGACAAAACCCGCCCCAATCAGTGTTTTGCTTGACTCGCCAAATGCTTCACGCAATGGCTTTACGCTGCCGCTTTGTAACATTGCAGCAAGTAGTGCGACAAACACCAGAATGCCACCAGGAAGGTATAACGGCTGAATCGCAGCGCTAACGCCAGTCTCACCAAGAATGTTGCTGAACGACAAACTTACGCTTTGTACAAAGCCTTTCAGTTCTGGGCTTACGCGGCTTGCGACGAGAATAACTGCCAGCATTACATATGGAACCCAAGCTTTTACGATGCTCATTGGCTTGCCCGGATTGTCGTTTAGATCGACTTTTAGCGAACCTAACCACTCTGCAGGCCATTTGTCTTCGCTTTCGAAATCCCACTTAGTCTTTGGTACTAAGAAGCCTTTTTTCGCTGCGGTAACAACGATAGACAGACCAACCAAACCACCGATAAGTGAAGGGAACTCTGCGCCCAAGAATACGCCGGTTAACGCGTATGGAACGGTGAAAGAGACACCAGCGAATAACGCAAATGGTAGAATATCCAGGCCTTCACTCCAGCTTCTGTTCTTGCCGAAGAAACGTGTTAACATCATCGCCATTAATACCGGGATCATCGTACCTACGACTGCGTGAATGACAGCAACGTGCGCTGTGATATCTTGCAGGTACATTTCCCACGTTGCACCTTGTGCGGCCAACGACTCACTGATGTTATGGGTGTCTAAACCTTTGTTTACACCTACGATGATAGGCGTGCCTACCGCGCCGAATGAAACAGGCGTAGACTGAATCATCATGCCCATTAGGACAGCGGCTAGCGCAGGGAAGCCGATTGCAACCAGCAGTGGTGCAGCGATTGCTGCCGGGGTACCGAACCCAGATGCGCCTTCAATGAACGAGCCAAAGCACCAAGCAATGATGATGGCTTGTACACGGCGGTCAGCCGAAATATCGGTAAATCCATTACGGATTGTGGTGATCGCTCCAGTGTGTTTTAAAGTGTTGAGCAAGAAGATGGCACCAAACACGATCCATAGAACAGAGACAGTAATGCCGAGTCCTTGGAATACGGAAGCCAGTACGCGATTGGCTGACATATCCCAAAACATAAGTGCGATAGCGACGGTTAGACCGAACGCAACAGGCATGGCTTTTTTAGCAGGCCAGTTGAGACCAACCAATAAGATGGCGGCAACAACAATTGGCGAAAATGCCACTAGGGCAAGTAGGGTTTCACTCATTTGTACATCCTTCGTACGCTGACTTCTCGAACGGTGTCAATCCGCTGTAGAGGTGACTTTTTGTTGTAATGGTTTTGTTAATTTGGCGTGAATTTACTCCTTTATTTTTTGTTGATATAGGGAAATAATGAAAATAATTAATTCCAAAAGTGACATAATGGTATGAGAGCAGACGACTTAATCCTATTTTCTCAAGTAATCGAACTTGGCAGCTTTAGTAAGGTTGCAGAGGCAAATAACCTTACAAATTCGGTAGTTAGCAAAAGAATGGCGAGGTTGGAGGAAGAAATAGGGGCTCAGCTATTATATCGAACAACGCGCAAATTAACCTTGACCGAGGCAGGTAAGGTGTTACTCCACAGTGCTAAAAATGTGAAGCAGGCCACTCAGGAGGCTATGGATGCTGTTGCAGGCTTTGGAGAGAATGTGAGCGGTCATATAAAAATGTCCGTGCCGTGTATCTCTGGAGATTTGATACTTGCTGATGCTGTTGCCGAATTTTGTAACCTTCATCCGGGTCTGACCGTGGACATGTCATTGGATAATCGCTTTGTCGATTTAGTGGCTGATGGTTACGATTTAGTCATTCGAACTGGCTACTTAGCCGACTCTAGTTTGATCGCACGACATATTCTCGATTCCCAATGGGTGGTATGCGCGTCACCTTCTTATATTGCGAAAAATGGGAAACCGATCGAGCCGATTGATCTCACCACGCACAATTGTCTGCAATACGCTTACCAAACCACAGGTGCAACGGATTGGGAGTTTAAAGGAGAAGATGGCAATTACATCGTCAAAGTATCGGGCTGCTTTTCTACTGATAACGCGACCGCATTACGTAAAGCCGCTCTGGGCGGCCATGGTATTGCTTACGTCCCGCGCTGTTTGGTGTATCACGATATTCGTAATGGTCAACTGGTGGATATTTTTCCTGAATTAGTAGGTAAAAAGTTGGGTATCTACGCGGTGTATCCGTTTACTCGTCAACCACCGAACAAAGTGAAGCTGCTTATTGAGCACATTCGTGACCGATACTTAACGATATCTCATTATTTCTAGGTTCTTCATAGATTTAAAACAATGTCGTTGAAATCAAAATAGGGTGCTCTAAGGTAATCACCGCAATAAAACGATTGAAGATAAACAACTTAATAAAAACAACGGAGTAACACGGACGTTATGCATTACCCAAAAACACGTAAAGATTCTGTCGTGGACACTTATTTTGGTCACGACATTGCCGACCCTTATCGCTGGTTAGAAGATGATCGCAGTGAAGAAACCGCTCAATGGGTTTCGGGTCAAAATTCGGTCACCTTCGATTTCCTTGGTCAGATACCGTACCGCCAACAAATCCGTGACTTAGTGGCGAAGAGTCAAAACTACGAAAAATATTCCCAGCCATTTGTTCGTGGTGACTACACCTACTTCTACAAAAACGACGGTTTGCAAAACCAAAGCGTATTGTATCGACGTAAAGGCGAGGGAGAAGCCGAGGTTTTCCTTGATCCAAATACTTTCTCCGAAGAGGGCACGACCTCTCTTGGCGAAGTCAGCTTCTCTAAAGACTACCGTTTGGTCGCGTATTCCATCTCGGAAGGGGGCAGTGATTGGCGTAAGATCTTTGTCATTGATACGGAAACCAAAGAACAGCTAGAGCCTGAGATTGTTGATGCGAAGTTTACGTCGATTTCTTGGCTGGGCAGCAAAGGCTTCTATTACTCAAGCTACGATAAGCCGCAAGGCAGCGAGTTGTCTGCTCGAACTGAGCATCACAAGCTTTATTATCATGAACTTGGTACACCTCAATCTGAAGATAAAGTGATTTTCGGTGAGTTGGATACGCAAGTTCATCGTTATGTGTCTGGTACGACGACGACAGATGATCGCTTCCTCATTATCTCTGGCGCAGAATCTACATCGGGTAATCGTCTGTTTTATATTGATTTACAGTCTGAGTTACAGGCAATTGTGACGCTGCGCGAGACAACGCAAGGAGACACCTACTTAATTGATAGCCAAGACGCAACCTTGCTGCTTTACACCAACCTAGACGCGCCGAATGGCAAAGTTGTCAGCTACAACACTCAGACAGAACAATGGGCTGACGTGATTGCTGAACAAGAACAGCCGTTAGAAATCAGCAAAGGTGGCGGTTATCTGTTTACGACTTATATGGTAGATGTGCTTTCTAAAGTGCAGCAGTTTAACTACCAAGGTGAGTGGATTCGAGATGTACAATTGCCGGGAGAAGGCACGGCTTATGGTCTGGCGGGTAAAAAAGAAGAAACCACACTTTATTACACATTCACTAACTACGTGACGCCTCCGACGATTTTCTCATTTGATGTCGAATCTGGTGAATCGACACTGTTTCAGGAATCAAAGGCACCGTTCGATCGTAATGAGTATGAATCAAAACAGGTGTTTTATACCTCAAAAGACGGCACGCAAGTTCCGATGATCATTTCATACAAGAAGGGAATTGCACTTGATGGTAGAGCACCAACCATGTTGTATGGTTACGGCGGTTTTAACATCAGCCTCACTCCAATGTTTTCTGGCAATGTGTCCAACTGGCTAGAACTGGGTGGTATTTACGCTGTCGCCAACATGCGAGGCGGCGGTGAATACGGTAAAGCTTGGCACAACGCAGGCACTCAGCAGCAAAAGCAAAACGTGTTTGATGACTTTATTGCGGCGGCGGAATACCTGATTGAAAACGACTACACGAGCTCGGATCGCCTAGCGATTCGCGGTGGTTCTAATGGTGGTTTGTTAGTTGGAGCGTGTATGACGCAACGCCCTGAACTATTCAAAGTCGCGCTGCCTGCGGTTGGCGTGCTTGATATGCTGCGTTACCACACGTTTACGTCTGGAGAAGGCTGGAAGTATGACTATGGCACGTCTTCGCAAAGCGAAGCGATGTTCCAATACTTGCTTGGCTACTCTCCTGTTCACAATGTAAAAGAAAACGTGCAATATCCTGCGACATTGGTGACAACCGCCGATCACGACGATCGTGTGGTTCCAGCACATTCGTACAAGTTTATTGCGGAGCTGCAAGACAAGCAGCAAGGCGCTAATCCAGTATTGATACGCATTGATGTTAATGCCGGTCATGGTGCAGGAATGCCGCTGAGTAAGCAAATTGACCTCACCACAGACGTGTATGCATTTACGTTACATAATATGGGTATTGAGTCGATTTAATGCCCTAGTTGTTCGAAGCTTCTGAGAATAAAAAAATGCCGCGACAGTGTCGCGGCATTTTTCATGGTTGGGGGAACTCAATTCATACTGTTTGCCAGTATTTGAGCCAGGTTGACTAAGTCTGACTCTTGAACCAACCAGTCTCGGCGGCCAAACCGAAAGGCAGCTACGCCATTCTTAAGACAAGATGAATTTATCACCTTTTCTTAATCCTAGTTTATGAATATGAAACTGTGATGAACCTAAGCCGCATTGTGCTGATTTTCACTGTTTTCAAGATCAAATGAGGCATCTATCAGTTTTTTCGTGTAGTCATTTTTAGGGTTTTGGAAAATCTTTTCGGCCGTACCTTGTTCCATGACCTCGCCCTTTTGCATGACTAGAACACGATCAGAGAGTGCTTTAACTACTGATAGATCGTGGCTAATAAACAAGTAGCCAATATTGTGTTTTTTCTGCAAATCTTTCAGAAGGTCAATCACTGTCAGTTGCACCGAGCGGTCTAATGCAGAGGTTGGCTCATCAAGCAGAATAAACGAAGGTTCAAGGATCAGTGCTCGCGCGATAGCAATACGCTGACGCTGGCCTCCTGAAAACTCGTGCGGATAACGGTTGATGGACGCGGGATCTAAGCGGACCTCACGGAGCACGTCGCGCGCTTTCTGCATACGTTCTTTTTTACTCAACATTGGTTGGTGGACAGTTAATCCTTCTGTGATGATCTCGCCGATAGTCATACGAGGAGAAAGCGAACCATAAGGGTCTTGGAATACCATCTGAACGTCTTTTTTCAGCTCAAAACGTTCTTTGTTTGTCAGCAAGGCCATATCTTGGCCTTTGTATTCTATTTTGCCAGTTGAGGGCAGTAGACCTATCAAAGCTCGGCCGAGTGTAGACTTACCTGAACCGGACTCCCCAACGATCCCGAGGGTCTCTCCTTGTTTAAGCTCAAGAGAAATGCCTTTTACCGCTTCGAAGTACTCATTCTTGCTCGCAATAAAATGCGACTTTACCAAGAATTTGACTCGTATATCGTCGGCCTTTAAAAGCTGTGTAGCACTTTCGCTAATAGGCTCCTTACTGCCTTTAGGAATCGAGTTGATTAGCATACGTGTGTATTCGTGCTTTGGGTCCTCGAAGAGTATTTGCGTTTCGCCTTCTTCGACGACTTCTCCTTTACACATCACAATGACACGGTCTGCAAAGTGTTTTACGACGCCTAAGTCATGAGTAATAAATAGGATTGCCATGCCCATCTGAGCCTGAATTTCTTTAATCAGGTGCAACACTTCTGCTTGAACCGTGACATCCAACGCCGTTGTTGGTTCGTCGGCGATCAAAATATCGGGCTCGTTAATCAGTGCCATCGCAATCATGATGCGTTGCAATTGACCACCAGAAAATTCGTGTGGGTACTTGTTGTACGCTTTTTCTGGGTTTGGCATATGAACCAATTCAAACAGCTCTAACACCTTTTCTTTTGCTGTTCGTCTGTCGACCGGGCGGTGACACATTATGGCCTCAGCGACTTGGATACCCACCCGCATGTACGGGTTTAGTGAGGTCATCGGCTCTTGAAAAATCATGCCAATGCGATCACCGCGAATATTTTGCATTTCACGCTCTGTTTTATCCAAGATGGAGCTACCCTCAAACATGATGGATGAGCTTTCATGCAAAATAGCGTTGTCTGGCAGTAGTTTCATCAGTGCATTGGTTGATACTGACTTGCCAGAGCCAGATTCGCCAACGATGGACAGCGTCTCGCCTGCTTTTAAATCGAAGCTAACATTCTTTACTGCATCGACGATCCCATCGTTTGTCGTAAAGCTGACTGATAGGTTGTTCACCGAAAGAATGGTTTTAGAAGACATCACAGATCCTTGTGGTTGATAAAGCAAATGATACTCAAGTAATGGATAGCACAAACCTAGCTGGCCTCAATGCTTGAGCTTTAGATTAATTATACAGGTGAGAAGGCGAAGATTTTGCCGAACTCATTGCTTGCAAATGTAAGAACTGCTCATGCGCGCGCGTTACGTGCTCGAGTTCTATCATCCATTGAGCATTACGTTGGGCAGAGCAAAATGCCGCCATGTGAGCTAACAAGTCTTCGCTCTGTTGACCAAGTAGGTGACCTACGCGCTCAATCAGTTCATGGCTCTCTAGCTGCAAAAATTGAAATAGCGCGTAAGTTTGATTGAGTATTGAGAACGCATCATGCTGTAAGCCGAGTTTGTTGAGAATCTCTGATTGCGTCACGCTGGCATCTCTAAGCCCCGTAATGAGACATACAAATTGGCAAGGTTTAGTTTGTGCATTTTCTAGCGCTAAATGAATGTGGTTGGGTAGATTGTTGAGCACGTCGTCATATAAACGATGAGCTTCTGGCCAATGGCCTTGTTCCATCAGTTGCTCCGCTTTTAAGTAGCGCATCCAGCATTGCTCAATATTCATATCCATCTCCACAACATTTGATTTGTTTAGATATTAAATGAAATTGATTATCAATTGCAAGTGCGCGTTAATATCACTTGTGTGTTCATAAAATGTCCAATCAATCTAGGGTGGAAGGTAAATCACTTAAAATTAAGCAAATAATCTCTACACTCAAATAACGAAAATAAGAAAAAAGGAAGTGGATATGGCAATACTAAGATTGGAAGCTAAGCAGCTATATTCTGTAGCAGATCTAGAGAATATGCCATGTAAGTCGACCAAGGAGTTACCTCCAATTGATGAAATCGTGGGCCAAGAGCGCGCGCAAAAAGCGGTCGAGTTTGCGATGTCCATCAAAGAGAAAGGGTATAACATCTACGCCATTGGTCAGAATGGGCTAGGTAAACGCACCATGATCTTGCGCTATCTGAATCGTCACCAACACGATGCAGCAGCCCTGTTTGATTGGTGTTACGTTGCGAACTTTGAGGATACCCGTACACCAAAGGTATTAAAGCTGCCTTGTGGTATCGGAAATAAGCTACGTGTTGATATTGAAGCTTTAATGGGCAAATTATTGAATGCTTTACCCCTAGCATTCGACAATGAAATGTACTTTAGCCGCGCTGAGCGATTAAAAAATCAATTGGCAGCTAAGCAACAAAACGAGCTGGATCGTATTAGTCGAGAGGCAAAAGAAAAAGGCATCAGCCTAACACTGACTACACAGGGGGATTATCAGTTTGTCGCCATGAACGGTGATGAGCTTCATACGGAAGAGTCTTTTGATGTACTAAGCAAAAAAGAACAAGAGCAATTCAGCGATGCTATTGATGAACTCGAAGTGAGATTGCGCTCGATGGTTCGTGAGCTTACGGAGTGGGAAGAGACATACAGCGATAAAATCAAAAAGCTCAATGATGAAGTGACACTTGATGTGATTACTCACTTCATCAAAAAACTCAAAGTGGATTACGCGCAATATTCCGAAATCAAAACCTACTTAACTGAGCTGCAAAAAGATATTGTTGAAAACGCAGATATCTTCCTTGACCAAAGTGGCGAGCAAGGCGAAATTGCGACGGCATCCTTGGATAAAAAATTGCCACGTCGTTATAAAGTGAACGTCTTGGTAAGCCGTAAAAGCAGCGAATTTCCTATCGTTGTTGAAGAAAACCCCAACTATCATTCACTCTTCGGGTCGATTGAGACTGCCACTTTCAAGGGAACGGTGTTTACCGACTTCTCGCTGATTCGCGCAGGGAGCTTGCATAAGGCGAATGGCGGCGTTCTATTAATGGATGCTCAGAAAGTACTTGAACAGCCTTACGTTTGGGATGGTTTGAAGCGCGCATTGCGTGCTCGTCAATTGAGTTTTACGTCTCTAGAAAAAGAAGTCACATTGACGGGGGCGGTATCACTCGATCCTGAACCGATTCCGCTTGATATCAAAATCATCTTATTTGGTGATTACCGAACTTACCAATTACTCCAACATTACGATCCAGAGTTCAGCGAGTTGTTCCGCGTGACGGCAGATTTCGAAGACGAAATGAAACGTACGCCGGAGTCTGAGCTGCATTACGCGCGCTTTATCTCTAGCGTGGTGCATGACAACAATATGCTGCATTGCGATCGCAAAGCCATTGCTCGAATCATCGAATACAGCTCACGTTTGTCTGGCGACCAATCCAAGCTATCTCTACATTCGGCTAATATCGCCAACTTGCTTCGAGAGTCGAACTACGTAGCTCGTCAAGCCAACTCCAACATGATTCGTATTGGGCATGTTGAAGAGGCGCTCAATAACCAAGAAATGCGAGTAAGCCGATTACGCGATAACGTAATGGAAACCTTTATTAACGGCACAACGCTGATTCGCACCGAAGGAGAAGCCGTAGGCCAAGTCAACGCACTTTCGGTATTGAGCACTAGTGACTACATGTTTGGTGCACCGAATCGCATCACAGCGACGACGTGTTACGGTGATGGGGATGTTATCGATATCGAGCGCAGCGTGGATTTGGGTGGCAGTATTCACTCTAAGGGCGTGATGATTTTGTCTGCCTACTTATCTTCCGTATTTGGTAAAACGGCACGAGTGCCATTAACGACCACCATTACCTTTGAGCAATCTTATGGTGGTGTTGATGGTGATAGTGCCAGCATGGCTGAGTTATGTGCGGTTGTGTCTGCTTTTTCAAAGCAACCAAACCGACAAGACATTGCGATAACAGGGTCGATGAATCAATTTGGTCAAGCTCAGCCTATTGGTGGCGTAAACGAAAAGATCGAAGGCTTTTATGATGTGTGTGTAATTAAAGGTCGTCATGACGGGCAGGGGGTCATTATTCCGCGCTCTAATGTTCACAATCTAATGCTTCGTTCCGACATCGTGAAAGCAGTCGAAAAAGGCGAGTTTAATATTTGGGCGATTGACCATGTTACTGAAGCTATCGAATTGTTTACGGGGAAAGTTGCTGGTGAGCCAACCGATGAAGGCTCTTATCCAATCGATACCATTTTTGGCCTTGCTCAAGCTAAGCTCAATTCGTTGAGAAAATAGGCTGAAACCGTCCTAAATGTGAATGTATCTCATCATAAGTGATCATAATTTATCATAACGACAATATCCCGACACCACTGTCGGGATATTGTCAATAACAGATTGAAAATGGAGAGTTTTTGTACTAGACAAAAGTGTGATCGACCTCTAATATTCGCCACTTGTTTATTCGTCTGGGATTTATCCCGTCGCAAGGAAGCATAGATATTCAAACTGCCGAAAAGTAACGTTGTTATAAGCACAGCTCGAGTTTGTTTGGATATAGACATCACGCATACAACTGAGGCCCTGTCATGCAGTTATCACTGAAAAATTTGTCAGTACGAACGCAAATTTTGGTTCCGGTATTATTTACCGCGATTGTTTTGTTTATTGCTCTTTGGATTACTAAAAACAATCTTCAAGCAGAGCAAGATGTTATTGCTTCCAACCAAGAATCTTTGGTTTTTCACAAAGACACATTGGCGAGTATTGACGACCAAATTTACCCTCTGCGCATAAGCGCGGTTTACGCTATTTACGATGCTTCTCGTCGTGAGAATTTTCTAACCGAATTGAAAGAAGGCTTAAAGCAAGTTGATGCCGATTTAAGCGCAATTGAAGCCCGAAACCTATTCCGTGACGATGCCGTTAAAGTTCGCCAAGCAATTGAATCCTATGTGCGATATTCAGAGCGCTCAGTTGCTTTCTTCAACCA
Organism: Vibrio sp. 1249-1; assembly: GCF_033340495.1. Classification (NCBI taxonomy): domain Bacteria; kingdom Pseudomonadati; phylum Pseudomonadota; class Gammaproteobacteria; order Vibrionales; family Vibrionaceae; genus Vibrio; species Vibrio sp. 1249-1. The sequence continues at coordinate 394,392 of NZ_JAWOWJ010000003.1, forward strand.
ATACGATCAAGGTTTAAAATCGGATAGAGAGTACCGTGCATTTGTCAAAGAGTATCGCAATGTTGGCCGAGAAATGGTCCAACAAATTAACACGCTATCAAAGCATGTAAACGAGCAAGCTGAACAATCTACTATCAGAAGTCATCAGCAAAATGAACGTGTGCAAAATAACGCTATGTTGACAGTTTTAGCGGTATTTGCTTTCTCATTGATAGGCGCTTGGTTCCTATCTGGCATGATTGTTACACCAATCCAAAAGCTGCAAGAAGTGATGCGTCAGTTAGCAATGGGTAATCTATCAGTACGTGCAGATGTCGATGGGGACAATGAGATCTCTAAGCTGAGCAAAGATGTAAACCAAACCGCAGAGCAGTTATACAACACTGTGGACCAGTTAACCCGTATTAGTGAGGAAGTTGCATCTGCATCGACCGAATTGGCTGCGGTAATGACGCAAGCGGAAGCGAACGCTCAACAAGAGTTGGCGGAGATCGAGCAAGTTGCATCTGCGGTTAACGAGCTTGCAAGCACTGCGAATAATGTGAGTGATAACGCGACCTCTGCTGACGCAACTGCGCGTGAAGCTGATGGACTTGCTCAATCAGGTTTGGCTATCTTCCAAGAAAGTGCGGAAGCAAGTGCGCAAATGTCTCAAGCATTGAACGATGCAGCGCAAGTTGTTTTGCGTCTAAAAGAGCAATCTGTACAGATCAACGATGTTATTGAAGTGATTCGCGGCGTATCTGAGCAGACCAACTTGCTAGCATTGAATGCTGCGATTGAAGCGGCGCGAGCTGGTGAGTCTGGTCGTGGTTTTGCGGTAGTAGCTGATGAAGTACGGATGCTAGCAGCGCGTACTCAAGACTCGACACAAGAGATCCAAACGATCATTGAAGAGCTTCAAGCGCAGTCTGGGCTTGCGAATGACAGTATGCAAGTCAGCCTTGATATGCTTAGCCGCAACAACGAGCTGACGCAACAAGCGAATGAAGCGTTGGTTGGAATTACCGAGTCAGTCGCCAACATCAACGATTCAAACACGCAAGTAGCAACCGCAGCCGAAGAACAGTCTCAAGTTACTCAAGATATCAATCGCAACGTGGTTAACATGTCGGAGCTTGTAAACCAAAACGTAGCGGGCATCAGCCAGAGTGCAAGTGCGAGTACTGAGCTTTCATTACTTGCAGAGAAGCAGAAAGAGCAATTAAGTTTCTTTAAGCTTTAATTCATCATCTACTTATCAAATCTCTAAATCCTTGAGTGAATGCTCAGGGATTTTTTTGTTTGTAACAATCGGATTTATTATCAATAAGTCTATCTAAAACAGTCAGTTAACAAGATTTTTTTGCGGACAATATCACGTTTTGTGATATTGTTTTTACATTTTTTTCGTCAATTTTTTTTTGACGCGAACATTTTTTTTAACTCAACCGATAACTTGATGGTTGAGAGGTATTCATATCGTCATTTTAAGTGGTGTTTTCTTCTATAAGCGCTGTTTATTCAACACGTTGCGTGAAAAATAACAGCTGCTACTATGCCGCCAGTTTTCTCGTTGGTACAGAAAAGTCCTGTTTTTCTGGTGAGAAAATACATATAAAACAATGATATGGAAAATAAAAATGAAATTAAAAACTTTAGCTGTAGCAGTGGCGCTAATGGCATCAGGATCTCAAGTTGTCGCTTCAGAACTATACAACCAAGATGGCACTTCTCTTGAGATGGGCGGCCGCGCTGAAGCGCGTCTTTCTATGATGGATGGTAAGGCAGAAGACCGTACTCGCATCCGTCTTAACTTCCTAGGCAAACAGGAAATCAATGAAAACTTATACGGCGTTGGTTTTTGGGAAGGTGAGTTCAAAACAAAAGAAGAAGGTGCCGTAGATAACAATAGTGATCTTGAAACTCGTTACGCTTATGCGGGTCTGGGTGGCAAATACGGTGAAGTAACTTACGGTAAAAACGACGGTGCACTAGTGGTTCTTACTGACTTTACTGACATTATGGCTTACCACGGTAACACAGCAGCACTTAAACTGCCTGTTTCTGACCGTACAGATAACATGCTGTCTTACAAAGGCCAATTCGAGCAACTAGCTGTACGCGCTAGCTACCGTTTTGCTGATCGCACAACAGATGCACAAGGCTTTACAGACAACGAGGAAGATGGCTTCTCTCTATCTGGTGTTTACGCGTTTGCTAACACTGGTTTTGAACTAGGTGCTGGTTACGCAGATCAAAACGACAGCGATGAGTTCATGCTGGTAGCTGCATACTCTGTAGGTGACTTCTACTTCGCTGGTAACTACACTGGCGCGGATATGGATGTTGCAGGTAAGACTTTTGATTACAAAGGCTACGAACTAGCCGCTGCTTACACTATGGGTCAAACTGTATTCACTTCTACGTTCAACAAAGGTGAACTAGAAGACGCAGATACTGTAGAAAACCTAGCTGTTGATGTAACTTACTACTTCAAGCCTAACTTCCGTGGCTACGCATCATACAACTTCGATCTAATGGATAACGAAGGCGCTGATGAAAAAGATGAGCTAGCGCTAGGTCTACGTTACGACTTCTAAGTCATGACTCTTATCTAAGATACTGCCTTATTCTTAGTAAATAAAAACCCCTTACTGAAAAGTAAGGGGTTTCTTGTTTTCTAGCACTTCAAAGCTTCTTGATAAGCGATAGGGGTTATCAAATCTATCTTTTTAGTGTGAGCTTAGTACCATCAAATTTGAGGTGACTGAGGAGGTTTTTAGCGTTGTTTTTACCAACCTCATCAAACTCCATTCCGTAGCGAGCATAGTGCGTTGATTTTTGTAAATTACAAATACGACCTCGCAATGGCGCTAGCATACGACTCTCTCCGGGCATCGTTAGATCCAATGAAACGTGGTCACCAACCTGAAGTGGCCGGCTCATTGGTGATGTTACAAAACGACAGCCACTACGAGATAAATCTCTTATTTCGCATTCAGTTCGATAGGCTTCTAAACAAACACGCGCTCTCAAATTTACTTCGTAACGCACTTCTTTGCGAAGCTGAAAGACCTGCATAGTGTTGGGTAGGTCTAGCACCAAAATTGGGTACGGATCGCCTAGTCGATGCTGTAATTGGGCCCGAAATGGGATAACGGCCCCTTCACCTCGATGAGAGTAGGCTTTTACATTGATCCAAAAGCCTTCTTGAAAATAGAACTTCAAGTCTTCATCGGAGATGTTCGGAACCTCTATCAATGCAGTATTATTTGAGTGACAGCCAACAAATGTGCTGGTTGTAATAAACTTTGTACCAACGGGGGTGGTGACGTTTAAGCTCACTTCACTGCCATGTTCGACCATTGCCATTGCATCGGTGCTATTTAATGTACTTGCCTGACGTTCTGGTGCCTTCTTGCTTTGCAGAGGTAGCTTGCCGTCTCTGGCAATTGGGCTCATATTTCTCATTATAATTGTCGTACCTGATGTAAGAACGTAATCGCGTGAGGCGAAGCAGCACTCTCGCATGGTATCGATTTTATTCAGTGATATAGTTTGATTCAATCAATCTGTAACAAAAATTAGAGAGCAAGATATGCATAAAGTAACTCATGAAGCCACGAATAGTACATTCTGGGTTGATTTAGAGCAGGGCTATAAAGCCAAGTTAATTTATCAGCTTAAGGGTAATGTCATGCACATTACATCAACGGTTGTTCCTGAAGCACTGCGAGGTAAGGGGTACGGAAAAGTGATGATGGAAGCGGTGTTGCCAGAAATTGAGTCACTCGGTTATCAAATCAAACCAGTTTGCCCATATGTTATTCACTACATGGAGAAGAACCAAACGTGGTCACATCTGCTCACATGATGAGTAACAACCACCAACGCTACCAAAATATTGGCCAGGAACTCAATCTAGGTAATTACCGCTCTGTAGAAGTCATACAATCGCTATGGGGAGGCTATGGAGAGTTAGTCCGAGTTACTTATTCTACTCGTTCGGTGATCATTAAGCATGTAAAACTCCCTAAGCCTTCAGAGCATCCTAGAGGCTGGAATACGGACCGTTCTCATCAAAGAAAGTTGCATTCTTATCAGGTGGAAGTGAATTGGTATGAGCATTTTTCCGGAGGGGTGGATACTCGCTGCCGAGTACCACAAGGTCTAAAAACGTTCCAATCGGAGAATGAATGGCTCATTGTGATGGAAGATCTCGCCGAGGTGGGCTTTCCAAAAGTCATCACAGATGCACAGCTAGAGCATCTACAAGCCTGCCTCACTTGGTTGGCGAACTTTCATGCGCGATACATCGATGTTCGTTCGGATAAGTTGTGGCATACCGGAACATACTGGCACTTAGCAACCAGACCCGACGAGCTTGAAGCATTGCAAGACACTGAGCTACAAAATGCGGCTCAATTGATTGATCAAACGCTTTCGCAAGCTAAGTTTAAAACACTAGTACATGGTGATGCCAAATTGGCGAACTTCTGTTTTGATGAAGAAGAATCAAGCGTTGCTGCGGTTGACTTTCAATACGTTGGATGTGGGGGTGCAATGAAAGATGTGGCATTGTTTATGAGTAGCGCCGTTAAGCCAGAACGTTGTGCAGAGATGGAAGTTTGGGTTTTGGATACGTATTTTGCTCAGTTGCAACACGCGCTAATGGTCTATCAACCGAATCTTGACCCTAATGAAGTCGAGCGTGAATGGCGTCCTTTGTTTGCTGTGGCTTGGGCAGACTTTCAGCGCTTTGTGAAAGGTTGGAGTTCCGACCACTGGAAGATCAATCCCTACACAGAAGCATTGACTCGCAGAGCGTTGGCTTACTTACGAAAGTGAGTCGAAGTTTAAAAAGAAAAGCCTCCAATTAGTAGGAGGCTTTGTTTTATCTTTGGCCTGGTCTGATGCGCGCCATGTAATAGGTATTGATGAATTCACCATCACGGAAGGAACCGTCAATCGCTTCACCTTCAATTTGAAATCCATGCTTTTTATAAAGCCCAATGGCGGCGTCGTTATCGGCATTGACCTCTATCTGAATTCTTCTCACATTTAACCAGTTATCTGCTAGTTCAGTGACTGTTTCTATCAATTTGCTACCAATACCGAGTCCATGGAAACTATCATGTACTCCGATGCCAAACGATGCCGTGTGCATCGTTCTTGGACGTAGAGAGTGGTGAAAGCCAATATTTCCGACGACTTTACCATCAATTTCAGCGACATAGCTATAAACACCATCAGGTATGTTTGACAACCTTTCCACCCACATCGCGAGCGAAGGCTTTGGGAGTTGCAGGGTTTCACGTTGTGCTTTTGGTTGTGAATAGATTTCTACGAGTGCCGCTGCGTCTTCGACGGTCGTTGGACGTACGATAATTTCCATGCCTCTCTCCTTCGCTTTTTAGTTTTAATTTTTAATCTAACCACAGTTTTCTTATTTGGATAGTGTTTTTTTATGTTTAATGGATAAATGCCTTTTAAATTAGCTTGTTATGATGTCATTTTTTGAATTTTTAGTAGTGATTTATCATCGAATTGAGCGAGTAGATTGCAAAGGTGTTGAATTATTGTACTGAGAATGGCGCGTACTGCAGAGTATCGTGGTGAATTTCATGTCGCAGTAAATAAACGCATTTAGTCAAACTGTGACGACGGCACTGTGCGTCAGTTGACTTGAATCAATAGAGGATGGGGTTACCTCCTATGAGGTATAGGGAAACGACACGTTTAGGGCTATTTATGCTTAACTTGATAAGGGAGTTTTGTTGAGGAAATAGCATGAAATCCTCTCAGTCTAAAATATCGCAAAGTCGGCGCCGATTTTTGCGTGATACAGCTCGAACTGCGGCTGGTGTTGGCGCAGCTGCGTGTGTATTGGGCTTACAATCGCTACAAAGCCAAGCTCGAGAAACCAAAGGTGTGCCTATTCGTCCGCCTGGTGCACTGCCGGAAGGCGATTTCGAATCAGCTTGTATTCGATGTGGCTTGTGTGTTCAGGCATGTCCTTACGATACCTTGAAACTTGCGACATTACTTTCACCCGTCGCGACTGGCTCACCTTACTTTACTGCACGCGATATTCCCTGCGAAATGTGCGAAGACATTCCTTGTGTTGTCGCTTGTCCGAGTGGGGCGCTGGATCCGAAACTAATCGATATTGATGATGCTCGAATGGGTACAGCGGTTCTTATTGACCATGAAACTTGCCTTAACTGGCAAGGGTTACGATGCGACGTTTGTTATCGCGTTTGTCCGCTGATTGATGAAGCCATCACGTTAGAGATGGTTCACAACGATCGAACTGGCTATCACGCCAAACTTATCCCTACAGTGAATTCCGAAGTGTGTACCGGATGTGGTAAGTGTGAACAAGCGTGCGTGTTGGATGTCGCTGCTATTAAAGTCGTCCCGACGGATTTGGCGAAAGGCAAAGTGGGCAGCCACTACAATTTTGGTTGGAAAGAGCTCGACAAACCACTCGAAAATATCCTCCCTAGTGAGACGCCTGTGCCGGAAGGTGCGCTTGAATCGCTAAAAGGAGGTAAGTAATGGCAAAGAATTTAGCTCAAAATGCTGGCAAAGAAGCGCTCGAAAAGCTTGGTTGGTGGCGCGCGCATCGGTTTTTGATTTTACGTCGGCTATGTCAGTTCACCATCATTGCGCTATTTATGGCTGGGCCGACGCTGGGAATTCTAACTGGTAATCTGTCATCAAGTATGTTGCTCGATACCGTGCCGTTAAGTGACCCGTTAATCGTGCTTCAAGCTTTGGCGACAGGGCATGTTCCGGAGTTTAATGCGTTGTTAGGCGTAGTGATTGTCGTGGTGTTTTACGCGATTTTGGCGCCGCGCGCATTTTGTGCTTGGGTGTGCCCGTTGAACATCGTGACAGACTTGGCGGCGTGGTTGCGTCGAAAGTTCAACATTAAAGCGAGCTATCGTTGGTCTCCCATGATTCGTTATTGGCTGATCCCTGTTTTGATGTTGGGCAGTGCGCTATCTGGCGCGATTCTTTGGACATGGTTAGATCCAGTTGCGGCACTGCATCGCGGGTTGGTGTTTGGTATGGGCGCAGGTTGGGTGCTAATCGCCCTAGTGTTTGTGTTGGATTTACTCTTGGTTGAGCATGGGTGGTGTGGGCACTTATGTCCACTGGGGGCTACCTATGGCGTGATAGGCCGAAAAAGCCTGTTGCGCGTTACTGCTGTTCGGCGCGAAGATTGCACCAAATGCATGGATTGCTTTTACGTTTGCCCAGAACCAGAAGTGCTTCGGCAGCCTTTGAAAGAGGGAGATCGTCGAGTTATGGATCAAAACTGCATTAGCTGTGGTCGTTGTTTGGATGTATGTCCAGAACATGTGTTTGAATTTAAAAATCGCCTATCAGTAAAAGTCATTGATTAAGCCACTGAGCACATTTACTCATGATTTATTTCTCTTGATACTTGAACATCGCGCTTCGCCAAGGAGTTAAGTGCGATGTTTGTCTTCATAACAATATCCCTCAGCCATATCTGCTTGCTCTGGGCTGAAAATAATAATGATATTGCGAATTTGTTACATTTAAAGCTATGATGATGCCTTCATATTTAAAGGAAACATCATGACTACCTCATCGCACGGCTGGAGAACGCCGCAAAATTTCCTCCTGTTAATTTCCATTATCGTGCCCATTGCTTTTTCTACCTGGATGGCGTTGTTGAACAACTTTGTTATAGAGAAAGCAAACTTTGATGGTGCCGACATAGGCCTATTGCAAAGTGTGCGCGAAATTCCGGGTTTTTTGGCCTTTACCGCCGTGTTTGTATTGCTGTTTATCCGAGAGCAACGCTTTATGCTCGTCTCTTTGGCGATGCTTACGCTTGGTACGGCATTAACAGGTTATTTTCCCACTTTGTACGGTCTACTTTTTACAACCTTGTTAATGTCCACCGGCTTCCATTACTTTGAAACACTCAAGCAGTCTTTGTCTTTACAATGGCTATCTAAAGAAGAAGCGCCAGAAATGCTGGGTAAGTTTATTTCTGTTGGAGCTTTGGCTTCTCTGTTTACCTACGGCGCCATTTGGGTTTCGCTCGAACAGCTCAAACTTGATTTTAAAACGGTCTATTTAATGGCTGGTGGTTTAGGTTTTGTGCTCATTTTGGTGATGGCATTTGCCTTCCCACAATTTAAGACAAAAGTGCCTCAGAACAAGAAGCTCATCCTGCGTAAACGTTACTGGTTATACTATGCGCTTACGTTTATGAGTGGAGCACGCCGTCAAATTTTTACGGTGTTCGCTGGTTTCTTGATGGTAGAAAAGTTTGGTTACTCCGCCGCAGATATTACGTTGCTGTTCCTGATTAACTATGTCTTTAACTTCTTGTTTGCGAAGCGAATAGGCCGTTTTATCGGCGTTGTTGGTGAGCGCAAAGCGTTGATGTTTGAATACGTCGGTTTGATCTTCGTGTTCGTCGGGTACGGTTTGGTGCAAACGGCAGAGTGGGCGGCAGCATTGTATGTTGTCGATCATTTATTTTTCGCGTTAGCGCTTGCGATTAAAACCTACTTCCAGAAAATTGCCGATCCTGCCGATATGGCGTCGACCGCAGGCGTTGCGTTTACGATTAACCATATTGCTGCAGTTGTAATACCTGTTACGTTTGGTGTCATCTGGCTTGTTTCACCTGCGAGCGTATTTTACATCGGCGCTGGTATGGCAGCAGTGAGCTTGCTGTTGTCACTCAATATTCCAGCGAAGCCGGAAGAAGGCAATGAAACTCGTTTGTTGAAGTGGAGTTAAGTTGGTACTCACTATCTAGCCATTGAAGTGAATACCTGTAATTAGACTCGCTGAAAAGGGTGCTTATGCGCCCTTTTCTTTTGATTGCAAATAGATAATCCCCCCAATGGTTGTCAATGCATGCCACGTCCGTTAGGGTTTAGAACTAAGTATATCGAAATAACTTGGGCATAACTGACGCGAAACAATAAGAGGGGAGCTATACAGTGCAGATACATGGCAGAGAGTTGGATTTAGATCTAGGAAGCCGTCACATCGTTATTCAGCGCCGCTATGAGGCGTTAGGAGCTGTAAACGACCTACTCATTGCTATTTGGTTTTTAATTGGTAGCTTTTTCTTTTTGAACGATTCGTTGATTGAAAGTGGTACTTGGCTTTTCATCGTGGGCAGTGCGCAGTTGATCATTAAGCCCCTGATAAAACTGATGAGTTTAGTTCATGTTGGTCGTTTGAATAAGCAACTTTCTGGCACATCAGCGAGCCGCTGAAATCACCGCTTCTTTTGAATACTTGCAAGCAAGAAGCCAGCAGGCGAGTTATCGAGGGGAAAGACGGAAGATAACGTGGTCACAACACTAACCACGTTATGTGCAGTTTGAAGCTTCAGAATTTAAAACGGATACCAGAACAGTTGTGTGTCCATCACACGCTTGCTTATCGCAGCAATCACTATCACCGCAATCCCCGCCATGCAGATCATATCGGCTGTGGTTAGTGGTTTTAAGCTGTACCAAGTGCGAGAGGAGTGACGGCCAAAACCACGTAGCGTCATCGCGTTTGAGATTTGATCGGCTCTGTCCAAACTAGAGAAAATCAGAGGGCCAAGAATCTTCGCCACGTTCTTCATACGAGTGAACAACGGAGCCTTCTTGCTCAGTTCTACTCCGCGTGCTTGTTGCGCGTGCATGATGTTAACAAAGTCCTTTTTCACTTCCGGCAAGTAGCGCAGCGTTAAGCTCACGGCATAGGCGATTTTGTAAGGTACACCTAAGCGGTTCAAGCTGGCTGAAAACTCCGTCGGGTGAGTGGTAAATACAAACACCAACGCGATTGGGAACATGCTGAAGTATTTCAACGTCACTGTTACTAAGTAAAACAACGTCTCTTGAGTGAGCGAGTAATTACCGGGTAACGAGAGTAAAACCGTTGATGAGCCCATGAACTCAGTACCTTGTTGCGGCGCTAACGCGAACATAAACAGGGCATTGATCAGCAATACCGTGCCTGTACCCAGTAAAAGCGGTTTGTAGACATGAAATGGCACTTTGGTCATTTTCAATAAGCCTAAACCAAGCACGATCAACAGCGCGATGATTCGCAAGTCAAATGTGGTCAATACCACCGTTACCCAAGCAATGAAAAGCAAGAACTTAGTAATGCCATTCAACTTATGAAGTGGCGATTGGGTATCGATGTAGTTGATACCAAACTTCATCTTATTGTCTTTCATGCCACCGCTTTCTCTAGTTGGTTTACGTCGTCGCTTTTTTGTTGGCGGTGCGCTTTTTCTACATTGATAAAGTGCTGCATAAAGCCATTGGTGTCCTCGATACCAACTTTCGTAGCCAACTCAAACAAACTTGTGGTAGTGAGGTTTGCTTGGTCTAGTAGCTCTGGACTGCTGAATACCTGCGTCATTGGTGCATCCGCGACTAATTTACTGTCTGCAATCACGATAGAGCGCGAGGTGTATTCCAACACTAAATGCATGTCATGAGAGATGATCATTACGGTTACGCCCAACTCGCGATTGAGCTTTTCGATGAAACTCAGCATAGACGTGTAGTTTCGATAGTCCTGACCTGCCGTCGGTTCATCAAGGATCAGAAGCTCTGGTTCCAAGACCAAAATTGACGCAATGGTTACGCGCTTTTTCTGGCCGTAGCTCAATGCTTCGATTGGCCAGTGACGGTATTTGCTCAAACCGCACAGCTCAAGGACTTCAAGTACTTTAGCTTCGATTTGTTTCTCTTCAACGCCACGATTACGGAGGCCGAAGGCCACTTCGTCGAAAATCATGTGATGGGAAATCATGTGATTCGGGTTTTGCATCACCACACCCACTTTCTGGCTGCGCTCGAAGATGGTCAGTTCGTTAAGATCTTGACCATTCATGCTCATTGAGCCGCTATCCGCTTCAATAACGCCCATAATCAGTTTGGTGATGGTCGATTTACCCGAGCCATTTTTGCCAAGTACAGAGACAAACTCGCCACGCTTGATGTCAAAACTCACGTCTTCTAACGCGTTTTTCTCACCGTCGTAAGAATAGGTGAGGCCACGGACTTCAAACAAAGTCTCGGCTGGCGTTTTAGGTGGTTGTGCTGTTGAACCATCAAACCATGCTTGTACTGCCGGTTTATATTGCTCCAACGGTAAGGTAGTTAAGCTAGAAGGTTTTGCATCGTCCTCAATCGCGCAGCCTGCTTCTTTCAGTGCTGAAATATAAAGCGGTTCGCGGATGCCGTAATCTTCTAGCAGAGGCGACGCTAAAATTTCATCTGGCGTTGTATCGGCAATGATTTTGCCGCTTTCCATCAAGATAATACGGTCAACTGAGCAATGCAGAACGTCTTCAAGACGATGCTCAATGATTACGATGGTTTTGCCCGTTTCGCGGTGTAGATCATCGATGATCTCGATGGTTTTTTTACCCGTTTTAGGGTCAAGCGCAGCTAGTGGTTCATCAAACAAAAGGATATCGACATCATCGACGAGAATGCCCGCCAAAGAAACACGCTGTTTCTGCCCGCCAGATAAATCGTGGGGTGAGCGTTCTAGCATCTGTTCCAAGTCGACCATTTTGGCCGTGGCTTTGACCAATGGGTACATGTCGATATTTGAAGTTAGCTGGTTTTCCAGCGCAAATGCAATGTCTTCGCCAATGCTCAAACCGACAAATTGGCTGTCCGTATCTTGCAGTACGGTGCCAACTTGCTCAGTGTATTGGTGCATGTCGAAAGGGGCGGTGTCTTGACCATTGATGGTCAATGTTCCACTGGTTTCCCCTTTGATTGCGTGTGGGATCAGTCCGTTAAGACATTGCCCAAGGGTAGATTTACCACTACCACTTGGACCGATAATGACGATTTTCTCTCCTTTCTCTATCCTTAGATTGATATTTTTTAGCGTCGGTTTGTCCAGCGACTCATATCTAAAAGAGAAGTTAGAAAATTCGATTGTCATTCGACATTAAGCCTCTGTTAAGTTACGGCTTTGCTTGTTACGTTTAGCGACAGACTTAAGAATGAAGAAGCCAACAATAGCAATAAGAATGGTGTTACCGATCGCGATAATAGAAAGCTGGGTAAACACTTTAGTGAACGGTTCTGCGTATAAAATCGTGTCGAGGAATGCAGAGCAACCGTAACCAAATACGTTGCCTAATAGCGCAAGTACTACGAATAACGCGAAGTCTTTCATATTGAAATCACCTTTCTCCAAACGGTAGCGCGTTAGAGAAGGGAATAGACCGATAATCAAACCAACAATACCTGAACCAAGTACCCAAGTGAGCCATACGCCCCAACCTGCAAATAGGTCAGTAACCCAGTGACCAATAAAACCAACCAAGAAGCCAACAAGTGGTCCAAATAGTACTGAGAACAATGCTAATACTGCCATTGCTGGTTTTAGCGTTGTGTTTGCAAACACAGGGATGCCAAACATAGGTAAGCCGCCGATACCGTAAAGAGCAGCACCGATTGCAATAACCACAACAGTTTTAGCGGAAAGATTCATAGATAACCTCAGTTCAATAGTCGATTTTAAAGAACGTTCATTTATATTGTTGGAAAGCGTTAGTTATTTGATTGTGTAACATATATTCAAAACAACCAAGCTGCTTATTGTTTGCTCTATTTTTCTTCAGGAAATGTGTGATTTGATTCACGCATCCCTTTGACTGGCTTTGGTTTTAGCAAGCATTAAAAATAAGGCGCGCATTATACAGAATATTAATAAAAGTGGGAATGCTATCTATCTGGATGGCTAGAATGAATCAGGGGCTGATCGTCAGCCCCTGATTACACGGTTTGATGTTATTTTTACCAATAAATGAATGCGCTATATGTTCATTAATGGTCGAGGTATAAATAGTTCTGCCAGCTCTTCATACGAATAAGCACTTTGCGCATCACTGATACGTGAGTAAAGCTGTCTGAATAAACTGCAACTTCAACCGCAGTACCCATTGGTAGGTGGTATCCACTCAAGTCGTCGGTAATTTTCAGCTTCGCAAAAACACGTCCGCTCGTGCGCAAGGCATCAGTCCCAAGCAGAGCGCCTCGCGCTTGAATTTGGCTTTCACCAATGGCTGGAATCACGTCAATGACTTCGCCACGGAACACTTTGCCCGGAATTGCGCGGAACATAAATTCTGCTTCAAAGCCTGGCTTCAAGCGTTGTAATGAGTTCTGTCTGAATGCCGCGGTGTACGTAATGTCTTCGGTATGTACGAAGGTCATTGCCGGGGCAAGTGGCAACGGCACAGCCATAACACCAGGACGCAAAGCCAATTGCGTAACGTAACCATCGGTTGGCGCACGAACGACGGTTTGCTCTAGGTTAAACTCTGCTTTACGCAGCTCGGCAAGAAGTTGCGCGACTTGGGTATTTTCGCCTCCGATTTCAGAGTCCAGAGCGATTTGAGCTTGTTCTTGTTGCAAAATCGCAACGTCTAACATGGCTTCTGCCGCTTTATACGCTTGGCGTCGAGTATCCAAATCTTGTTCAGTAAACGCGCCACGATCAAAGCCCCTTTGATATCGGCTAAATTCCCTTTGTGCTTTATCTCTGTCCGCTTGCGCTTTCAATACAGCAGCTTCTGCCTCTCTTAGATCAGACTCTAAGCCCAACGCACCTTGGCTTGCTTCTTTGACTTTCGCTTCCAGGCGAGCAACTTCTGCTTCAAAAGGCACAGGATCGATTTTGAAAAGAATATCGCCCGTTTTGAGCGGTTGGTTGGCCTGGACTGGCACTTCCACCACGCGGCCACGCACGCCAGAGACGATAGGCGTAGTCGGGAACACTTGGTTACCCAATTGAGTAAATGGGTGGTTGTAGTTCATAAGCAGCACGAGTGTGCCCACTAACACTACGCCGCCAAGTACGGCGGTTGGAACGGTCCATTTGTTTAGAGGAATATTGAAAATTTTAAAAATGGCAATACAAAGAGCTGCGTAAGTCAGAATCAGCAATAAGTCCATTATTCGTCCTCTTTACTTTGTTCAGGCAAAGGCTTTTGCTGAATCTTTTGTTGTTTCAACATCGATACTTCGTTTTTGAGTTCGTTGACTTCATCGATGAGTTCTTCAAGGCGGTGATGAATGTCGTGTGTTTCTTGTTCTAGTTGTTTAAAACCCCAGCCGCGTTCCTTGCGCCATAATGTTGCCCAGATCCATAAAAATGGCCACAGCGCATGCAAAGTGAAAAGGCTGACCCAGCCAGCGTAGTGAATTGCGTCTTGGTGCGGGTGCTCTCTCTCTTTGGCGATTTCATATGGAATATCATGGATGACAATGATTCCGTAAAAGATCACTAAAGCAACGAAGATGAGTAACCCAAGTGCAAAATAGTCTAGAAACATCTTACCTACCTGTGCGTATTGCGAAATGGAAAATCTACGTAAATTAACAATTTAAGTATTTGTCTTAAGTACAGATGAATCAAGCGGTTTTTATGTAGGAATTATGTTTATGCGATGTAAGTATCCACTGATGTTTATTGGCAGTTAAGGTGTTGCTGAGTACTAATTTAAACAAGCAGTGAAGTGATATAGGAAGGATAAGTAAAAAGTATACTAAAGCCCCAGGTGTCAACCGGGGCATGGTTTAAAGTTCGGTACAGACTTGGTTTCTGCCATTGGCTTTGGCGCGATAAAGAGCTTTGTCTGCACGATAAAAAGTTCGCTGAGTATTCTCGCCTTCTCGATGCAAGGTAATCCCTATGGATACGGTCAGCCCCCGTTCACCAAGAATATCGTCCCAACCATATTGATAAATCCGTTCACGATAATTCTCGGCATGCATTTCTGCGCGTTCCAGTTGGGTATTCTCAAGGATCACGAGGAACTCTTCACCACCAAATCGTACGCACGATGCGCCTTTAAATCTGAAGTAGGACGCCAGTTCCTGTGACACACTTTTGATCGCTTTGTCGCCCACCAAGTGGCTTAGTTCGTCATTGATGGATTTGAAGTGATCGATATCGATGACCATCAATGCAAATGCAGTATCGTGCAGAAGTAGATCTTTTAGTTTAACTTCTAACCAGCGTCGGTTGTGTAAAGACGTAAGTGGATCGGTAAAGACGTCCTGCTGTAGCTGAGCAACAGTATTTTTATGCTGCTTGGTGGTTTCTTTTAGTTCTTTGTTTTCTAGCTCTGACAAAATGAGTTTGAGTTGTAACTCAAAGCGTGAAAGTCGGCGTAGTTGAGCAGACCCTAACTCACCGATCGGAATATGTTTTACAAGATCACATTCGATTCTGTGCGCTTTTTTTTCACAATTTAATGCTTCTTGATACAACCCTTGAGAGGCGTAAACGTGACTCATCGCGTTATAAAAATGCTGAGTAACGATAGGAGATAGCTGCTTTTGAATCCTTTTACTGATGGAGTCCAGCGTTAAGTTAGCTAAAGAAGTGTGCCCTACACCGTTTAGACAATACGCAGTCTCAATTTTGACCATCGTGGATAACCAGTATGTCGTGGCACTACCCGTTGTATACTGAACATTCGAAATAGCCAGCAACGCACTGGGGTAGTCTTCTTGCAGACGATATAATTTGGCTCGGTAGAGGTGAATTTGTGCGGCGAGGTTTTTATCACTGACGAGAATGCTCAGTTCTTCACATTCACTCAACAGCTCTTTGGCGTCTGCGGTACGGTTCAAGCTGATATAACAGGCAAGCATGTACAGCTTGTAACGAAGGCGTAGGGATCGACTGCCAATAGCGTGATCGATAGCATCTATTTTTTGATAATAACGTAATGCACGTTGGTGATCCCCATAGGCATCGCATAAATTACCCATTCCAATAATGGCCAATACGTACTCATCAATATAGCCGTACTCGACGGCGATATTGGTTGAAGCAACATACTCGGTTAATGCCGCATTGTAGTCACCTAATTCAACTAAACGCTCACTCAAGCTTGCTTTCACAGAAAGAATATCTTCTACATCTTCTGGTAAAACAAGCAACTCAAGCGCTTGTTTCAATTCACTAATGCTGTCGTTGAGCTGTTTGATCTCTCTTCGATACTCGGCGCTAATGATATAGCAATGCGCTTTCTCTCGGTTTGTTGACGCAATATGTAACCCTATGTGTTCCCATAGCGTAATCGCTTCTTCACCTGAAACGGAAGAAGGATCGATACCTGCGTCAGTCACCTTGCTAAGCAGTTGTTCCATTCTTCATTACCTCAATATAACTTTCTTCGAGCTGTTCTAACGTGAATGGGAAGGTCAGGATATCTTGCAAATACAGTATCGGTTTCGGGCCTTTGATTCCGCGTCGCTTCCATGGATAGATGTCTAACATCGCTTGGACAGTGCGGTAGACCTCTTCTGCTGCTTGACCTTTTTCTGCAATTAACATTGCTAGCCTGTTACTGGAAATTCTCGAGATGAGGTCGCTAGAGGTTGTCAATGCATGAACGAGCTCGGTACAAACATCGAGAACTTCGGGGTTTGAATGCTGAATCATAATGATGGCGTGGTTAGAGCGTTTGAGCTCCGTTTTAAACAAAACTAATTGTTCCCACCAGTAGGTCTCAGAAACGACATTAGAGAACTGCTTTTCAGGGTCGTATTCGTGTTGAGAGCGAATATGATTGATCAGCTTACGTGCTCGCTGCTCTAGTTGGCGTTTAGAGCCTCTTGCTTTATCCATGCTGATTCGGTGAGTTTGTTCTTTGAGCATTTTGAGTGCGTGCTTACGGTATTTCTTGAACGCGTTAAACGCAGACTCAAAGTCTCCTTGTTCTTCAGCGACTCGTGATTGTTGGAAGCAAATTTGGCTGAGTAGCTCACCGTGGTCGAAACTGAGTGCAGACTCTTCTGCTGCAAGTAGCAACTTGGCAGCGCTGTCTGTATTTTGGCGCAAAAGCTCAAGTCTTGCTCGGCTAATAAAAGAGTGTGCTTTCATCCAAACGAGGTCATGCTCAATGGCGAGCTGGTGGGCTTTTTGGGTGGCTTCTTCGGCCGCATCAAGGCGTTCTAGTCCAAGCAGTGCTAACCCTTTAAAGTCCCAGATCTCGGCTTGCCACGTACTGTCATCATGATCTTTTAATACTTCGGTTGCTCCATCCAGTACCGTAAGCATCTCGACAAACTTATTTAGTAAGTAATAGTCCCAAGCTAATAGGATGCGCGCTTTGCCTTCTAACCAAGCAATACGAACATTGTTTGCCACTTTAACGGCTAACTCATGAGTTGAAGCGGCAAGTTGGTGTTCATTAGTGATGCGCCATACATTACCAAGCCCAATTAGAGATTCGATTTGAATTTCAACATCATCAACAAGAGCAGATTGTTCGAGCGCATTAATCCAATATTGTTGCGCGGAATAATACTTTGCTTGGCCCCAATATTGGAGTGCAAAAAGATGGAGAATTTCCGGGAGATGATCGTCGGTTTCAAGCTGTGTTTGTTTGCTGTAAGCGTCTTTGACGAGTTTTAAGCCTTGTCGGTAATCCATTAGGCACCAACAGCATTGCGCCATGATGAGTAAGGCTTTGATCTCTCCGTCCACAAATAAAATTTGTTCCGCGCGGATACGATATTGCTGCGCAATATTAAAGGTATGTTTAGGGGCCGATTTTATTTGGCCTTTAAGCTTAGTGAGATCATCTTCTAGCTGAATTTGGTTTTTATCCAACGTTCACATCCATGACTATCGAACTGGAAATCACACCTAATATTAAGTGGTTAGATGCATGTTTCTTTACCAAAGCGATGCGGATAACGTTTTGGTAAACGATCAGGGGCCGTAATGTATACCGTTACAACCCCTAATTACTACATCTAAATTACCAATAGAATAGCTACGATAGGAGCTGTTTGATTGTCAAAGGTGCATCAGAGACTTCCAACCTTTGTGCAGCGGTAAGACCTTGTTTATCCTGATAGCACAAATTATGCCAAGCTCTGAATATATCTAAAAGAGGTAAAATACCAGCAGGTCGTAATTTGCGACGTGGCTCGTTAATGAAGCTTTCGAAAAGAATCTGAAAGCGGTTTTGATAAAACTTCACATGACGAGTTGTCGCAACGTTAAACCATTTTTCAGGCTCATTTTGATCGCCAGCGAGGTAGCAAATGCCTTTGTGGTTTTCGTTTTGACTAGAGATTGCCCAACGATCGCGCCACCAACTCATATAGGCGATATCGACTTTGCCAAAGGGAGTGCTCATGTCCCAACTAGCGTCCTCTTCTACATACATCAAGTCGACACTTTTCTCTTTAATACGAGGTAAACAAACGCTCAATGCAGCTGAACGTAGTAGGGGATCTTGAGGCATGTATAGAGATACACGTTTGTTTGGGCAGCACATATCAAGTACGTGCAAATAGTGTGCATACGAGGTGTATGGCGGACGGACTAATGCCCCTTTTGAAGGGTAATGAAATACAGATAGATTACCAAGAGGGTCTTCTACGTTACCGCGAGCCAAAATTGTTTGGTATTTTTGGTCAATTCGCTCTCTGAGGTGATGAGAAGGTTCCGCAAGCGGCTCACTTGCTTCCGCTACGTACTCCTGGGAAACAAAACGAGACACCTCATCGTAAGGATTATGATCGAGAGTTGCGATTGGCTCTTCATCAGCGGAATAATTGACGTGCTGGCAAAGAATATAGCCAGAATGCGCTTCGCCAGAAACAATCCAATACACACCATTATTGCTGTTCGGTTGCAATGCAATATAGTTTGAGGCCAATTCATAATGCGTTGCGTGGTTTACCCAGCGCGCATCAATGGTTGCCAGCTTGCGGCGGCAGCGGCTAGCTATATGGTCAACATGATCGTAAAAGGTTTTTGGGTTAATACTAAGCTTGCGGCAGATTTCTCGTACGGAATATCCCGTAAACAATAAACCCATCAAGTTCTCTTGAAATTGAAGCTTCTTGTTGGCACCAGACCACTTGTCGACAAAGGTACTTTGACACACTTTACAGCGGTAACGTTGGCGATCGCCACTGTAACCGAAAGCGTGATAGAGGTGTTTGTGAGTGTGGACAGAGAGTCCAAAGTTGTCGCAATCATCATTACGGCAAGCAGGCAACCCGTCACTGTGGACGTGCCGCAGGCGATGAAGTTCGTTCACGACATCGCGATTATTAAGTAAGGGGGGGAAAGCTCCACATTCACGGCATACCATCGCCGGACGCTTAGGGTTCGCATGTTGCAGAACGTAACGCTTTGCATCACTCAATCCAAAGTTGTCACACGCCAATGTTTTACAAAAGTTGAGTTGTAACCCATCTGCGTCTTTTGGCAGTTCGCCGTTAGACACAATCGCCCCCTCGGGATAATTCGGGCAGCCAGCATAACTCTGGCTGCAAATTATTACTTACTATTTGTTCTTAGATGTTGATTGCAGTTTCTAGTGCAACTTTCATCATGTCGTTGAACGACTTCTGACGCTCTTCTGAGCTTAGTTTTTCACCACGGATGATGTGGTCAGAAACTGTCAGGATAGTCAGTGCTTTCGCGCCTAGGTCAGCTGCTACGCCGTAGATACCAGCCGCTTCCATGTCTACACCTAGGATGCCTAGTTTTTCCATCTTCTCGAAGATGTCTGCTTCTGGTGTGTAGAACAGGTCAGCAGAGAATACGTTACCTACTTTTACAGGCACTTCCTGAGCGCGCGCTTGGTTAACTGCTTCTTCTAGAAGACCGTAATCAGCGATTGCTGCGAAATCGTGGTTGTTGAAACGGATACGGTTAACTTTAGAGTCTGTAGAAGCACCCATACCGATAACAACGTCCATTAGTTTCACGTCGTCACGTACTGCACCACAGCTACCCACACGGATAACGTTTTTCACGCCGTATTCAGCGATTAGCTCGTGTACGTAGATACAGCAAGACGGGATACCCATGCCGTGGCCCATTACAGAAACTTTTTTGCCTTTGTAAGTGCCAGTAAAGCCGAACATGTTGCGAACGTCACAAACTTGTTTCACATCTTCTAGGAACGTTTCAGCGATGTATTTAGCGCGCAACGGGTCGCCTGGCATTAGAACTGTTTCAGCGAAATCACCTGGTTGTGCGTTAATGTGTGGGGTTGCCATAAGTGCTCTCCAAAGTTTTGTTTTGATAAAACGCCTCTATTATAGAACGCTATTACCAATTCTGTTGAACTTGTTCGTTTTCGTTGAGGCAATAATATCGGGACGTACAGTGGCCCCTTGAGAGCTTAGTCACAAAAACCACGCATTTAGAAACTGCAACTACTATTGATAACCAAATCTGTTGAAATCAAAAGAGCAATCGATTTGCTTTTGAGCAGTTTGTCGATTGCGCGCACAAATTCTTTGTTTTTGGGCCAAACTTTTTTCTGACAGCTGGTTGATCGAAATACTTTCGAGTGAAGTAAAACGATTAAATTGTACAACTTATTTTCTTGTACAATCTGGAAAGGCTTGCTATAAGTTATACAACAAAACTTTTTGTATAGGGATGCGTCATCATGGAATCTTCGATCAAAGTAGGTATCAGTTCGTGTGTTTTGGGTGAACGAGTGCGTTTTGACTCTGGTCATAAGGTGAGCAACTTTGTGACTAAAGAGCTTAGCCCTTATTTTGACTTTATTTCGGTATGCCCTGAAGTCGGCGTAGGTATGCCAGTACCCCGTCCAACCATTCGTCTTGTTTCTAATGAAGAGCGTGTTGCATTGGTTGAAACCAAAAATCCAGAAAATGATCATACCGACAATATGCTCACTTACTCGGCCAATAAAGTAGATGAACTTCAAAGCGAGCAGCTTTGTGGTTACATCGTTTGTGCCAAGTCACCAACTTGTGGCATGGAGCGAGTCAAGGTTTACAGCAAGAACAGTGCTGCGAAAGAAGGTGTTGGCTTGTATACGCAAACATTGATGCAAAAAATGCCTTGGTTGCCTGTTGAAGAGGATGGCAGACTTAACGACCCTGTATTGAAAGAAAATTTTATTACTCGAGTATTTTGTCTAAATGACTTTTACGACTCGATGGATGGTGAGCCTACTCGTGGCAAAATCATCGACTTTCATTCGCGCTACAAACTGACGTTAATGGCACACCACCCAGAGTCATACCGCTCCCTTGGCCGCTTAGTCGCTGATGTCGCTAATTATGAAATTGAAGACTTTTACCAAGAGTATCGTTTAGGACTGATGAAGGCGTTAACGAATCGGGCTAGCCGAAAAAACAACACAAATGTGTTGATGCATTTACAAGGGTACTTCAAACGCTCACTAACTAAAGAAGAAAAAGAAGAGTTAGCGACAGTGATTCACGACTACCGAATCGGAATGCTGCCTCTGCTAGCACCACTTACATTGATTAAGCATTACTTAAATACTTACCCAGACGAGTATTTAGCAAAACAGAAGTTTTTAGAACCGTATCCGCAGGAGATGAGATTACGCTATGGTTTGTAGTTCAGAAGAAAAACTATACGCGATCCGAGATGTCGCAGAAATCACGGGTGTAAAACCAGTTACGCTGAGAGCTTGGCAACGAAGATACAACTTGATCCAGCCTCAGCGAACTGAAAAAGGACACAGACTCTATCGCCAGCAAGATCTCGATACGATTCGCGAAGTCCAGAGTTGGCTCGCGAAGGGGATTTCGATTGGTAAAGTGAAGGGGCTGCTAGGAAAAAGCGCCGATGTCGAAGTCAAAAACGAGGTTCGCACACTCGAAGAAGTTGAAAACATGCTGCTTGCGCTGTCTACCCTGAATCGAGGAAAAGCAGAGAGTTTACTTGCCTCTGTTCTTAAAGAGTACCCACTAAAACTCGTTATTGATCAGTTTATTAGCCCAGTATTTGATGCGCTAGATATGGTAAAAGGATCGTTGCGATCCTTGCAGGTGGGGTTATTTCAGACTTGTTTAATCACTCGACTTGCCCTTGTTATCGATTCTGAAAACAAAGCCGCTTCCAAAGGAAAGTGTCTGCTCATTAGCTTTGAACAAAACAGAGAATCTGAGAGTTGGATTCAAGCAGCGAAGCTTTGTGAACAAGGGTATCACACGACTTTGATCGATAAGGTTGATGATGTTTCTGGTCTACTAGATCACGAGGTCATTGAAAATGGTTCGTTTATCTACCTTTTCTCCAATAAAGCACTAGCTGCTAAACAAGTAGCGTCCATCAAAATGCTTCACGCACAGCTAGGTGATCGGATGGGGTGCTCTGAAGTGATAGAGAAATTACACCTAACTTAGTAGACAAAAGATAGGAGCTACCATGATTTTAGTATGGTTTCGACGTGACTTACGTACGTTAGACCACACGGCACTCAAAGCGGCATTGGATTCAGGTCAGCCTGTCGTCGCTTGCTTTATCGCGACGCCAGAGCAGTGGCGGGAGCATCACATGGCGCCGATGCAGGCAGACCTCATTGCTCGTCGCTTAGCTAGTCTTAACGAGGAGCTTGAAAGCCTTAATATTCCCTTTTTGTACAAAGAGGTACCGTCGTTTTCCGATTGTACAGATGTGATTAGTGGGTGGGCGGAAACACTTGAAGCCACGTCTGTCATGGCAAACATTCACTATGAGGTGAACGAACGAGAGCTCGATACACAAGTAAGTGAAGCGTTAGCTTCTCACGATATCGAATTTGAACTGTTTCATGACAAATGTGTGCACGCGCCAACGACGGTTCTTAATAAGCAAGGCGAATATTTTAAGGTGTTTACGCCATTCAAGCGTGCTTGGTTAACGCAGTTCCATATGCCGACGGTAGTAAAACCTCACGAGCAAGCGCCACTCAATAAAAAGGTACTCGAACAAATAGAGTCGGCTCGATTTAATTCAAGCTTCACATTTAGCTATGCTCGAGAATCCAGTGAAGACTGGCTGGCTTCGACTAATGATATTTTGATGCAGCTTAGGGAATTTGCACGGGAGCGCAGTGACGCGTATCAAAGCGAGCGAGACTTTCCAGCTATTGATGGCACTAGCCAACTGTCTCCATACCTTGCGATTGGCGCGCTATCACCAAGGCAGTGTATTGCTCGTTTGTATGCTGAAAATCAACAAAATGACCTTACAGAAGGGAAAGCAACTTGGTTAAGTGAGATCATTTGGCGTGAGTTTTATCAGCACCTATTGGTTTTCGAACCAAAACTCGTCAAAGGCAAAGGATTTATCGATTGGGAGGATAAAATCCAGTGGTCCTATGATGAGAAAGCCTTTGAGCGATGGAAGACAGGAACAACAGGATACCCAATCGTTGATGCAGCAATGCGTCAGCTCAATCAAACAGGCTGGATGCACAACCGATTACGTATGATTGTCGCGAGCTTTCTTACCAAGGACTTACATATTGATTGGCGATGGGGAGAAGCGTACTTCATGAGTAAGCTGGTGGACGGCGATTTTGCAGCGAACAATGGTGGCTGGCAATGGTCTGCCTCTACGGGTTGTGACGGGCAGCCATACTTTCGTATTTTCAACCCGATAAGCCAAGGCGAAAAGTTCGATGCTAATGGTGAATTTGTGCGCCACTGGGTACCAGAAATCAAAAGTGTACCGAACAAATACATCCATAAACCTTGGACTTGGGAGGGCTTTTCTTTACTGGAATATCACAAGCCGATGGTTGATCACAAGACAGAAAGAGAGATAACCTTACAGCTCTTTAAAAGTGCCAAGGAATAGAGTGAAATGCTTAGCAAAAAGCGATCAATGAGTTTCGCAAAACGTACCCTGCTATCTGTGTCGTTATCTTTAGTGAGTGGTCTATCATTCGCTAAGATGTACGAATTACCAGAGGATGGAAGCCGTTTAATTGGTCGCCTTGAAAACCACGTCGTGCAAGAAGGCGAAACCATGGCAAATATCGCTAAGCTCTACGATGTGGGTATGCTAGGTTTAATGGCCGCAAACAAAGGCGTGGATCCCTTCTTACCAGAAGAGGGGCATGTTCTTACTATTCCGACACAGCTAATCCTCCCAGACGTACCTTATAAAGGTATCGTTATTAATCTAGCCGAGCTGCGCTTGTATTACTTTCCGAAAGGAGAAGATATTGTCCATGTATTTCCTGTCGGAATTGGCCGAATAGGGCGCGATACCCCAGTAATGACAACGCGTATCAGCCAAAAACGACCGAACCCTACATGGACTCCTCCAGCCTCTATTCGTGCCGAGTACAAAGTAAAGGGCATTGACCTACCAGCCGTTGTTCCTGCGGGGCCTGATAATCCACTTGGTATGTTTGCATTGCGTTTAGCTTACGGGAATGGCGAATACCTAATTCATGGTACCAACAAGGACTTTGGGATTGGTATGCGGGTCAGTGCGGGTTGTATTCGTATGGACCCAAGTGACATTGAGTGGTTATTTGACAAGGTTCGTAACGGTGAAGACGTTAACATCATTAACCAGCCTATCAAAATGACACTTGAGCCTGACAGAAGTGTGTTCTTAGAAGCACATGAGCCTTTGACTCGTAGTAATGGCGAGAAAGATGAACTCAAAGTGCCGAAAGAGTTAAAGTGGTGGCTGGATGAATTCGGTATGAAAAACGTGAAGGCTAAAGCAGCAATCGCTGCACAGAATGGGGTTCCTGTCGAAATAACCGCGCCTTAACGGGCGTTAAGACGCGGTATCAAATCTTACTTAGTGTAAGACTGAGCGATGTTATCGATACGCTCGTTAGCACGCTCAGCTTCTTCTTGAGCAGCCATTGCTGCTGCGCCTGATTTTTGAACGTCAGATTGAAGAGCTTGTACGTCTTGGCTTAGTTGGCTAACTTGGTTGCTTAGTTCGTCTAATTTTGCTGCATTTGCTGTAGCTGCGTCATCAGAAGAAGCACAACCGGCTAGTAGAAGTACTGAAGTTGCTGCAGCTGCGATCAACGTTTTGTTCATATAAGAACTCCTTGCTTATAGTGAAAGTCTCGCCACTAACTATTATTTTATACAGTAGCGAGGTTAAATGTGGTTACATTTTATCAGTACATGATGTAGCAAAAGTCAAAAAAACCCAAGAATTTCATGGAGTACCTGACGTCAACTTTTACCTGAACTTAACAAAGTTTAACTACCTATCCTTTATTTCGTTCTCACAACAGTTTTCATAGCAGGTGTATTTGCCACGTTCCTGATATCAATAATTTAGACGATATTGACACAAATGAAAGTTTATTGGCCCAAATAACTGCTATTTAAGTCGTTTTGTTGATGGATAGAAGGCATATTTGAACGGCTTTTCTCTAAACTTCCTGTCCAGCTGCTCATCAAAAAGGCTAGTCTTTACTCTGAACTGAGCCACAAATGATGTTTTACCGTTACCACAGGGAATTAGTTTGTGTGATCTCTATCTATACTCCTATGATTTGCGGTATTATACCGAGCTTTATTTTTTTGCTGCGTTAGAGCGGAAACGACACTACAGAGCGCTCAGACGCTGACTGATTTATTGGAGAATACTTTGCAATTTAAAGATCTAGGCCTAGACAACCGATTGTTGAAGAACCTAAAACACTACGATTTTAAAAAAGCGACTGACATTCAGCAGCAGGCGATTCCTGTTGCGATTGCAGGCAAGGATCTATTGGCATCTTCGAAAACAGGTTCGGGCAAGACTTTGGCGTTTGTATTGCCAATGCTTCATAAGTCTTTAAAGACAAAATCGTTTTCTGCGAAAGACCCTCGCGCGGTAATCCTTGCTCCTACTCGTGAGCTAGCGAAACAAGTATATGGTGAGCTTCGTTCTATGCTAGCTGGCCTATCTTATGAAGCAGCACTGATTTTGGGTGGTGAGAACTTTAACGATCAAGTAAAAGCTCTGCGTCGTTACCCGAAATTTATCGTGGCGACACCAGGACGTTTGGCTGATCACTTAGAGCACCGTTCGCTTTATCTGGATGGTTTGGAAACGCTAATTCTGGACGAAGCAGACCGTATGTTGGATTTGGGCTTTGCACCAGAGCTTCGTCGCATTCATAAAGCAGCCAAGCATCGTCGTCGTCAAACGTTGATGTTCTCTGCGACATTAGATCATGCAGACGTCAATGAAATCGCGGCTGAAATGCTCAATGCGCCAAAGCGAATTGCTATCGGCGTTTCTAACGAAGAACATAAAGATATCACGCAAAAATTTTACTTGTGTGATCACCTAGATCATAAAGAGGCAATTTTAGATCGTGTTCTTTCTGAGGCTGAATACCGTCAAGTTATTATCTTTACGGCAACGCGTGATGATACTGAGCGACTAACAGAAAAGCTGAACGAAAAGAAACTGAAGGCTGTAGCACTAAGTGGTAACTTGAACCAGACTCAACGTAACACCATTATGAGTCAGTTTGAGCGCGCAGTATTTAAGATCCTTGTAACGACTGATGTTGCTTCCCGCGGTTTGGATATTGCAACTGTGACACACGTCATCAACTTCGATATGCCAAAGCATACCGAAGAATACGTACACCGAGTTGGTCGTACTGGTCGTGCTGGAAATAAAGGGGATGCAATCTCTCTTGTTGGTCCAAAAGACTGGGATAGCTTTAAACGTGTAGAAGCATACCTACAACAAGATCTTGAGTTTTCATTGTTCGAAGATTTGAAAGGTAAGTTTAAAGGCCTTAAGCCACCTAAACCAGATTTCCGCAATAAGAAAGCGACCGCAAAGAAAGCTCGCCCTCAAGCGAAAAAATCGGCGAAAAAACCAGCTAAGCGTGACAAGAGCTTCTACAAAAACGTATCTGTGGGTGATGATGTCTTCATCCCTAAGAAAAAACCAGCGGCACCGAGCTCTGAAGAGTAAAAGCTGCTGTAGTTTCCCATTGATTTTAGTTCTTAAAAATCCGAGTGTTCGCACTCGGATTTTTTATGTCTGTCGCTAGGTGAAATAGCGTCTTTCCATACTCACTCGTTAGTCAGCTTTTATATCTGTCTGGTTGTATATAAACAGCATAGAACGCTAATTTAGGAAGTTATTAAGTTTTATAACCTCGGTCAAAGCAAACGTTTTTCCTCACACACTAGATAAAAATCTTACATGATTATGAAAATGATAATTGATCTCATTTTTATTTGAGGGCAGAATACGCGCCATTGTATTAATCCTATAAATGAATTCGCTCTCTATATGAAATTTACTCATGTTTTTTTAGGGCTCATAATTACCTCTAGTTCTGGCTTTGCTGCTGATGATTTCAACTGGCTTCGAGATGATGCTCGTAAAGATGAGCGAGTTCTTACCTACCTAACAGAACAAAACCACAAAACTGAACAGCACCAAAAAAGTTATCAGACGTTGACAAAAAACCTACTAACGCAGTGGGATACCATTGTGGCAGACAAAGGTGATAAGCCATGGTCGATCGTGAGTGGAAGAGAGTGGACGCTAATGCGTCGCGATGGTCGTTACTTACTATTATCCCGTGCGAGTCAACATGCACCAGAAAACGTGGTGTTCGATTTCGATGAACGACAATCTGCGCATCAGTACTACCAACTTGGTCAATGGCAAGTGAATGGTGACACGCTACTTTTCACGGAAGATATCGACGGCAGCGAACAATATCGTGCTGTGGTTGTTGATTTACTCTCCGGTCAATCTACGGAACTGGCGACGCACGTCGATAGTGGCGTATTGTTGTCACCTAACGGGAAAGTGGCATTCCTCGTTGCAAAAGAAAAGCGCACCCAGCGACCTCATCAGATCTTACGTATCTCCACTGAATCTTTGGCAAAAACAGTCCTATGGAATGAACCCAAGTCAGATTGGTTACTTTCTTTCTATCGTGCGGCAGATAGCCGTTATGCTGTGCTGCAAAGCAACAACGAGTCAACAACAGAGCAGAAGCTTGTCGACCTAGAAACGGGCACTGTCTCAGATTCATTGCGAAAGCCTGAAGTGGGTGTGGAATATTACGCGGATGTGGCGAAAGGTTACATTTATCTTAAAAGCAACCTGGAAGGAAAGTTCGCCCTTTACCAAGCCGAACTCGCACCGCTTGGCGCAACATGGCAACGCTTTACCAATCCTCGTGAGCCGCTTGAACAGTTCTACCTTTATGATGCAGGAGTTGTGGCACTTAGTAAGCCAAACAATGAGTCGACTTTGACGGTGTATTCTTACCAAGGGCAGGAAAAAGTGATACTGCCATTGGAACACGATGGTAATGTCGCTTGGCTAAGCACATTGGGCGATTTTGAATCAAACAAAATTCGTATCCGAAGCATGTCGATGACTACGCCTCCTCAGTGGGAAGAGTTCGATGTAAAAACGCTGAATAAATCCTTGTACTCTCAAGATGCTTACCAAGACTTTGATAGTCAGCGTTATGTATCCCAACGTATTTTTATTAAGCACGACGGCGTTTCTGTCCCGGTCTCTTTGGCGTATCGCAAAGACAAATTGCACCCACAATCTCCTGTGATGATTTACGGTTACGGCGCGTATGGTTTTACGATGAAACCGTACTTTATGCCTCAGGTTATCAGTTTACTCGACCAAGGTGTGATTTACGCTATCGCCCATGTCCGTGGCGGTGGGTACTTTGGCGATGAATGGCACGAGCAAGGCCGTGGTGTGCGAAAAGCCAATTCTATTGGTGATTTTGTCGCGGCCGCGAAGGCGCTGCAAACATTCGAACGTGGCAATAGAGAGGTTTTCGCCATCGGTTCTAGTGCTGGTGGTACGTTGGTGGCCGGAGCGGTTAATCAAGATCCTAAATTGTTTTCAGGTGTCGTACTTAAAGTGCCTTTTGTTGATGTGGTTGCAAGTATGTCGGATACCTCACTTCCGCTTACTACACAGCAGTATGGCGAATGGGGTAACCCAACCAAACCTGAACAATTGGCGTTAATGAAGGCGTACGATCCGATTCTCAATATCCATAAAAACGCTTACCCACCCATGTTGGTTCAAGTCGGTTTAATTGATCAGCGCGTGCCATATTGGGAAGGCGCAAAGTATCTGGCTAAAGTTTCAGCGTTAAGTGAGCGCAACGGGCCGTACTTGTTGCAAACTGATTTTAATTCGGGCCACCAAATGGACCCACGACAAGCGCAAGAACAACAAGCAAAAGAATACGCATTTCTACTATCACTCATTAAAACATCTAAAGCGGAGCAGTAAATGAAGCTTACCCCAGTGTCAGCGGCAGTACTTTCGGTACTTGCTGCCAGTCAAGTGCACGCCGAATCTAAGGTTTTCTCAATGGAAGAGGTGGTGGTAACCGCCAATAAAATCGATCAGCCATTGTCAAAAGTGGCAGGTAGTGTCGCGGTTATCACAAACGAGCAAATCGAAGAAAGAGGCGAGACCGAGCTATATGACGTGCTGCGTAACGAACCTGGTGTAAGCGTGACGGGCGGTGCAGGACGTCCGCAAAACATTACCATCCGTGGTATGACGGGTAACCGCATTATGATCGTTCGTGATGGCATTCGTTCTGCGGATGGCTTCGGTGCGAATGACATTAATGATGCCGTTGGGCGAGATACTTTTGATTTATCCAATTTTGAATCGCTGCAAATCATTAAAGGGGCAAGTTCTTCGGTGCATGGCTCTGGCGCGATCGGCGGTGTGGTGATTTTAGAATCCAGTCAGCCGGGTGATTTCTTAAAAGACAAAGATTTCTACACCGATGTTTCCGGTACTTACACCGATATCAGCAACAAGTACAAAGGCACGAGTAATCTAGCTTTTCGTTCCGGTGATACAGAGAGTTTGTTTAACGTTTCATACTGGCAAGGACAAGAGACACGTAACTTTGATGAAGATTTGTATAACCGCGACCTCGATGGTTACAGCGGTGCTTATACGATCAACCACTTTTTCAATGAAGAGGTGATGTTGAAAGCCAAAGCGGAACTCTACACCCAGAACCAAGAGCGTTTGGAGGGTTCACCGTCCATTCAACCTGATGGAATTTGGCATATTGAAGACTTTGCTGAGGATGAAACCACGGAAGAGTACAGCGCTTATATTGGTGCAGAGGTGACTCCGATTAATCCAACTTGGTTCGAAGAGTTGGATACCAAAGTTTACTGGCGTCACACCGAAGTGGTGGAAGACACCAACCGTTTAATGCGCCAAGTGGATCACAATGGCTTGATCACCAAGCGTCGCGAGCTGGAACACAAAACCTTCATTGACGAAACAATTGGTTTCCGTGGCGATTTCACCAATACGATTTATGCAGCAAATGCTGAGCACCAATTGGCTTACGGTGTTGAGCTTTCTACAGACTATTACGAGCGCACAGATAGCGACTCCAAGATTGATTGGAACGGAGTAACACCTTCGACCAAACAACCTTTCGCTCCTGCTCGTGCTTATAACATTGGCTTGTATGTCCGAGACATGGTGGAACTGGATAAATGGACCATCACAGGTGGCCTACGCTTTGATGCGCACCGTCTCACGCCAGACGGTGTGGGTGAAGTGGGCGGCTTCCCATTAAAAGACATGGATAGCTCAGAGGTATCTCCAAGTCTTTCGGTTTCTCGTGAAATGTTTGCCAACAACATCGCTTATGTATCTTATAACCATGGTTACCGTGCTCCGGAATACGATAAAGCGTATGGCTTCGTAAGCCACGACTTTGTGCCGCTCACGCCGTTTGTCATTGCACCAAACATGGATCTAGAAGCTGAAACTTCCGACTCATTTGAAATCGGTAACAAGTTCGATAACGGTCGTGCGTATGTCTATGCGTCTTTGTTCTACAACAAGTTTGAAAACTTCATCGACGTTGTGACCACGGGCTTTGACTCAAGCAATGGTAATTACATTAAACAATACCAAAACCTCGATGGTGTCGAGACGTATGGTGCAGAGCTTTCTGCGGGTTACGCGATCACTAAGCGATGGAACATCAGCACCAAGTTTGGTTACGTAGATGGCAAAGACGCGGAAGGTGAATACGTTCGAAGCATTACGCCATTCGAAGGTAACGCTCAACTGAAATACGCCAACCAAGACTTCAATGCTTACGTGGCTTGGAACTGGGCCGCGGCAATGGATCGCGTTCCTAAATGCCAGACCACGCTTGGCCTAGCGACAGATTGCGCGCAGACAAGTGCGTGGAATACGTTTGATATTGGCGCAACTTACCACGTTTCCAAAGACCTTCGTGTTAGCGCAAACATCATCAACCTGTTCGACAAAGAATACATCCGATACCAAGACGTAGCGGGTATCGCTGAGGAAAGTAAGCGTTACTCAACTGAGCCAGGGCGCTACTTCACGCTGACTGCAAAATACGAATTCTAGGACGAAATCATGAAGCTAAAACCATTGGCGTTTTCACTGCTTATTGCATGTACCCCTGCGGCGCTGGCTGCAGAGTGGGATTATCCCTCAACGGATTCTGTGGTGACCAATGAAGCGCAAGCGAAAACTTATCTAGACAGCCACTACTCAGAAGCGGGCGAGTTTAAGTTCCGTTACAAAGCCCAGTCTCAGCTTGGTGAGCATTACAATTTTGATGTTTGGGTAAACGGTGAATATCAAGCACAGCGCACCTTAGTAGTAACAACTGATAAAAATCATCACGTTGTGCGAGTGTTTAAGAGCCTTGAAGATACGATAATTCGCAACGGTAAACCAACGGTTGCAATGGAATTGGAATCGCCTCGCCAACTGCAAGCACAAGAGCCACCGGCTCTGAGCTCTGGAAGTTTGGTTGATGTTGAGGTTTCTTTATTCAACCCAGATCTTCGTACTATGCAACAACAAGCGGCACCAGAATCGACGTGGTCAGCACTGTCTGATTACCCTCAGCCGATCGAGTACGTAACCAAGTCGATTGAGGTTTTAAAGTCCGGCGGTAAGTTCTATCTCTCTAACCCAAGATTAAAGCAAGTGGATGCGACGGGTTTATTTGCAGCCCCAGCACCTGGTGAAGCGCCTGTACTTGATACGTTGGACTTTCTCAGCGCAGAAGGGGTTCAAGCATTTGACAGTGTTGATGAGATGCAAAGCACCGAGTTTGGTGACAATGCGTTCCCACAGTTGATGGCTTTTTATCATCTTGATAGCTCGATCCAATATCTGACAAGCCTGACTTACGACTTGTTTGACGAACCGCTTCGTTTTGACGCTCGCGGTTTATCAAAAGATAACTCTACTTACTATTACGGTCCGAAAGCACTCATGCTGGGTGTCGGTGGTGTTTCTCCGGATGCAGTCGATGCTGATGTCGTGATACACGAGCTTGGGCATGGCATTCATTACCAAATCGTACCGGATTGGGCGTACGGTCACACTGGTGCTATCGCAGAGGGTTTTGCTGATTACTGGGCGGGCAGCGCGAGCTACCGCACTCAATATTTGGATGCTTCGCGTCGTGGTCAAGAATTCGAGTTAGATACGGTGTTCAACTGGGACGGTGTGTTCGGAACACGCAAAACAACTCGTAGCTTATGGAACCAAAGAGCACGTTACTTCGAGAACTCAGAGTACCCAGCGCACGTCAGTGTGGGCGGTGAACTAGGTGACGAGCTATGGTCAACGCCGCTGTTTCAAGCGCTTAAAGCATCGGTTGAACGATACGGTGATGATACCGATAACGTGTTCCGCGAGTTTGACGCCATTGTTCTTGAAGGCATGTACGGCATTGGTCGTGGCGTGAAAATGCATGATCTGGCGGAGTCGACCGTGTTTGCCGCAAACACCTTGTTCCCAAATAAAGACTACGCCCAATTCCTGACGGACAGCTTCAACAGACACAACTTACTTAAAGCGCCTCTTCGTGTTCGCTATGACGCTCGATACATCGCACAAGGTCAAGACGTTGGTTTGAGCCTGAGCCAAACTGGCCGTGAAGCGAGCATCAAAGGGCAATGGCAGCTAAACAACGCATCTGTTTTCGACTTTGATGAAACGCTTTCTGACTCGACCTCAATGAAGGTGGCGTTACCAAGCGGTCTAACATGTGGCACGCAATTCGATTCCTCTATTTCATTGGATTATCAATTTTCTGAAGGCCTAAAGACTCACCAGTGGAGTGAAAAGGTGATGCTGGTTAATGGTACGCCAGAGCTCGATATCCAGCCTCAACCAGTGAACTCCGCTTTGCCGGAACAGGGCGACAGACTGTTCTCTCAGACGCTATCGGACAAGTCACGCACGATTGATGATTCGTTTGCGGTTTACCTGAACATCGAACATGACTCACTGCAAGATCTGCAAGTGACGCTAGTGTCTCCACAAGGCAAATCGGTCGTGCTACTTAGCCATCAATCAAGCAATACCAAAGGATTTAAAGGTTACTTCACCGCTCAGTATGACGAGGAGTTACAAGCACTTGTCGGGCAACCGAGTTGGGGTACTTGGCGTCTCGAAGTGTCTGACCGCGTGTCAGGGAACTCTGGGGTGTTGAAAGAGTGGGGTGTGAGTCACTTTGCTCAGTATCAGTGTAGTGCTGATACCACTAAAGAAAGCAGTGGCGGTGGTTCAGGTGGCAGTGGTTCGCCTTGGACCTTGTTAGGACTTTTCCTGCTTTCAATGGTGAGAGTGATTCGCTCTCGTTAATTAAAATCAAAAGAAGATAAAATCTATGAAGTTTCAATATTCTTTCGTTGCTATGTCACTAGCCCTTGCTGGCTGTGGCGGAGGTTCTGGTGGTGACACGTCGGCACCGACCTATGATGTAGCTGGCACCATCGTTTCTGCAGGTACACTTCTTGATACGCCAGTATGTATCGATTTAAACCAAAACTACGTTTGTGATTCCACTGAACCGAGTGCTAAAACGGATAATGCCGGTAAATTTAGCCTGACTTCAAGCGACAAAAACGTACTAACCAGTACCATTCTTGCTCAAGTTGATCAAGGTTCAAACCAAACGTTGCGTCTTGCGGCTCCGGGTCAAAATTTAGCAACGGGTAACACGGTCAATGGTGTAACAACGTTGCTCGCGGGTCTTGTAATTGACGGTAAAACCGTTGCTCAAGCTGAAGAGATTGTGAAAGCGCAACTCGCCGATGCCGGCGTTTCTCTTTCTGGTACGGTGATGTCTAACGCAGAAGCTAGCGAGCTAGACAAGCTAGAGCAAAACACGGTTGTGCTATTAGCTGCGATGCAACCAAAGCAAATGATCAAAGGCGTAGCGCTGCTTGCTCAAAATCTTAGCTTCCAAGGTAAATCGTTGGCCTCTGATCTTCTGTCTGAAGCGGAAGTAAGTGCATTTGCTGAAGAAATTGTAGCGGTTGCTGAACAAACGGTTGGTAGTAACGATACGGGCGCCGTTCTTTATTTTGCTGAAGGAGCAGCAGACGTAGTAGAGGTTCAAGCGTCTTACCCTGGTCAAGATGCGGAATACGGCTTCGACAAAGAGGACAAGCAAACGTCGACAGGCGCTGGCTTTAAGTTCGTTAAGCTAGATTCACAAGGTGCAGCTTTAGCTGCAGATGCGACTGAGTGGGCTTGTACTATGGACGAACGTACTGGTCTTGTTTGGGAAAATAAGAGTGCGGATGCGAGCTCGGTTCAATTTAAAGATCGCCTATTTGCGTTTGAGTCTGAAACATTTAAGCCGTATTACGAAGATCTTGAAGTCGCTGGTTGTGTGGATGCTGCTGATGGCATCTGTTCAACAAGCCAATATGTTGAACATATAAACAAGCAATCACTATGTGGCATTAGTGACTGGCGCCTACCAACATACCAAGAGTTCTACGATGTTCTCGACTTAGGTGAGACAGAGAAAGATGCCGACGGCAATGTCTATGGTATGACGACAGCTTACTTCCCTCAACAGGGTAAAGGCAGCCCAGATGCTAATTCAGGTGCTATTTGGCTAAGTGATTTCACATTTAATAATTACTCTCCTGCTAACTACGAAGGTGCACTTCAATTTGCAGTGATTGCAGCGAGGGGCGCTGACCGTGGCCACGTAAGCTTTGTTGAAATTTATTCTGACAAAGTAGAGCGTGACACAGGCACGTCATTCCAATTCCCAATCCGTCTAATAGCAGTAAAGGACCAATAAGATGAAGAAATTAATAACTGTACTATCTCTTGCTTTGGCTTCTCAAACTGTAATGGCTGCACAAGAGTGTTCTACTGACTTTGCTAAAACGGCACCTAACACGCGTTATACATATTCTGAGAGCGGTACCGTAACTGACCTGAAAACAGGTCTAACATGGATGCGTTGCCCTGTTGGTTCAACGTGGAATACGGCAAACGAAGCTTGTGATGGCGCTGCGACTAAGATGTCATGGCAGTTAGCGCTATCAACCGCTGAGCAAATCCGCAATGAATCGGGTAATCATGCTTTATATGACTTCGCTGGCAAAAAGAATTGGCGCATACCAAACATTAAGGAGTTAGTCGCGTTGACAGAACGTGCTTGCCATAGCCCTGCGATGAACGGCACTGCATTCGCAAGTGGCTACACGCTAGAGGTGGGTGACTATGCTGGTTACATCTGGAGTAACACACCAAACGGTGATGGCTCAAACGTTATGGTGTTTGATTCATTTAATGGTGAGGTTTACAACTGGAACCCACTAGAGTCAACGAACATTTCCTCTGTTCTGCTGGTTACTGACGAGGAGTAATCACCCCGTTGGATTTTCACGAATCCAGATGTTAATAAGCTCCGCCAGTGCGGAGCTTTTTCTTTTCTAACCTTTGGAACTTATCGTGTTGAGCAGAGTATTTAAACTTGGAACTGCTTAAGCTGATGTTTTTGGTTTTCTGCTAAACCAGACAACTCTTGCGCTGCCGCGGCTGATTGAGTGATACCAGTGACGTTCTGGCTCACTAGTTCATAGATGTTCGTTAAGTTGTTGTTGATATCAGCCGTGACCTGCTTCTGCTCTTCTGATGCGGTTGCAACTTGAGTGTTGATTGAGTTCAGATCGGCGATAGCATTACTGATATTAGCAAGTGATTGGCTAACTTCTTGTGTCAGAGCTTGGTTGTCTGACAACATGGCTAAGCTGGAATGCATACTTTCATTTGCATGACCAGATTGTTGCTGTAGCTCTTCTATAATGGTTTGGATCTCTTTGGTGGACTCCTGAGTTCGTGCTGCCAGCATACGTACTTCATCGGCGACTACCGCAAAGCCTCTGCCACTTTCGCCCGCCCGTGCAGCTTCAATCGCTGCATTCAGTGCAAGTAGATTCGTTTGCTCAGAAATACCTTCAATCACTTCGATCACGCGACCAATGTGTTCTGATTGATCTTTTAGTGAAGTCACGACGGCAGCGGCTTCGTTAAGTTGTTCCGCCATCTTTTCACTTGCGCGAGTGCTTTCCCCAAACATGCTTATACTTTGTGAGGTTAACGTACGTGCTTGATTTGATGCACTATCGGCTTCTTGTGCATTGGTCGATACTTCAGCTGCGGTCGACTCTAGCTGATTGATCGCCGAGGCTACTTGCTCAACTTCTTGCTTTTCTTGATCCGAGTTGACGCTGCTTTGAGTCATAACAGTTGCTAACTCGGTTGATGCTGATGCCACATCTTCACTAATGCGAACCAATGCGCTTACAGTTTCACGCAGTTTTTCTATGGTCTGGTTTACATCTCGAGCCAGCTGAGACACTTCGTTTTTCCCGATGGCTTCGGCCTTAACTAGTAAGTTTCCCTTCGCGACTTCCTGCATCGTTACTTGAAGGTTACGAATCGGCGCAACGATGTAGCTGGCGAGTACCCAACTAATAAGTGAAGCGGCACTCAAGATCACCGCAAGCGAGACGGCGCTGTAAGTTAGCGTGGTTGAATGTTGTTCGCCATTCGTTTCGACTTCATCGGTGACGATTTGATTCAATTGTTTAGATAGTTTGTCGATGGCGTTGATCATCGCTTCGCCAGCTAATCGATACTCAGCCATTGCAGATTCGTACTTTTGATTGAAATCAGAGGTAGTGTAATCAGAAGAGTGTTTAGTGGTGAGCAGAGGTGTCATGGTAACGCGAGTGAAATCAACATAGTGATTCATGGCCTTACGCATAGCATTGACTTCATTTTGAACGCCAGGGAGATTGTCGATGGAGTTAAGAAAATCGCGGTTTTTGTTTTGTCGCTCAGAAAGCTCTTGGTTGAGAGACTGAACATCTTCGGCTCTAAATAGACTATAAATGGCTTTGATGCGCATGGCGTAAGTGTTGTCTACGATGCCGCTAAGTTCCTCTTTGTGAATGATTAGCTTATGGGTGGAAGCCGAAACCTTATTGAATGCTTGATCGAGTTTACCGATTCCGACACTCAGTCCAATGATGAGTAATATAACTGTGAATAGAACAGGCAGAAAAACCTGAAGTTTAATAGAAAGCGTACTAAGAGATTGACGCATGAGATTGACCCTCTATCGGTTTAATTATTATCTTTTTTATAAATAAGCATTTCGATTTTAATTGTTATATTTGCCAAATCAATGAGTTACTCATATCTAATTGTTATGAAATGTACCAAAATCGATGGGGTTATCATCTTGAACATGAGGCAACGTTATAAAAACGTTACGTTCAAATTGAGAGAGGGATAAGTCGCGGAATTAATAGTTAGAAATGACAACGTGTCATAGAGGGTTCAACTAAGTGAAACACAACTGTCATATTCAAATTCTAAAGTGAGCACCGTTCAAGTGAAACACAACGGCAATAAAGCCACTTAAGGAAATTGTGATGAAAAAGACAGTAATCGGTGCAATCGCACTTCTAGGCGCAATGGCAGTGACTCCTGTTTCTGCTAAAGAAACTATCTCTGCAGTGGGTTCTAGCAGCGTAACTCCACTGATGGAAGTTTTCTCTGAAACGTACATGAAGAAGAACCCTAACGTATTTATCGAAGTTCAAGGTCCTGGTTCTTCAGCTGGTGTAAAAGCAGCGAAAAATGGTTCAGCAGACCTTGGTATGTCTTCTCGTAATCTAAAAGACTCTGAAAAAGAATCAACACTAATCGAAGAAGTGGTTGCTCGTGATGGTATCGCAGTGGTTGTTAACCCACAAAACAAACTGCCAGGTCTAACAGCCGAGCAAGTGACTGCAATCTACAAAGGCGAAGTATCAAACTGGAAAGAAGTCGGTGGTGCAGACAAGCCAATCGTAGCCATTACTCGTGACACGGCTTCTGGTACTCGTGGCGCATTTGAAGACATCATGTCTCTAAAAATGAAGATTTCTGGTAAGAAGGTATCAGCTATCTCTCAACGTGCTCAAGTTGCAAACGGTAACGGCGCACTGAAAACAATGGTTGCATCTAACCCATACGCAATCGGCTACATTTCTCTTGGTACTGTAGACAACACTGTTAATGCGCTAGCAATCGACGGCGTTGATGCAACGGTAGCTAACGTTAAAAACGGTTCTTACAAAGTAGCGCGTCCATTCCTTGTTCTTTACAAAGAAGGCAAGCCATCAACAGAAACGCAAAAATTCCTAGACTGGATGCTAACTGACGAAGCGCAAGCGCTAGTTGACCAAAAAGGTTACATCTCAGTTAACTAATCCCATCGGGACTCTAAAGTTTGCTCAGCCCAACGTTTAGGGCTGAGCCTTTTCTATCCATTGTGTTCAACGGCATTGCCCAGAACCGTGAGATTTTTAAATGACCATCGCAACAAATAGTGAAAAGCTTATGAATACTGACGCTAGAGCTATCAGCAAGTCAGGCCTACGCGAGAAGCGTCGTGTAGACTGGAAAGAGCGCATCTTCCACGGCTTGTTCCTAACGAGTGCCGTAATCGGCATTGTTTCATTGGCCGTTATTGCATACTTCATCGTTCGAGAGAGTATTCCGGCATTCCAAGAAGCAGGCGTATCGGGCATTGTCTTAGGACAAAACTGGTTACCACCTGCGCTTTACGGTGTCGCCACCATGATTGTGGCATCTATCGTATCGACGGCTGGTGCTGTCATTGTTGGGGTTCCAATTGGTGTTCTGACCGCCATTTTTATCGCTGAAATCGCACCAAAGCGATTAGCAGACATCATCCGTCCAGCGGTTGAGCTGCTAGCCGGTATTCCTTCAGTGGTCTACGGTTTCTTCGGTCTGGTTATTATCGTTCCATTGATTCAGAAAGTATTTGATGTACCTGCAGGTAACACTATCTTGGCCGGTATTATTGTTCTTGGTGTGATGATTCTACCAACAGTAATTACGGTTTCTGAAACGTCTATTCGCGCTGTCCCTCGTACTTATAAAGAAGGTTCTTTGGCACTGGGCGCATCGAAAATCTACACCATCTTTAAGTTGCTCGTTCCAGCGGCTCGCTCAGGCATCATGACAGGTGTGATACTGGGTATCGGTCGTGCGTTGGGTGAGACCATGGCGATTATCATGGTTATGGGTAACGCGCCGGCAATGCCAGAAGGCATCTTGGATTCGGCTCGTACACTAACTGCAAACATCGCTATTGAAATGTCTTACGCAAGTGGTGTTCACGCGAACGCACTTTACGCTACAGGTGTAGTACTTCTGGTCTTCATCATGTCGTTGAACGCTGTACTACTGTACCTAAACCGAGAAAAAGCGAAGTAATCGCTCGTTAAAGGTGACTATTATGGATCGCGCAAAACTGAAAAAAGCACGCCAGTTCAAAGATAATGTCTTTAACGCATTTGTCTGGATCTCGGCAGCACTAACGGTAGGCTTTTTGTTCTGGATTATCTGGTACATCCTATCAAACGGTCTACAACACGTAGATTGGAACTTCATTACTGATAACTATACGCGCACAGGTGAAGAGCACGGTATCTTCCCAATGATTGTGGCGACCATTTACATGGTTATCGCTTCTATCGCAGTGGCAGCGCCACTCGGTATCATGACGGCAATCTACTTGACCGAATACGCGAAAGTGGGCAGTCGTTTGGTGAAAATCATCCGATTCTGTACCGAGTCATTGGCGGGTATCCCGTCGATCATTTTCGGCCTGTTTGGTATGACTTTCTTCGTGGCGATTCTTGGCCTTGGCTTCTCGATTCTGTCGGGTGCATTGACGCTAAGTATCCTAATCCTGCCAGTGATCATCCGTACAACGGAAGAAGCGCTGATGGCAGTACCACAAACGTACCGTGAAGGCTCTTATGGCCTCGGTGCTTCTAAGATTTACACTATCTGGCGTTTGATTCTTCCGAGCGCAATGCCAGGTATCTTAACCTCGGTCATTCTAAGTATTGGTCGTGTCATTGGTGAGTCTGCTCCAGTATTCCTGACAGCAGGTATGGTTGCACGTATTCCGGATTCTTTATTGGATTCAGGTCGTACGCTAACCGTTCACCTATACAAACTGACTACCGAACTGTTTACCGTTGAAGAATGGAATCAGGCTTACGGTACGGCAACAGTGCTTATCGTGGTTGTTCTCTTGATCAACATGGTAACGAAACTGATTGCTAGACGTTTTAACACCGCAACTTACTAACAACACTAATTAAGAACGCACGTTAAAAGACACGAATTCAAGAATTAAGAGATTAAGACAATGAACAAATTTGATATTGAAAACCTAGACCTATTCTACGGTGACAACCAAGCACTGAAATCGATCAACTTACCAATTCCAGTTCGCCAAGTAACTGCACTTATCGGCCCGTCAGGTTGCGGAAAATCAACGCTTCTACGCTGTTTGAACCGAATGAATGACCTAATCGAAGGCGTGAAAATTACAGGTAAATTGGCGATGGACGGCGAAGATATTTACGGCAACATTGATGTTGCTGACCTTCGCATCAAAGTCGGCATGGTATTCCAAAAGCCAAACCCATTCCCGATGAGCATTTACGAGAACGTGGCTTACGGCTTACGTGCTCAAGGTATCAAAGACAAAAAGACAATTGATGAAGTGGTAGAGCGTTCGCTGCGCGGTGCTGCACTTTGGGATGAGGTGAAAGATCGCCTTAAATCACACGCATTCGGTCTTTCTGGTGGTCAGCAGCAACGTTTATGTATTGCACGTACAATCGCGATGGAGCCTGATGTGATTCTGATGGATGAACCAACGTCGGCACTTGACCCAATTGCGACACACAAAATCGAAGAACTGATGGAAGAGCTAAAGAAGAACTACACCATCGTTATCGTGACTCACTCAATGCAACAGGCGCGTCGTATCTCTGACCGCACTGCGTTTTTCCTAATGGGTGAACTGGTTGAGCACAACGATACGCAAGTGATCTTTAGCAACCCTCAAGACGACCGTACTCAAGGCTACGTAAATGGTGATTTCGGTTAATCCACCGTATTTACAAGCATAACTAAATAACTATAAGCGATGGTAACTTTGCCCCTCTTGATGAGGGGCCTTTTTCTTTTTAAGTCGTAGGCTTAAAACATCTACCAACACAAAAATCTTGTAAATAAGTACAACTTTCCTCCCCAGTTTATAAAGCATGTAACTTATGTGAAACATGGCTTTAAAAGTGCTGAAGAGTTCTCGAATGTAACACTAAGTCTGATAATTTTGCGAATGACTTAACAGCTCAAATTTGAACGTATTGATTGCATATCATGGCCTAAGTAGTTTTTTATCGAGGATAAAAAAGCAGATTAGGTTGGTAGGGTGAGTTTAAGAAGTTTTACAAGAAAAGTGTCTTCAACGAGGGACCATCGGTTGCTAGCGGAGGCAATCTTTGATCATTTAGAGAGTCTGTTCTCCCCTCAAGCCCTCGCTATTTTTGAAGATCCTTCAATTAACCCTCGTCATTCGATGAGCTTCTCTCGCGGAGAGCTTTACCCAACCCAAAACTATCCTGAGACATTCTGGGAGTGGGCAAGTCAGTTTGATACCTCTGAAAGCATCATACCTCTGGCGATCAACACTTGTAACTGGAATCACACCCGAGATTTAGGGGGTGACAGTTACATCATGATGCTCGACAACACGCCTATCAAACGTACCTACCTACTGATTCAATCTGTACATGCTCGCACGGCACATAATATCTATGAAGAAAGTTACGACGCAATGCAACTCGCAGCGGCGCGTTGGCAATGTATTCGTGCTGAAAAAAATGCCTCGAAAGAGATCAGGCACAGAGATATTCGTGAAGCGCAATATGTTGATGAGATTAGCCAACGCGAGCGCTTTATCGAAAATATGAAGTTAGTTCAGCAAGTTGCACTCGAAATCTCTAATCCTGATTCTTTAAAGGACTTGTACTACAAAGCCGTCGAAGCGCTACGTGAACGATTGGGGTTTGATCGCTCTACACTGATGCTTCTCGATATGAAAAAGCGCAGCTTCAGTGGTACATACGGCACGGATGAGTCAGGAATTACGATTGATGAATTTCACACACAATACGATTTACATCAACTTAGCGAGGAGTATATCACCGCGTTATCTAGCCTTGAGAGCAACTTAGTGATTGTAGAAGACGCGCCAATATACACAGCAGGCAAGGTCATCGGGCAGGGCTGGAATGCGATGTTGATTTTACGCGATGGCAATGAACCGTTTGGGTGGTTCGCGCTAGATAACTTTATTCATCGTAAGCCGATAACGGCATATCAAAAACAGATGTTGGACTCGTTTGGTTCACTTTTCTCTCAAATTTACATTCGTAAGCGCCAAGAACAAAACGTACGCATGCTGCATTCAAGCATGGTTGAGTTATCACGTTGCACTACTGTCAGTGGAGTATGCAAATCGGCCGTCACTTTCGCCATTAAAAATCTTGGTATTGATCGAATGGCGGTGTTTTTAACTGATGAAAATTGCTCTTACATGCAAGGAACGTGGGGTACCGATATTCAAGGTAATGTGGTGGATGAATCTTACTTCTTTGGCGAAACCCAAGATTTCTCTCTTATAAATCTGGCTCGCTCAATGCCAAACGAAGTCGCATTTGAAGAATCAGTGCCTATTTATCATGACTGTAATATTGTTGGCTTTGGTTGGGCTGCGATGACGGTATTGACTTCAAATAGCAGTGGTCCTATCGCCTTTATCGCTGTTGATAATTTGCTGACACGTGCGCCGTTAACTTCTCAGTTACGTGAAGTGATTCGTATGTTCGCGTCCAGCTTAGCTGAAGTATTGCAACGTACTCAAGCTCAAGAGGCTATTCGCGAATTAAACGAAAACTTAGAGCTGGAGGTTCAGAACCGAACAAAAGAGTTGGAGGAAGCCAATCGACAGCTTGAGGTACTTTCTAAGCTCGATCCTTTGACGCGTCTTGGTAATCGCCGCATGTTAGAACATGTGATGCAAAAATATTGTGCCCTAGAGTGTGAAGACGACATGTCGTTTGGCCTGATCCTGATTGATATTGACCATTTTGGCTTATTCAATAATCACTATGGTCATCTCGAAGGCGATATTGCCTTGATGCGAATTGGCTATATCTTGGATCATCATACCAAAGGTGAAGATGAAGTTTTTTGCCGTATCGGAGGTGAGGAGTTTGCGTTGCTCATGATTGGTTCTGATCAAGAGGAGGTTCGACTGAGAGCAGAGTGCATTCGTCAATGTATCGAGGGCGAGGGGATAAAGCATCGACATAACCCAGAAGGGGAGTTACTTACCGTTTCAGTCGGTTACTCCTGTTATAAAGCGAAAGGCAAAGACTTTAATTTCGACCATTTATATCAGTTGTCGGATAAGGCACTCTATCAAGCGAAGAATCATGGGCGAAATTGTGTAAGGCGATACGAATACGAGCCCCAAGTGTTTGTTGAGTAAGTGATGTTCATAAGAGCAACTTGATAGGGAATAGGTGGCGGTTGGTGCTCTAGATAAAACCGCTAAAGCAAATTTGACCGGATAAGAGAATTGGCAGCTCATGAGAGCTGCCATTGTTATCTAGTTATTTATAACTTTTCGAGTTGGTGGTCGGTTTTCGTTACGTTTGCTTTGCCAAGGTTTTGAATTTTGGCTAGCAGCGAATCAGGGCTCCAAGGTTGTTGGTTAG
This sequence comes from Vibrio sp. 1249-1, assembly GCF_033340495.1. Lineage (NCBI taxonomy): Bacteria > Pseudomonadati > Pseudomonadota > Gammaproteobacteria > Vibrionales > Vibrionaceae > Vibrio > Vibrio sp. 1249-1. Next base: position 438,221 of record NZ_JAWOWJ010000003.1, read on the forward strand.
CACTAAAACGCGCTCGATTCATGGCATTAAGCTCTTGCTTAATTGCTTGTACGTCACCAGGGTTTAACCTGTCTTGATGAGTGGTTAAATACTCATTTACAGAGCGTTCAATTTTCGCAGCATCGCCTTCTTCGATGACTTTTTTTAGCGCGTTGATGTAAAGTGGTTGTTCAGCATTTGAAACCGTTCCACTTGCTGTTATTGGGCGCTTTTTCCATGCCCAAATTGCGATTCCCAATGTCATTATCCAAAGCCCTGAGAAAACAAAGGTTAACGTTCGCCAGAGACTGCTCACACCGCCGCTTGATTCAGGACTAGGGGTTGACACTAAAGGTGCTGAAAGAGGCGATTCCGGCAACGTGATTAGCCCAGTGTCATTTTTCTCTACGTCTAATGTTAGCTCTGGTAACGTTGTTTTCTTCGCTTCATCATTTTGACTGTCCCACCAGTTCAAGTCGTATCCTGGTAAGGTATATTTCCTGGCCTCTGTAGGAATAATGACTTGCTTCACCGTCATGGTAACGGTGCCATCTCTCGCGCTATCGAACTTAGGTTGTTCGGGATACACGCGCAGTGAACTCGGGTAACTAATATTGACTCGTGGCAGATATTCGGCTTGTGTACCGCGAGCCTTAACTTGAATGGTTCGAGTGAGTGAAGAACCTTGCTTTACTGTGTTGATCGCGTTAATCGACAGTAGATTACCTTGATCGTCTTGCCAGCTCTGTGTCATTTCTAACGCTGAAGCAGGAAGCCATTCACCTTTAAATTCGCTCGGAATCGGTTTGACCGTGATTGGAATGCGTTCCGCTTTGGTGTTGATAGGCATTATTTTGGTTGAGCCCGTCAAGCTGTCGCCATAAATATAAGAACCGGTCAGTTTAGGACCTATCAAGGTATAAGTGCCTGGTTGATTGGCCGTTAAGCGAAACGACTGCTCTATGACCGCTACTTCTAACCCATTTAAGATCTTCTGTCTTTGTTGTAAGCCACCCAGTGCCTCAAGCTTCATGCCTTCAATCTGCGGAGGTACTATTTGCGGGTTATCTAGGCGTCGAGTGTCCGCTTTAATTAGAAGTTGTATACGTAATGTTGCAGATTGCTGAGGGTAGAGCGTACTGTTGTCGACCGTAATATTAAAGCTAAATAGATCATCAAGATTGGGGTCTGTTTGGCTCGCGTTGACACGTAGTTTGATCGGCTCCGTTTTCATGCCATCAGCGGAAAAACTTGGAATAGTCAGAACACCTTCTTTCATTGGTGCAATTGAGATACTCCACTCGGTACGCACTGATTTTCTTCCGTTAATGTTATTGCTAGAGCGGCCATAACGAGGTTGACCCAAGAAGAAGTCTTTCTCTAGAACATTGAAGTCGATTGAGTCTGAGCTGAGCTCAGTATCTGAAATGATTCTGAGGTTAATCACTTCATTCTTGGCTACTTGTGTTTTATTCACACTAGCTTGAAGTGTCTGTGCCATCACCGAGAAACTGGATATTAGGCTGGCCACAAAAATAAAGACCAGTTTTACGCCTTTGTTCATCACAGGCTTACCACTCCTTTTGAGATTGTTGTGGAGGTTGTTTTTGTTGCGCTTGAAGTTGCATTTGCGCACGGATCAAAAAGCTTGGGTCGCGAGCACTTTCTACTGCTTCTAGTCGACGGAACTCAGGATCATCCTGATGCATTTTTTCGGGATGCGCTTTAGCCTGTATTGGTTCACCTTGATCCTTCACTTGCTTGTCATCTCGTTGCGGTTGATGTTGTTCCGTTTTTTGTTTTTCTTTTTTATTTTCAGAATCTTGCTGATTTTGTGACTGTTGTCCTTGCGCTTCTTTCCCTTCGTTTTGAGACTTTTGTTGCTGTTGCTGTTGCTGTTGCTGTTGCTGTTGCTGTTGCTGTTGCTGTTGCTGTTGCTGTTGCTGTTGCTGTTGCTGTTG